>JAPLNA010000255.1:0-22660 GCA_026693065.1 Planctomycetota bacterium
CTTGAGTCGATTCGCCATTCGGCCGCTCCTTCCCTCCCGCTACCGCGGGAACGAAGGAGCATACCGAATACGGCGACCTTTCCTCAGAATGGCCGGTTTTCACCCGCCCGGACCTGGCCGGTTTTGCCCGCCCGATGACAGGGAGAGGGGCGATTGCCGATTTCCAATTGCCAATTGCCGATTGAAGAGGGAGAGATGCGATTGCCGATTCACGACTCACGATTCACGATTCACGACTCACGATTCACGGGCCGGCGAAGCCGGGTGAACCGGCAGTGCACCGGGAGTGAACCTCCCGTGAACCGGGAGTGAACCGGGAGTGAACTTTCTGTGAACTTTCCGTGTACCGGGAGTGAACCCAAACGCCGGGACGCGGGAGGGTGGGATGATCCAACGCGATGAGGGGGACGGGGTTATGCAAATGAGGAGAAAGGGATATGCGGTTGGGAGTTCACGCGGGGGGAACCGGACGCCCCGGGAGAAGAACTGCCTCGCTGAAGCGAGCAGTCCAACAGATCGGATCCTACCGCGATTCCCGATTCCCCAGTCCCCTCCCAGTTCCCTGTTCCCAGTTCCGCGTTCCTTCTCCCTATCCCTTTATGACTCCCACCGGGCGGAGGCGGGCGACCTTTTTCGCCAAGCCCGCGGAGGTGACGCAGTTGACGACGGCGTCGATGTCTTTGTAGGCGTCGGGTTGTTCCTCGGCGAGGCCCTCGCGGCTGCGGGAGCGGGCGATGACGCCGACGGCGGCGAGTTCCTGGTCGATGCGTCGCCCGCGGCTGCGGCGGAGGGCCTCGGTGCGGCTGAGGGTGCGACCGGCGCCGTGGCAGGTGCTGCCGAAGGATTGTGCCATCGCCCCGGCGGTGCCGGTCAGGACGTAGCTGGCTGTGCCCATGTCGCCGGGGATGAGGACGGGCTGGCCCAGGTCGCGGTAGGCGGGGGGCAGTTCGGGGTGCCCGGGGCCGAAGGCGCGGGTGGCCCCCTTCCGGTGGACGCACAGCGTTCGCGGGCGGCCATCCACCAGGTGCGTCTCGATCTTGGCGATGTTGTGGGCGACGTCGTAGACCTGACGCAGGCCCAGCGACTCTTCGCTCTGCCCGCAGAAGTTCGCCAGCGAGCGGCGGAACTGGGCGGCGAGGAGTTGGCGGTTGCACCAGGCGAAGTTGGCGGCGGCCCGCATGGCGCGGAGATACCGCTGCCCGGGCTCGCTGTTGACGGGGGCGCAGACGAGTTGGTTGTCAGGCAGGTGGATGCCGAACTGGGCGGGCACTTTCCGCAGGGCGTTGATGAAGTCCCCGCAGACCTGGTGCCCCAGCCCGCGGGAGCCCGAGTGGATCATCAGCGTGAGGCAGCCTTGCTTGAGCCCCAGGACGCTGGCGGCGTGGTCGTCGAAGACCTCGTCCACCACCTGCACCTCGGCGAAGTGGTTTCCCGCGCCCAGCGTGCCGCACTGCCCGTGCCCGCGGCGGATGGCCTCGGGGGAGACGGCGTCGGCATCGGCGTCGCCCATGCTGCCGGCCGATTCGGTCGTCGCCAGGTCGGCCTCGGTGGCCAGCCCCTCTTCCAGGAGGAACCGCATGCCTTCATTCAGCAGACGGCGCATGCGTTTGGGCTCGAACTCGTAGGGCCCGTCGACGCCGACGCCGGCGGGGATGTCGCGGAAGAGGGCGTTGACGAGGTCGGGCATCTTCGGGCCCAGGTCGGAGGCGGGGATGTCCGAGCGGATCAGGCGGACGCCGCAGTTGATGTCGTATCCCACCCCGCCGGGGGAGACCACGCCGCCTTCGTCCACGTCGGTGGCGGCGACGCCGCCGATGCAGAACCCGTAGCCCCAGTGGACGTCGGGCATGGCCAGCGAGGCCCCGACGATGCCGGGCAGGGTCGCGACGTTGGCGACCTGCTCGACGGCCCCGCCGGCGATCACCTCGGCGATCAGCTCGCCCGTGGCGTAGATGATGCCGTCGACCCGCATGTCCGGGCGCGAGGCCTTGGGGATCCGCCAGCGGTTGGCGTCGATCTGTTCGAGTTGGCCTTGATACTGTTTGCCCATGTGGGTTACCGCAACGCAAAGATCAGCCAGGCGATGTTGAGCCCGGTGACGACGTCGTAGGGCACGGACATACGGGGCCAGAGCCAGAGGCAGCACTTTCGCCAGAGGGGTCCGGTGCGGATGTCGCCCGGGGCGGGCCGGCCCACCAGGGCCCGGCGAACGTGCAGCATCCGCCGAAGCACGGTGAAGGCCGGCAGCGTCGCCTGCTGCCACAGCAGGGCGGGCATGTTGTAGCCGAACGACGCGATCAACATCGCCGCGACGCGTTCGCCCCGCTGCCAGTAGCCGTCGTTGAAGGTGGCGACCATGGTCTCCGCCCGGGCCTTGGCGTAGGAGGTCGCGAACCCGTGGAACATCGCGAGCATGCTGAGGGTGACCATGAGGGGGTCGGCGCGCCCGGGTCGGGCGTAGAAGTAGGCGATGCCGGCCCAGACGGCGAAGTCGCTGAAGCGATCGACGGTGCTGTCGAGGAAGGCCCCAAACTCGCTGCCGCACTTTCCCAGGCGGGCGATGGCGCCGTCGAGCATGTCGCACGCGCTGGCCAGGATGAGGAACACGCCGGCCAGCAGCGGGTAGGCCGTCTTGGGCGCGTGGGGGTCGAGGCTCCAGGCGAAGCCGGTGCCGGCCCCGGCGGCCAGACACACTCCCGCGCCGGCGGTCATCGCCGCCCCGGCCAGCGTCATGGCGTCAGGCCCGACGTGCAGGCGAAGAAGCCCCCGGGCCAGGAAGTCCCGGGCGGTGCAGAAACCAAAGGCCACCGCGCGTCCGATCATGACGGGGAATGGTATCCGTCCGGGGACAGTTTCGCAAGAAAGCCGCGAACAACGCGGGATAGCCGCGAACTTCGCGAACAAAGACGAACGGGACGAACAGAGGAAACAGAAGGATCAGGTCAGAAGAAGCCAGGATTGAAAGTCTTTGTCTTCTTCTTTGTCTCTATTCCTGTCTTTGTTCGTCTTTGTTCGCGTTGTTCGCGGCCATCCCGTTCCACAGAAGAAGAAGCAGGAAACAAGACCGCCCAAACCTGGTCGGGATGGGCGGTCGGCAAAGGTCCTCAGGGTTGCAGCGCCCGAGGCAGTGTATGTGGGGGAAAGGGTCAGGCGGCGACGGTTTCGCCGCGGGTGCCGGTGACGGCGTTTTCCAGGGCGGTGGCGACGGCCAGTTGGATCTCCGCCGCGTGGAGGAGGGGCTTCATGAGGAGTTCGTCGCCGCCGGACTGCCAGGCTCGCCAGACATGGCCGACGTTTTCGGGCCAGCCGGTCATGAGGATCGCCGGTCGATCGGGCAGGGCCTGCACGCCGCGGAGGAGGGTTTCGCTGGCCTGGTCGGCGTCAACGACGGCCAGGTCCGGGCGCCACGACTGGGCGGTCTTGAGGGCCTCGGCGGCCGAGAACGCCCGCACCACCAAGTGGGCGTGCGACTCGAAGTATCTCCGGGCCTGTTCGGCGAAACGGTCGTCGGCGTCGAGGATGAGGACTTTCATTTCTGTTACTCCTTGGCCCGTGGCGTCCAATGCACCGGGCGATGCGACAAACGTTGTATCGGCCAGAAGGGGCCGGATCATAAACAGGGAAAATGAATTGGGCGGATTGGCTCGCCCAAGGCCCCCGCGTCCGGGAACCGGTCTCCCGCGAACGGATCCCAAACCCCGACGGCGAGCCGGGGATGGAACGGGCGGCGGAGATGATCCCGCCGAGCGGCAAGCCGCTGGAGTTGGCGTTCGAGGAGGTCTCGGGGCGGCCGCGGAGGGCCCGGCAGGACGGGCGAAAACCGCTTATTTTCTTGACTTATCGATTGACGCCCCGAGGCCGGCGCGGTATCTTATATCTGGAAAAGTGCATCTTCTGACATGGTCGCGATCCATATCCGTAAATGCGACCACGGGTTGCGGTTTGAGTCTGCCGGAAAAGCGAGAGGCGTCTGAGAGCGGCACGAGGACCGTCCGCGCGGCCGGGCTTAGCCTGAAAGGAGTCTCGAAATGAAACGTTCCATGGGCATCGTGAGTGCAGCGGCGTGTCTGTTGGCGATGGCGAACCTATCGTCGGGGGCCGACTTGATCTTCCATGCCACCCTCGACAACAGCGAGGTCAGCGGCACGACGGTGACGGCCGAGACCGGGCAGATCGGCACGATCGTCAACCCGGAAACCGGGGTGACGATCAGCGCACCCGGGAGGGTCGGCCAGGCCTTCGCCTTCGGCGGGGCCGGGTTCGAAAAGGGCCGCGTGGATATCGGCGGCACCCCCGCCCAGTTCTATACCTCCTGGTCCATCGCCTTCTGGTTCAATCCCTCCGCCCCCGACTACGGCTACGTGCTTCAGAACCAGGGCGGGTATCAGTCCGCGGTGCTCTATAACTACCCCCCGGCCGGCCTGCCCGGATCGATAAACGTTTGGAACATGGGCGACGAGTATGCCCCGATCCCGGTCGACACGGAGACCTGGACGCACGTGGCCTGGACCTACGACAACACGACCGCGCCGCTGGATCCGGTCCTGAAGACCTACAAGAACGGCGCCCCCCTGGACACCTACCACGTCTCGATGTGGGGCTGGCGGGATACCTTGTGGCGCCTGGGCAACAGCGACAACCTGCCCGACGGCTTCCTGGGCAGCCTGGACGACATTCGCCTGTACGCCGGCGCCCTGACGGCCGCGGAAGTGGCCGCCCTGGTCGGCCCGGCCTGGCCCGGCTACCTGGACGGCGACTTCAACCTGGACGGCGAGGTAGGACCAGAGGACTTCGGCATTCTGAAAGACGGCTTCGGGCTCGACGGCCTGCCCTTCGGGCATCACGAGAGCTGGACCCTGGGCGACGCCAACGACGACGGCGAGATCGGCCCGGAAGACTTCGGGCTGCTGAAGGACAACTTCGGCCTCGACGGCGGCCCCACCGGGACCTACCCCCTGACCAACGTGCCCGAGCCGACGAGCCTGGCCCTGTTGGGCCTGGCCCTGCCGATGCTGCTTCGCCGACGCCATAGGACGACATTCCCCTCAGGAGCCTGAGGCGGGTACGCAACGTAACCCCTTTATCGCGTAAGGAGCGGAACATGAGAACGAGCATGGTTGTACTCGGACTGGCCGGCGTGATGCTGGCCTTCGGGCTGGCGGGTGAGGCACGAGCGACGAGCACCGTGGTGTTCCAAGCTGACCTCTACACGACCGGAGCGCCTATTCACTCCGGTTGGACGGGGATCACCGGTGCCGGCGTTGGTTGGGGCCCATTCACGTACTCCTATGTGCTCAATGGCATCAACGTGGACGTCTCGGACGGGTATGCCAACCAGGGATGGCGCAATCGCGGCCTGCCCGATGCAGGCCCTCTGAGCGACATGTATCAGGGCCTCTTGTTCGCCGCGGCGGGTATGGACATCAAACTCAGCGGGCTCACCACCGGCGCACAGTATCAGCTCAATATCTACAGTTGGGACAGCAGCGGCAGCAACACCGGCGATGCCCACTGGAACTACAGCCTTGCCGGCGACAAGAGCAGCCCGGTGGACGCCGGATACGTCTGGCAGCCCAACACCTCCACGTTCACTCCCGCCGCCAACACCGACACCACCCTGGCCGGCAAAGGCACGGCCATGCTTTCGACAACCTTCACCACGACAGGCGCTGCAGTGGACTTCTTCGTCGTGGGCGGCCCGGTCATCGCCCTCAACGGGTTCGAACTGTACCAGATCCAGACGCAGACCTGGCCGGACTACCTGCCCGGCGACTTCAACAAGGACGGCGAGGTCGGGCCGGAAGACTTCGGCATCCTGAAGGACAACTTCGGCCTGGACAGCCTGCCCTTCGGCGCTCATGAGAGCTGGACGCTGGGCGACGCCAACGACGACGGCGAGATCGGCCCGGAAGACTTCGGGCTGCTGAAGGACAACTTCGGCCTCGACGGCGGGCCCACAGGCACGTACCCGCTGACGAATGTGCCCGAACCGACGACCCTGGCCCTGCTGGCCCTGGCCGGCCTGGCCATCCGCCGCAGGCAGCGGTAACCGTCCGCCGCGACCGGTTTGATTCTGCCGCATGACACGGGCGGCTCCCGTCAATGTGGGGGCCGCCCGTCTGGGTTTATCCGCCGAGACAAAGGAGCGAAGCATGAAGACACGGACGACGATGGGAGTGGTTATGGCGGCGGTGTTGCTGACGGGCGCATCGGCCCGGGCCGGCAGCGTCGGATTCAACTTCTCCGGAACCCGAAGCAGTGCCGTCAGAGCCGTCGACGGCGCCAGCAGGAACCTGGCCGAGATGGTTCTCGGGGTCGACGACCCGTTCGCCGGCAAGTACGTGGGCGCTGCCGGCAGCGCAAATTACGCCAACGTGACCACGCTGGCTCCGGCCACGTTCGGAGGCGTCACCATGACGCCGCAGGTCAGCGGCGCCAGCAACCCGAACGTGTGGAACCCCACCGACGAGATCGATTATTTCCAGATGGGGAAAGGCTACGGCCTCAATGACCCGCTGACGGCCATTCCGCCGGGCGCCGGTGACACCCACGTCAGCGGCGGGCTGATCGACAACGCCTGGAGGCGGGCCGGATACGGAAACCTCTGGTGGAACGGCGGCACCATGCAGGTCGACTTCGCCGGCCTGTCCGGCACGTACGACATGTACGTCAGGACCATGACCCAGGGCAACAGTATCACCGTGTCCGTGGGAGGGGCCTCGCTGACGATGGGCCAGCAGAACCAGAGCGCCCAGAACT
The DNA here is from genome assembly GCA_026693065.1 of Planctomycetota bacterium. Lineage (GTDB taxonomy): Bacteria > Planctomycetota > Phycisphaerae > SM23-33 > SM23-33 > JAPLNA01. Next base: position 6,760 of record JAPLNA010000255.1, read on the forward strand.
CCATCATCGACGACGTCCGCACGACCGACGCCAATCCCTTCGGCGAGTGGATGGTCTTCACGGGCTTGTCCGGCGCGACCCAGACCCTTTCCTTCTCGACCGCCACAGGCAGGACGTACGTCGGCGCCATTCAGATCGTCCAAGGGGCCACGAGCTGGCCGAACTACCTCTCCGGCGACTTCAACCTCGACGGCGAGGTAGGCCCGGAAGACTTCGGCATCCTGAAGGACGGTTTTGGCCTCGACAACCTGCCCTTCGGCAACCACGAGAGTTGGACGCTGGGCGACGCCAACGACGACGGCGAGATCGGCCCGGAAGACTTCGGGCTGCTGAAGGACAACTTCGGCCTCGACGGCGGGCCCACCGGCACATACCCGCTGACGAATGTGCCCGAACCGACGACCCTGGCCCTGCTGGCCCTGCCCGGCCTGGCCCTCCGCCGCAGGCAGCGGTGACCGTCCGCCTCGGTCGGTTCGATCTTGATGCATGACACGGGCGGCTCCCGTCTATGCGGGGGCCGCCCATCTTCCTTCTCTGTCGCCCACACAAGGAGCCTGAAATGTGCAGAAGTGAACTGGTGCTCGGGTGGGCCCTGCTGGCCCTGGTGTGTGCGGCGGGCTCCGCCTCGGCGGTGACCGTCACGTACAGTATCGACATCGGGTGGGGAACGCCGCGTAGCGGCCAGGCCGATGGCGCCTTTGCCCAGACGGGCAGTTGGAACAAGGTCAGCCTTACTCCGGGCGGCGGGACCAACACCATCACCGTCAACAACCTGACGGACGGCGCCGGCGCGCCGACGCCGGGCGTGTCGTTCCTCTTCAACGATAATAACGCCACCTACGCGTACTACAATTCCGTCGATGGCGCGGTCATGAGCCCTGATCTGGGGCAGAACCTGACGACCACGGGCGACATGAACTGGAAGTTCACCGGCCTGGCCCCCAATACCGCCTATACAATCTGGACGGTAGGGTGGGCCAACGATCCGACCTGGGGGGCGATCTTCGAGGGTCCGGCCCCGTATCACGCGGCCCCGACCACCACCCGGCATGCGATAGGCGGCCCCACGTTCCAGATGACCACCGATGGCAGCGGCACCCTTTCGGGGTGCTGGGGTGACAACAAGACCTTCAACTATGAACGACTGGACGCACTGCAGATTCAAGGCGAGGTGAGCCCCTCCTGGCCCGATTACCTCCCCGGCGACTTCAATAAGGACGGTGAGGTCGGGCCGGAGGACTTCGGCATCCTGAAGGACGGTTTCGGGCTCGATAACCTGCCCTTCGGCAACCACGAGAGTTGGACGCTGGGCGACGCCAACGACGACGGCGAGATCGGCCCGGAGGACTTCGGGCTGCTGAAGGACAACTTCGGCCTCGACGGCGGGCCCACCGGCACGTACCCGCTGACGAATGTCCCCGAACCGGCAAGCCTGGTCCTGCTGGGCCTGGCCGGCCTGGCCATCCGCCGCAAGCAGCGGTAACCTTCGGCTGATTCGGCTGACGTGGATGTAACTTCCCGGGCGGCGTCCGCGGATCGCGGGGCCGCCCGGGGTCTTTTTGCCTCCCAGAATCTTGGACACCGTGGGCGGCGTCCAGTATACTCCGCCCCAGCCCGCGATGGCGGCGGGTCTCTTGCGTTCGGAGCAATCGGCACGAAAGGCGTGTTTGCCATGAAGCCATCGGTCGAGAACATCACCATCGTACTGGTCGTGGTGCTGGCCTTGGGTTGCGCGAACGAACCGGCCGCCCAGGCCCAACCGGCGACGCCCGCCGCCGACCGGTCGCTCATTCCCGTGATCCCCTATCCGCAGTCGGTCACGATGGACGGCGGGCGTTTCGCGCTGACCGCCCAGGCCCGCCTCGTCACGACCGACGAGAAGCTCGCCCCGCTGGCGGCGGCGTTTCAGGGGGAACTGCTCCACGTGACCGGGCTGAAACTCGCCCTGGCCGCCGCCCCGGCCCGGGCGGGGGACATCGTTCTGGGGACCGACCCCGCCGCCAAACCCGGGGGCTACTGCCTCCGCGTCGCCGACCAGGCCGTCGTGGGCGCGGGCGACTACAAGGGCGCCGCCGCGGGGACGGCCACCATCCTCCAGGCCCTCGACGTCAAGGGCGACGCCGTCAGCCTGCCCCGAATGACCGTCGTGGACGCGCCGCACGCCGACTACTGTGCGGCCATGGAAGACGTCGCCCGCAAGCCGCACACCCTCGAGCAACTCCGCCAGTGCGTGGACGTCTGCCGGCTGTACAAGATCCGTTACTTCGCCCTGCACATGACGGACGATCAACTGTGGACGTTCCCGTCGACCAAGTACCCGCAGCTCGGGGCGGCGATGGCGGACGGGCAGCCGCAGCGGTTCGACCTGGAGGGCCTCAAGCGGCTCGTCGCCTACGCCGACGCCCGCGGCGTCACGATCGTGCCCGAGATCGAGATGCCCGGGCATTGCGGCGCCGCCGCCGGGGCGATGCCCGAGGTCTTCAACGCCAAGGACGCCAAGACCGGGCAGAGCAAGAGGCTCGGGATCATGAACATCACCGACCCGAAGGTCTACGCGGTGATGAAGGACATCCTCACGGAGGTGGCGCAGGTCTTCGCCTCCTCACCCTACATCCACCTGGGCGGGGATGAGACGGACTTCGGCGTGCTCGAGACCGACCCCGATTGCCTCGCGGCCATGAAGAAGATGGGAATGAACACCCCGCAACTGTTCTGCCACTTCCTGTCCGAGATGAGCAACCACGTCAAGAGCCTCGGCAAGCGGGCCATCGTGTGGGAGGGCTTCGAACGCGGCGGCGACGTGCCCAAGCACACCATCGTGATGGCCTGGCGGAACTGGTACTACCGCTGCGACGAGCTCGTCGCCGACGGGTACACGATCATCAACTGCCCCTGGTGGCTCGGCTGCGAGTGGGATGACTGGACCATGTACATGTCCAACTTCATCTGGCTCAAGAAGACCGACCCGGTGCTGGGTTCGACGCTGGTTCACTGGGAGCAGCCCGGCCCGGACGCCGTGCCCGCCCTGCGAGGGGGAATCCCCTGGCGGATGGAGCGGACGTGGAATATCTCCACCGCCCGCAAGAGCGACGACCTGAAAGCCCGCCTGGCCCACACCGACAAGGTGCTCGACCGCCTGCTGACGCGGCTGACCTTCGCCGCCCAGGGGACGACCGCGCCGGACGGCACGAGCTTCCACGACAAGGCCCGGCTGGAGCTCGTGCCTTCGGTGAAGACCGACACGATCCGCTACACCCTCGACGGGGCCGAGCCGACGGAGAAGTCCCCCGCCTATGCCGCCCCGATCGAACTGACGGACACCACCCGCGTCAAGGCGCGGGCGTTTGACGAGGCGGGGAAGCCCGCGGGAGTCGTCTGGGACCGCGCCTTCGATTGCCAGCCCTTCGAGATCGCCAAGGAGGAAGGGTTGATCTCGAAGGCTTTCGGCGGCAAGTTCGGTGACCGCGTCACGGTGCACCTCCAGTCGTTCGTCCCGGGGACCATCCGTTACACGCTGGACGACAAAGAGCCCACGGCCAATTCACCGGCCTACGACAAGCCGATCAGCTCCGACAAGACGCTGACCATCAAGGCCCGGTTCTTTGACCCGGCCGGCAAGCCGCGAGGCTATACGCCCTTGTGGCACTACCCCAAGGTGGACTACGAGAAGAACCTGACCACCGGCAAACCGGCCAAGGCCTCCAGCACGGGCTGGCAGGAGAAGGTCGAGTACGCCGTCGACGGCGTGGTGGAGGTGATGGACTTCGAGTCCACCTACTGGGCCTCGGGCCCGGCGCCGCAGTGGCTTCAGGTGGACCTGCTCAAGACGCACCGGCTGGGCGAGGCGGTGCTGTATACCTACTTCGGCGACGGGCGATACTATCAGTACGTGATCGAGGTCTCCACCGACGAGAAGACCTGGACGAAGGTCGCCGACGGGTCGGCCAACACCGCCCCGGCCACCGCCAAGGGATATCGCCACGCCTTCTCGCCGGCGGAGGCGAGGTACATTCGCGTAACCATGCTCAAAAACAGCGCCAACCAGGGCCAGCACATCGTCGAGCTGCGGGCCTATGAGGCGAAATAAAGGCTGCGTCATTGACGTTTGGATTGTGACATGACTTTACGCGCATTCATCCTGGGTACGCTCGGCGCGATCCTGATCGCGGGGCTGGGGTATCTCAACGATACCGTCGCGAGACTGAACTTCCTGGTGGGCAATCACCTGCCCATCCTGGTCTTCGGCGGGCTGATCGTCTTCTCGCTGATGATCAATCCGCTGTTGAGCCGGACGCACCCGAAGGCGGCCCTGAGCCCGGCGGAAATGGCCATCATCACGGCGCTGGCGCTGGTGGCCTGCGCGATCCCCGGCAGCGGGCTGATGCGGAAGTTCAGCCAGACCATCGCCCTGCCTTCCTACTACCATCGCCAGGAGCCCGGCTGGGCCCGGAGCAAGGTGCTGGACTACGCCCCCCAGCAGTTGATCCTCCGCGACCCGGCCGACGAGACCGCGATCACCGAGTTCGTCACCGGGCACAGAGAGAAGAAGTCCGACTCGGCCTCCGCCGAGGCAGGCCCCCCGAGGCTGCTCAACCCCGCCGCCGTGCCCTGGAGCCATTGGATGGGGCCCTTGTCCTGGTGGCTGCCCATCATCCTCCTGACGGGCGTCGCCGTCACCTGCCTGAGCCTGATCGTCCACGAACAATGGTCGAAACGGGAGAACCTGCGGTATCCGATCGCCTCGGTGGCCTCGGCCATCATCACCGGCCAGGTGCCCGGCTGCGCCAAACCCCTGCGGGCCGACAGGCTCTTCTGGATCGGGCTGGTCATCGTCTTCGCCGTCCGCGTGATCAACGGCATTGACATTTGGTATCCCGGGTATTTCATCAAGATTCCCCTGGATTTCGACTTCTCGCCGTTGTTGAAGATGTGGCCCTCCTCGCAGGGCATCCAGTTCCGTGAATCTCCGTTTATTCTGCGGATCTTCCCGACGGTGATCGCCTTCGCGTTCTTCCTGGCCTCGGACGTGGCCCTGACGCTGGGGCTGACCCAGTACGGCATGGTCGCCCTGATGACCGTCCTGACTGTCCAGGGCGTCGATCTCGGCGGGGACGTCTTCTCGGGTACCTCCCTCATCTCCTGGCAGATGTTCGGCAGCGGGCTGGGCATGGGGCTGATCATCCTGTACCTCGGGCGGAACTACTACGGTAACCTGCTGGCCCGCTGCTTCACCCATCTGGGCGGCGACTACGCCGTCTGGGCCCTTCGCGTGCTCTTCGTGTCCGGAGTGGCCCTGGCGGGCATCCTCATGTGGCTCGGGCTGGACTGGCCCATGGCCTTCCTCACCGTCGCCCTGGTGCTGCTGGCCTTCACCGTCACCGCCCGAATCAGCGCCGAGAGCGGGCTCTTCCACATCGAGGCCAACTGGAACGCCCTGGGCGTGCTGGCCGGGCTGTTCGGCCTGTCGGCCATGGGGCCCAAGGCCATGGTCGCCGTCGGGCTCATCGCCGTCATGCTCACCAGCGACTACCGCGAGTGCCTCATGCCCTTCCTCACCAACGCCCTGAAAATCTGCGACACCAGCCTGGTCCGCCCCGCCAAGGCCGGCTGGACCGGCATGGGCGTCTACGCCATCGCCCTGGCCGTCGCCGTGCCCGTCGTCCTGATGGCCAACTACAGCCGCGGCGTGCCCCAATCCGACGGCTGGGGCTTCCGAAACGTGCCCAAGCTGCCCTTCGACTTCACCCTCGACAAGACCACCACGCTCCAGAACGCCGACCAGCTCGAGTTCTCCAAGAACCTCTCGAGCGTCGAACGCCTCACCCACATGTCCCCCCAGCCCCGCTTCCTCTGGGCCGCCGGGCTGGGCCTCCTGGGCGTCCTGGTCTTCAGCAAGCTCCGCCTGCAATGGAACTGGTGGCCCCTCCACCCGATCTTCTTCCTGGTCTGGGGCACCTGGCCCATCACTCAGTTCAACACGTGTTTCCTCATGGGCTGGCTCATCAAGAGCGCCGTCCGGCGATTCGGCACGGCCGGGCTGTACACCCGGCTCAAACCGCTCATGATCGGCCTGATCGCCGGCGACCTCCTGGGCGGGCTGCTGTTCATGTGCATCGGCGCGGCCTACTACCTCGTCAAGGGTATCTCCCCGCCCAGCTACTGGATCTTCCTCCCCTGACCGGTCCGGCGACCGCGGAGAATCCGATCGTGCCTCCTCAATCCGCCCTGTCGTTCGTCTGCCAGGCGTCCAACGATCTCTTCCGCGTCGCCGCCGACTCAGGCCTGGCCCCCGCCCGTTTCGACGCCCTCGACCAGGCCCTCGCCCAGGCGCCCGAGGGCTCGGCCCTGCTCGTGCTCGCCGAGGGATACCCCGAAACTCCCACGGCCATCGCCGCGAAGGACTACGCCCGCGCCGCCGCCAGGAAACTCCGGCTGTACGTGGAATTCCCCGCCCAACTGCCCGGGGCCCCGTGCGGCCCGGTGCGAACGACCGGCGCCGAGCGGGCCGTCGTCGCCGACAACGCCTTCGGACCGACCCTCCAGAAGCATCGCATCCTGATGATCTCCGACTGCCGCTTCGTCGAGACCGCCGCCGCCGGCCCGCACCTCGTGATCGCGCGTGTGGCCGGGTTCGACACGGCCGTCTACGGCCTGCCGAAGACCGACGTCTGGCCCATTCTCTTCGAACTCCCCGGCGCCGACGTCATCGTCGCCACGACCAAGCTCAGCCACTTCGTCACCGGACGCTATGCCCCCTCCGAGGCCTGGGGCACGGTGTGGAGGACCATCCTGGGCCGACTCCTGCCCGGCCGAAAGCTCCCCGCGCTCAAGTGGACCCCCGCGGTGCATCCGATGTACGGCCCTCGCGCCCCCCTGCCCGCCGACGCGGCGATGCGGGCCTTCCGCGCGGGCACCGACTGGTTCGTCAAGGCCCCCATGCTCCGCGATGACAAAGACGGCGTCAGCGAGCAGGCCGACGGGTCCAACGGCGTCAGTCAGTGCTACGTCTCCAAGATCAACCTCGACGGCTCCCAGCCGCTCTCCCAGGGCCAACGCAACGACTGCAACGGCGAAGTGGCGATGGCCCTGGCCCTCCGCAGCCGGCTGGACCCCTCCGCCGCGCGATACGGGCAGATCGCCGCCAATATCGTCGACTGCTCCTTCCGTCCCTTCCAGGCCGGCTCTCGCAACGACCCGCAGAGCCCCCCTGGCGACCGCGGCCGCCCTGGGTTCCGACCGGTGGGACCGCCGCATCGCCCGGGCCATCCTCGCCAACTTCCGCTGCAGCGGGCCCCGGGCCTTCCAGGGCCACAACCTCTTCGAGCCCAACGTGCAGAAGTACGGGTGGCTCTATCACTGGGACCGCGACGAGTCGCTCTTCGCCCCCCACTTCGAGAGCTGGATCTGGGCGTGCTACCTCTGGCTCTACGCCCGCACGCACTTCGCCCCCCTGCTCGAGCGAACCCGCGCCGGCATCGCGGCCATGATGAAGGCCTATCCGCACGAGTGGCACTGGACGAACGGCCTCCAGCAGGAGCGAGCCCGCATGCTGTTGCCCCTGGCCTGGCTGGTCCGCGTCGACGACACGCCCGAGCATCGCGCGTGGCTCTACCGTATCGCCGACGATCTGCTCGCCTGCCAGGACGAGTGCGGCGCGATCCGCGAGGAGCTGGGCAGCGTCGGTCACGGCCGGTACGGCCCGCCGGCCAGCAACGAGAAGTACGCCACCGCCGAGGCCCCGCTGATCCAGGAAAACGGCGACCCGGTGGCCGACATGCTCTACACCTCGAACTTCGCGATCGTCTCGCTGACCGAGGCCGCCGCCGCCACCGGCGACGCCCGGCTGGACAAGGCCGCCGACAAGCTCGCCGAGTTCCTGGTCCGAATCCAGGTCTCCTCGCGCGAGCATCCCGAGTTGCACGCCAGCTGGTTCCGCGCGTTCGACTACAAGCGATGGGAATACTGGGCCTCCAACGCCGACGCCGGCTGGGGCGTCTGGTGTAACGAAACCGGCTGGACCGTCGGCTGGATCGCCACCCTCCTGGCCCTGCGAGCCAACAAGACCAACTTCTGGGACTTCACCGCCGACAGCAAGATCGCCGCGGTGGCCGAGCAGGAGCGTGCGGCCCTGCTGCCCGACGCGATTCTCTCCCAACCCGCCTCCGCTCGCGCCAAGGCCCATGGCCCCACGCGAGTGCCTCTGGGCTTTGAAGACCCCTGGACCTGCAAGATCGGCTTCGACCTCGACACCGTGGTCGACCTGGGCGCCGCCAGGAGCATCAAAGGCCTGGCCGTGGAGTTCTCCCACCTGGCCAGTTCGTGCCTGAAAGTGCCCGGCTTCGTCGAGCTGGCCGTCTCCCCGGACAAGGCCGACTGGACCGTCGTTCACACCGAACAGCCCACCCCACCCGCCGACTCGGGAAAGATGCAGGTGTACGTCGCCCGAACCGCCCCCCTGGCCCTCACCGGCCGATACGTCCGCCTCCGGGCCGCCCGGGGAAGCCAGATGGTCCCCACCACCGCCGGCCTGCTCCAGGCCCCCGGCAGCGACAGGCCCACCTGGATCTTCTGCGACTCGATCCTGGTCGAGTGAGCGAACTCGACCGCAACCCATGAAGCCCCCTGCACCGCAGGGGGATGCTGTTCGTGAGCCCAGCAGCGCCCGCGGAGAATCGATCCCCCGGCCGTGCCGGGGGCTTATCCCGCCAGCATTTCGTCCAGGATCCGCCAGCAGACCAACTGCATCCGCGGCAGGTGGAAGCAACCCTTCCACGTCGTGCCCTTGGCGTGCGAGGCGATCCGCCCGTCGCGGTGCAGGTATCCGTACCACTCGCCGTACTCCGGATCGGGGAAGTGGGCGTACGACCAGTCGTGCACCATCGTGTGCCACCGCGCGTACTTGGCGTCCCCGGTAAGCTGATACGCCAGCAGCGTCGCGATGATCGCCTCGTTGTGCGGCCACCAGAACTTCATGTCGTGCCAATACTCCTGCACCGGCAGGCCGTAGACGTCCCGGAAATACAGCAGCCCGCCGTACTCCTGGTCCCACCCTCGCTGCCACATCCAGTCGAGCATCTTCGTCCCCAGTTCGATCAGGCCCGCGTCCCGCCCGCGGAGTTTGGCCTCCTGCAGGATGAACCACGCCCCCTCGATCGCGTGCCCGGGGGTCAGTGTCCGCCCGTCGAAGTGGTCGACGATCTCTCCGCCGGGCCCCACGCACTCCATCACGCACTGGATGTCGTCCTTGACGTGGTACGTCGCGATCGTCTCGATGCATTCGTCGGCGGCCCGGGTGAAACTCTCATCCCCCAGCGCCTCGCGCAACTGCTGGGCCACGTTCAGGCGGATCATCGGGAAGCCCAGCCCCCGCATCCGCCGCGTCGGCTCTGCCTTGTCGGGAATGCCCGTCGCCGCCGCGTTGCCGTGGAACTTCGCGAAGTTGTCGAAGAACAGCCTGGCCTTGGCGGCGTATTCGTCCTTGCCGGTGGCCCGGGCGTATTCGGCCATCGCCATCGCGGCGAAACTCTCGCTGAAGGCGTACCGCCTCCGCCGCAGCGGGCGCCCGTCCCGCTCCACCAGGAAGTACAACTGCCCGTTGGGCGCCAGCCCGTGCTCCAGGATAAACCGCACACACGAGCCGGCCACCTCCAGCCACTCCCCCCGCCGCTCGACGGTGTTGTACATGTTCCCCAACATCCACGCGAACCGCCCCTGCTGCCAGAGGCACTTGTCGGTATCGATCACCGTCCCGTCCCGGTCGACCGCCGTCATCGTCCCGCCGTATTGGCGATCCACCGAGTGCTTCAGCCAGAACGGCACGACGTCGTCGAGCAGCCCGCGGCGATACACGTCCCGCAATTCGATCATTCGTTCTTTGTTCATGGCGACTCCTTCCAACCCGTGTGCGGTTCCCCTGCACGATACCGGGAACTGGTGTGGTTCAACCGTTTGAACACCAGGATAAAAGCCGGCACCATCAGAGGGCGGACCAGGAACGTGTCGATCAGCAATCCGATGATGAAGGCCGTTCCAAGCTCCTGGAGCAGCCGCAGAGGGGAACTGGCCAAGGAGCCCAGTGTCCCGGCCATGATCAGGCCGCAGTAGCTGATGATCGAGCCGGTACGAGCGACGGCGGCCTGGACGGCCGGTTCCAGCGGCAGGCTTCGCCGCTTCTCCATGATCCGCGTCAGCAGGAACAGGTTGTAATCCTGGCCGACGGCCACCAGGATCACGAAGAGGGAGAAGTCCACCTTCCAGTCCAACCCGACGGTGCCGAAGACCAGGCGGAAGACCCATGAGGTCAGGCCCAAGGCGGCGCCATAGGAAAGGATGGTGGCCGCCATGACAAAGAGTGCGACCGGCAGGTCGCGGATCAATATCGTGACAATGATGAGGATGGCCGCTACGGCCAGGGCGCCGACGAACCAGAAATCATGGTCGGTTACCTGGCGGAGGTCGTTCATCATGGCCGTGTCGCCGGCCATCAGCACGCGGGGGGAAGCGTTGGCGGCCCGGGGTGCCTCCTGGACTGCCTCGCGCACGGCCTGAGCCAGGGGCCCCAGTGAGTCCATGGCCTGGTTACTGTAGGGAAGATGCGAGAGGGCCACTTCCCACAGGCCGGCCTTTCGTTCTCGGCCGACGTAGCGTGGCAGGACTTCCTCCTGAAATTGTCTTCTGGCGTTCTTCCATTCAGACAAGCTCTTGGCCAAGGCGCCTGGCGGGATGCCCAGCAAACTGCCTGCCTGGGATAGCATGGTTAGGGGGCCGCCTTGTGAAGGCGTCGTGGCGGGACCTTGGGCGACCAACAACGACACTTGCTGCGGTGAAATCTCGATCCCTTTCAATCCGAGCGGGTGGGCCAGGCTTCGCACCTGTTGCACCTGCGGCATGCGTTGGAGCTTACGGTCGACAGCCGCCGCCACGGCAGTCCAGTCGGCCTCGCTGAGGGGGCGGTCCAACTGGACAAGGACTTGAACGGGAGACATCTCGCCGACCGGGAAGTACCGTTTGAATATGGCCGCCCCCCGGGCTGACGGATCGGTCTGAGGCAGGTCGGCCAGCGTGTCGTAGACCTTTTCCTGGCGCCAACCGTAGCCGGCCAGCGGGACCAAGACAAGCAATCCGAACATGAGGATGTACACGCGACGATGAACCGCCAAGGCCGCCACGCGGTCCCAGAATCCCTCCGGCGAGTCGGTCCCGCCGGGGGGCGTCGCGATGCGTCTGGGCCAGAAGGTATGGGGACCGGCCGCATAGGCCAGCGCCGGCGTCAGCGTCAGGCTCGCCAGGCAGGACAGGATGACGCTGATGGCCACGGCGGGCCCGGCCGAGTGAAACACGCGGAACTCCGCGAAGTACATCAAGGACAGTCCGGCGGCGACGGTGGCGGCCGCCGCCACGATGGGCGGCCCGGCGCCGGCCAACGCCCGGATGAGTGCATCGCGCCGGTCGGGGCGCCTGTCCGCGCCGTGGCGTCCGCCCAATTCCTCGTAATACCGTGACAAGAAGAACAGCGAGAAGTCGACCCCGGCGCCGTACCCGACGACGATCGTGAAGATCTCGACCAACATCGAGATGGACCAACCGAAGGCCCCGCCAATCGCCACGAGCGAGATAGCGACAACCACCGCGACCGTGACCGTCACCAGGGAGATACCCGCCGCGGGCAGGGCGCGATAGGTGATCAGCAGGATCAGGACCACGGCGATGATGCAGATCCAGGTGGTGCGTTTCAGGCTGGTCTCGGCCGCCTTGTTCGAGTCACGGCCGTAACTGGCGGAACCGGTGATGGCCACGCTCAGACCCGGCGGCGGACCGGCGTCTGCGGCCGCTTTCTCGATCCAGGCGACGGCATCGAATGCTTCTTGCGAGGCAAACCCACTGGGCAGGTCCACCTTGATGACGGCCGCCCGACCTTCCGTGCCCACCAGATTGTTCCGCAGGTAGCCCTGGTTTGGATCCGCCGGCGACATCAGGGTCCAATGCGACGTCCTGGAACGTTCCTGCAGCGTGCCGGTTACCCTGGCGATATAGCCCCAGTCGGAATCGGGGCTCGCCGGTTGGGTGGCGGTCGGTGGCGAGCCCGTCAATCCCTCCGGTCGTTCCACGACGACCGCCGCGATCGACATGGCCGGAGGCTTGTCGAGACTGGACTGAATGGTGTCGATAGCCCGCCGACTGGGAACGGAGTCCGGCAAGAACCCGCTATCGTCCTGGCTTCGCACGCTGTGGGTCGGCGGGGCAAAGAAGAGCATCGCCGCCAGAACGATCGCCCACGCTGCCAGCACGGCCGCCCAGTAGCGCGTCAGAAGTCTTCCCATGGCAGCAAACAAACGGTTCCATCCTCTAACGCTCGCCGTCGTACGTAGTCTTCCGGCCGGACGGAGCGACTCGGCGTCAACCAGGCCGGCCTTGTGCGATATTCTATCCGCCTGAACCGCCGTCGGGGAAGAAAGAGAAAGGCGATCTTCGGGCGCAGGGATCTACCGGTTCCCGGATGATGGGGTCGGGTGGGTCTCTTTCGGGGACTTCATGCCGTTGGCTTCAGGAAGGAAATCGTCAGCGGTCAGGTTCGTCTGGAAGTTGACATCCGCGTAGCGGTAATGGCCTCTCTCGACGCCTTCGGCGTCCCATGTGTCCACGCCGATCGGCAGCAGCCACTCGTGATCGAGCCAAACGCGTACGCGGGGGAAGTTGAATCGGCCGGTCGGCTTGGGCTCGGTAATTCTGGCCTCATAGCCGATCACGTCCCGACCTCCGAGGGTGTCGGTGCCCAGGAGCGTGGTGGTGAGGATGCCCTCCCCGCGGGCCATCCGGTAGCTGCGGATCAATGTCTCGGAGCTTCGCTTGAAGCCGAACTGGTCGATCGACTGCAGCGTCTCGGCTCGGGCCTGGGGGCCCCGAGGGTCGATCAGCATGAAGCCCAGAAGGATCCCGATGCCGGAGGGCTCGACGAGCATCCGGTTGTCCCACTTCCCTTCGATGTAGAGAATCTTCCTGGCGCCGAGGGGGTTCTTGACGGTGTCGGCATACACGGAGAAGGGCTTTTCCAGGAACTTGCAGACCATCGTCTGCTCGAGTGCCATAGGGCCTTTCGGGTCGACCCGTTCCCGCTTGTGCAGCGTACAGGTGTAGGATGTTACACGGCTGTTGTACCTGTCGAGCCCTTCCTGGAGAACCCCGACAGGATCCCTGGCGATCCGCTGGGCCAATCGGTCGTTCGTCGCGTCCGCGACGGGAGGGGCAACGGGAGCGCGCTGGGGCGTCTGGATACAGCCGGCCAGGCCGGCCGCCAGGACAATGCGGCCCATCCACAACGCGGTGAGTCTCATAGGTCGTCCTCTCCCGAGCCGGAAGGAGGTGGGGCTACCGGTTCGGCGGCACAGGCAGGCCGCGGGCCTCTTGTTCGTGGCTCTTGGCAGACAACACGAGCCCATCGAACAAGCCTTGCGATGCCAGTATTCTACCCCCGTGCGTTTCAAAGTGGAACTCGCCCGGATATAATAGTGCCGTCCGTATTCCCGTTGCGTTCGAGGAACTGAACATGGAACTCCCGATGAGGGCCCGTGGAGACGAATTCGCCCCCGCCGGCCGGGTCGCCCAACTGCTCGGGCAGATGGCGTCCAGGCCCGGTCTGGGCGATATCCCCGTGGCATGTTTTTATGCGTTCGATCTTCGGACGCGGATGCTGCCGTTCCTTTTCTATGACTCTTGGATGATCCCGGCGGGTCTGGTGGCGATCGCGTCGGCGTTTCATTCGGCCGGGTTCAACACGCGCGGGGTCTACCAGTTGTGGACGCCGAACGTCCGCCCGTCGAAGTGCCGGATCGACGGCAAACCCATCCAGATCATGACGACCACCGCCATGCAGATCAACTCGGCGCCGAGCTTTGAGTTGATTCGGGACGCCTGGTCGATGGGGGAAGACCGCCCGTTGATACTGGCCGGCGGACCCAAGGCGGTGTACGAACCGGACCACTACTTCGGACTCGGCCCAGACGGGGACATCCACGTCGACGCGGCGGCGACGGGGGAGGAATTGGTCCTGCTGGAACTGCTGGATCGCCTGACCGCGCATCGGGGGCAAGGCGAAACGATGCGGCAGGCGTTCCGACGTTGCCGGGACCGGGGCCTGCTTGAGGACATCCCCGGGCTGGTCTACATGAGCCAGGAGCGCGACCGGGGCGGGCGACCCATCCTGTACAACACGGGCGTTCAGCGGTTGGTGCGGGACCTGGACGAACTGCCGCACCCGCGAGTGGGCTTGACCTTGATCGAGCCGAAGCACCGGCGCGACACCCTGTCGCCGCAGCCGATCCCGCAAGGCGCACTCCACAAGAACGTCCGCGCGATCTCGCTCGTGACAACGCACGGGTGCCGGTTCACGTGCCCGTTCTGCGGCATTTCGGCGTACAACCAGCGGACATGGCGGCACAAGAGTCCCCAACGGCTGGCGGACGAACTCAAGGTGCTTCGCGAGCAGTTCAACGTCCCGCACTTCTTCGGGGCGGATGACAACTTCTTCAACCACCGTCCCACGACCGAGTCGCTCCTGACGGCGCTGGCCCGCACGACCTACCGCGTGGGCGGCAGGACGAGGACGGCACGACAGGCCATCCGCTTCTGCACCGAGGCGACGGCGACAGACGTGTACCAAAACCGCGACCTGATCCCGTTGGCGCGGGATGGGGGAACCTGGGGGATCTGGTTCGGCATCGAGGACCTGGCGGCCAAACTCGTGAACAAGGGGCAGACCGCGGCCAAGACGACCGAGCTGTTCCGCCTGCTCAACGCCAACGATATTCTCCCGATGGTGATGGTAATGCATTATGACGGCCAACCGTTGCGGACGGCCGGGAACGACCTGACCGGACTGATCAACCAGGCGAGATTCCTCTTCGATCGCGGGGCGGCGTCGTATCAGTGCTCGCTGCACAGTCCGGCCTATGGGTCGCGTGAGTTTGAGAAGACGTTCCGTAGCGGGACGGTGATCAAGACGGCCGGCGGCGTGCGGATGCAGGACATGCATTACGACGGCACCCACGTGGTGGCCACGTCGGCCAAGAATCCCGCCCGGATCCACTGGAACCTCTGGAAGGCGTATTTCGCGTTCTATAACCCCGTAGCCCTGGTCAAGTTGCTGGCGTCGGGCCGGCCTTCCCGGACACTGGCCTGGCGGGTGGCGCTTCATGCCGTCGGGTTGGCGAGCCTGGCCTTCACGGTGCTCAAGAGTCTCCCGTGGATGAGCAAGGAAGGCTCAGGGCGGATCACGTACTGGGACGATGTTCCGCCGCCGAAATTCCCGATTCGGCGACTGGACCTGGCGCCCGTGGCATCCGACACGGCCGTTACCCGCGGCGTCACGAGGCCCGATCCCGCCGACGCCCCGTGCGTCCGGCGGTAGGGGCTTCACAACGCCCGTTGGTACACGCGATATCGCCGATCGGGCACCAACCCGTGCCGGAGCACCGGGGCGAGGATGCCGTGGTTGTCTTCGAGGATCTGATGCGCGTCGATGTATCGGATGCCGTGGTCCAGCACGCTCCGCGCCAGCCCCCCGACCAGCAGAGGTACGACGGAGAAGTTGTTCCCTTCGCGCGTCGAACCCATCACCACGATGGTGACGCACTGGGGTTTGGCGACCAGCAACCGCAGCAGGAACTCGACGATCTCGACGAAACCCACTCGCAGCCGCAGCCGGGCGATGATCTCGTTGATGTCCGGCAGGGCGATACTCAGCCCCACCCCCTTGCCCTCCCGCTCGGCGATCAGGATGAAACGCGGATCGACGACCGGGCGGAGGGAATCGGTGATGAGCTCCCACTCGGACTCCGTGATGGGTGAATGCCCGAAGTGGTCCCGCAGGGTCTCGTTGAGAATGGCCCCGAGAAGGCGGGCCTCC
>JAPLNA010000255.1:22668-34267 GCA_026693065.1 Planctomycetota bacterium
GGTACTTCCGCATGTTGATCGGACGGACCGTGACCTTCAAGGCGGTCCGCGTGCGCATCGCATCCGCCCGTTCAGCCAGCCGCTTCATCGGGTCGCCGCAACGGGGATGCTGCAGGTCGCCCGTCAGCGACAGGAGGTCCATGGCCTTGGTCAGCCCGGCCCCTTCCAGCAGCCCGGCGTAATACGCCGGGTGGTAGGGCAGAAGAAACCGGTGCGGGCGGTCGTGCCCCTCGATCAGCAGCCCGTAATCATACGACTGCGACGGGCTGGCCGGGCCCAGCATCCGTCGGGCGCCCTGGCCCCGCAACCAGTCGGCGGCCGCCTCGATCAACCCCTGCGCCGCGGCCGGGGAGTCTTCGCACTCGAAGAACCCGAAGTGACCGCACAACTCGTGGTTCGGATCCTGCTGACGGACATGTCGGTTGAACCGATGATCGAGGATGGCGGCGATCCGCCCCACGGGCCGCCCGGTGGCGGAGTCCGTGGCCAGGAAAAACTCCGCCGACGCACCCCGCCCGTGGTCATAGAACGGATGCCGCTCGCGATCCAGCACGAAGTCCTGGAGCGAGCCGAGGGGCAGCACGGCGAAGGGCTCGCCGGCGTACAGTCGTCGGGGCAACTGCCGGAACTGCCGCATGTCCGACTTGGACTTCACAACCCGTATCTGGCAGCCGGCGGCGGATTCTTCATTCAAGGACATAGGGAACTCCCAGGTAATCCATCGGGGGACGGTTTGTCAAGTCGCGTGCTTCGTTGTCATCGTGCTCATCGTTTCCGAACCCTAAGCCAGGTCCACCCGTGAAGGACGCCACGCCGAACGCGAAGTACATTTATCGCGTGTTCGCCACTGCTTGGCAAGACTTGGCTGGATTGGGAGATCCGGGCTCGACAGAATTGGGGGCGACCTGCCCGGGGCCGATGGGGCCCAAAGCGTGACCGCCGGCGCCCTCCGCCGCCGCCTGGTGGGCGTGGCGCTTTCCGGCGCGGCGGCGAAACCGGCGCCAGGCGTACGCCATCCAGTGGACGGCGATTCTCGGCAGGTAGGGGAGGATGCCCGGCAGCAGGCTGGCCCCGCCGCCCTGGAGGCCTTTGCGGGCAATGTGGGCGATCTGGGCGGGCGTGTAGAACTGGTGGTGGATCTGCCGACGCACCTGCCGCAGTGCCGTCAGGGAACAGTGGTCCGAGCAGACCTTTCCGCTGTCGGCGATGTGATAGCCCGGGCTGGCCGCGACCAACTCGTCCAGCCCGGAGTAGGGACTGTGGCGAAGGCCTGAGAGGCCCACGGTGTCCAGGCCGATCTCCTTCGCGAACGGGGCAATGGCGAGCATGTCGTCCACAGTCTCGCCGACGCAGCCCAGGATGAAATAGCCGTGGAGGATCATGCGGGTGTGACGCAGGACCTGGAAGTATTCGCGGATCTTCGCTACGTCGAAGCCTTTCCGCATCGACCGCAGCGTCTTGTCCTGGGCGGACTCGACGCCCAGCAGGAGCATGAAGAAGCCCGCCCGCTCCATCTTCCGCAGGACGTCCGGCCGCCGGGCGATCTCCAACCGCGCGTTGATGACGTATTTCTTCCGGATGCCCCGGGAGAGGATCAGGTCGCAGATGTGCTCCACGCGGTCCATGTCGTGCGTGACCAGATCGTCGGTGAACCCGACGAGGGGGGCTTCCATTTCCGCCAGTTCGTCGACGACCGACTCCGCCGATCGGCCGGTCCACCCGCGCTTCTCGCCCCAGGGGTTGCGATTGAAGGAGCAGAACGTGCAGTTGAACGGGCAGCCGCGGGAGGAGGCGATGGAATCGACCTTCAGTTTCGTGCGGACGCCCTTGACCGTTACGACGTAGGCCCCCCGGCGGAGGCGCCGGTCGGGGTACAGGTCGTCCTGTGTCTTGCCCAGCGTTCGGTTCGGGTTGTGGCAGATGCCCCCGTCCCCCCGGAAACTGATTCCGGCGATCTGCGCCATCGGCACGCCCCGGCAGATCTCCTCCATCGCCTCCTCGCCATCGCCCCGGACGACCGCCGTAACATTGGGGAACTCCTTCAGCCAGCGCTCCGGGCACTCGGTGGCGTGCCGCCCCCCGACGATCGTCAGCACCCCCGGCGGAACCGAACGTATCTCCTCTTCCAGGAACTCGATGTCGCGATCCCAGTTGACGGAGAAGCAGACCAGGTCGGTCTCCGGCCGGATGAAATCCGCCGTCCGGCCCGACTCCATTCGCAGGTCCACCAGGTCCAGAGTCCCCGCGTACCGTTGGACGACGGCGGCAACGAATTCCAGCCCCAGAGGCGGCCAGAAGCCTGCCTCATTGAGTTCTCGCCGATAGGGGTACACGCACAAAGCGCGTCTAAACGTCGTCGGCCCGCTGCGGTTATGCACTCGTCTCGCTCCTGTCTGAACCGGCTTCCGGTTCGCCCCCGCCTGGTAATAGTAGGCGTCAGCCAGCAGGTTGCCCGGATGAACCGGATTCTGACCGCAAAGATCCCTTTGAAACTGGTTTGAAGTCCTCTGTCGAAACGGGCAGAAGGCTGACGAAGCGTGACGAAACCGGTACGCTGCAAGGTGCTGTGAAAGTGGTTGATGTGACGAAGGTTGACGGAGATTGCGAAACTGGGCCGTACTGGACTTGAACCAGTGACCTCCTGCGTGTCGAGCAGGCGCTCTAGCCAACTGAGCTAACGGCCCGTGGATGTGGGAATGTAGCAGGGAGCGAGGGGGCTGTCAAGCAGGAAACGGTTGAGAAATGCCGCTGGCGGGAGTATAAGGGCCCGGGCCCAGAGGGAGGCCGAAGGAGCGTGAGAGCATGATCACGATCAGCGCGTTTGCGGATGAGATCGGGCCGGATCTGGGCGTGCAGATGGACACATGCCAGGGGCTGGGGGTGCGGTGCATCGACGTGCGGGGGATCGACGGGGTGAACGTTTCCAAGATGACCCTGGCCCAGGCGAGAGAGTATCGGCGAAGGATGGACGGGCGCGGGTTCTCGGTGCCGTGCGTCGGCTCGCCGATCGGGAAGATCCGCCTGAGCGACGATTTCCCGACTCACCTGGAGTTGCTCAAGCACGTGATCGAACTGGCGGGGATCTTCGGCACGAAGAGCATCCGCGTGTTCAGCTTCTATGCGGCCGAGGGCGAGAACATCCTCGAGCACCGAGGCGAAGTGCTTGGGCGGATGGCGGCCATGGTGAAGACCGCCCAGGCCGCCGACGTTGTGCTGTATCACGAGAATGAGAAGGGCATCTACGGCGCGAAGCCGGCGGCTGTGCTGGACCTGTTCGAGCAACTGGGCGGAGAGCACTTCAAGGGGGTGTTCGATCCGTCGAATTACGTCGAGGAAGGTATCCGCCCGTACGACGAGGGGTGGACCAACGGGCTGGATCGGGTGACGGCGTGGTTCCACGTGAAGGACAGCCGCGGGGGGCGGCAGTGCGTGCCGGCTGGCGAGGGCGATGCACAATTCCGCGAGATCTTCGCGGAGCTGAAGAGACGGAACTGGAGCGGGGTGATGACGCTGGAGCCGCACCTGTCGGCGTCGGGACAGTTCGCGGGGTTCACGGGCCCGGGGTTGTTCGGGAAGGCGGTCGACGCGCTGCGGGGGTTGATGCAAGAGGCGGAGTTGGAGGAGGAGAAGCGGGGAAAGGAATGAAGGAACGGGTCACGGGTTACCGGATTACCGTTCGGGCGATCGCGGTGACTTGGGCGACCAGGGCGTCGACGGTTGAGGCGTCGGGGGCTTCGGCGATGATGCGGAGGATGGGTTCGGTGTTGGAGGCTCGGACGGCGACCCAGGCGCCGGGCAGGTCGACGCGGAGGCCGTCGGCGTCGTTGAGCGTCGCCCCGGGCCGGCAGGCCAGAGCGGACCGCGCGAGGGCGACGACCTTCTCGGCCGCCCCGAGCGGGCAGGGCATTTTCGTTTTTCGCATGACGTAGCGGGGGATGGAGTCGACCAGTTGGCTGACGGAGGCGTCCGTGTCGGCGAGCCGGCCCAGGAGGCAGGCGATGCCGACGAGGCTGTCTCGGGTGAGTCCGACGGCGGGGTCGATGGCCCCCCCGCCGCCCTCGCCGGCGAAGACGCACCCGTGGGCGAGCAGGGCGGAGATGACGTTGGCCTCGCCGGTGGGCGCCCGGACGACACGGGCGCCGGCGGCGGCGGCGACGTCGTCGATCATGCGGCTGGTGACGAGGTTGGTGGCGACGGGGCCGGGCCGGCGGGCGAGGGCGTAGCCGGCCGCCAGGGCCAGCGTGTATTCCTCCCCGATGAACCGCCCCGTCTCGTCCACGATGGCCAGGCGGTCGGCGTCGGCGTCCTGGGCGAAGCCGACGTCGGCGTGGTTGTCCCGGACGGCCTGGAGGAGTTCGGAGATGTTTTCTTCGACCGGCTCGGGCGGATGGGCGAAGAGCCCGTGCGGCTGCGAGTTGATGTGGATCAGCCGGCAACCGAGGCGCTGCAGGAGCATGGGGGTCTCGCCGCAGCCGGCGCCGTTGACGCTGTCGACGACGACGGTAAAGCGTTTCGTGGCGATGGCGGCGACGTCGTAGGCGTTGCAGACGGCCTCGACGTGGGCGGCGGCGGCGGTGTCGTCCGAGGTCAGCCGCCCCTGGCCCAGGGAATCGGCGAGGGTCCATCCGGAGGCTTCCCACACGGCCTTGAGGTCGGCGGCGCCCTGGGCGTCCAGCCCCGTGCCGGTGGGCTGGAGGAACTTGATGCCGTTGTACTCGATGGGATTGTGGGAGGCGGTGATGATGATGCCGCCGTCGGCGCGGAGGCGGCGGGTGGCAAGAGCGATGGCGGGCGTGGAAGCCACGCCCAGGTCGACGACATTAACGCCCGTGGCCAGGAGGCCCGAGAGAATCGCCCCGCGGAGCATGGGCCCGCTGGGCCTGGTGTCGGCGCCGACGACGACGGTCTTTCCGCGGCCGAGGATCGTGCCGAACGTGAGGCCGAACTGGCAGGCGGCCAGAGGGGTGAGGCTCTGCCCGATCGTGCCTCGAACGCCGGACACGGTAACCATCAGTCGATCCATGCGGGACTCCTTGGTTGGAAGGAGTATTATCGGCGATTCGGGGCGGGCAGGCCAAGTGCGGCGTTAAAAGACAGGCGGCCGACCCGAGGGCCGGCCGCCTGCCATTGACTACTAGTAATCTTGCTGCGTGGTGACTACCGACGGCGACGGATCAGGGTCGCGATGCCGCCGATGACCAGAAGGCTCATCGTAGCCGGTTCGGGGACGAACTCGATCGTGTTGTTCGTCATCGTCTTGGTGGTGCCGTCCGTATACTGCCACTTGAAGGCGGCAGTGGTCGAGAAGTCAGACTGGACGGTGCTGTTGGTGATGTGGCCGATTGCGATCGTGCCGAAGCCCACCAGGCTCGAGGTGCCAGACAGCTTGCCTTCAGAGATCTGCGACGCCGTGTTCACCAAGATGCCCCAGCCACCGGCGCTGCTCAGACCGGAAAGGGCGAGGTCACCGGCGTGCCCGTTGGCCACGGAGTTGTTGACGCCGACCCAGTGGGTCGCCGGGCTATAGTCGCCCGGGTCAGCAATCAGGATCGTCTTGCCCGCGGCAGCCTTGATGGCGATGCCGACCAAGGGGATGGTTTCCGGTGTCGTGCTGACGACGTAGGCCTGGCCGGTCATCGTATTGATCCGCAGGTGCACATCGCCGGCCGTAATAGCGGCGTTGGCACTGACGGCCGTCACCAACAACACTGCAACAATTGCTCCGATCTTCTTCATCTTCAGTCTCCTTCTGGCTCGCACCGGGATTCCTTCGGGAATCCACATGAACTATCGAAACGTTCTCTTTGACTTGCGGCAATCCCGACTTTCCCATTGCTTTGGGCCGCCTTTGGCTGAGAGAGTCAAACTCCCTGACTCACTTTCGCTGCGGGGCAAACCTACTGACTCTGGAAACATCTTCGCTGCCGAAACGGTCTCTTGGGCAAGACCCTGCCTTGGGCTCTACATCCTCTCCCAAGTACTTCTGGCTCTAGCTCACGTGTATTTGTACCACAACTCCCGTAGGGTGTCAACAGGAAAACGGGAGAAAAAGCTCAATATTTGACCCACCAATGATTCGGACTGGGGATGCCGTGTGATATCCTCCGAAAAGACCATTGGTTACGCCCGGAGAAAGGCCCCGGGCCCTGGCCGGGGACAGCGTGGTTTTGCCTAGAAAAACTGCTCCGGCGAACGTGGCAAGCCCACCCTTCCAGGCGGGCGGAGGGTGAGGCCAGCCCGGCGTGCCAGAACTCACGAACCCCCCGGCCGAACGTGCCCGATACCCTCGCAGGCGTCGCCGGCCGGGCGTGGCAGGAACCTTTGCTGCCCCCTGCGGCGGCGTCGGGCGGCCCCGGCCCCTGGGGCGGGGCCTTCCCCCCGGCGTAACGGGCGGGTCCGGACGGGAAATATATTCACAATCGAGAATGTTTCCCAGACTCGGACGCCCGGTTCGCCCGGGCGCGGCGGGCGAGCGTTGATGCCAGAGGCCCCAGCGGGTATAAGGCCCGTGTGACCGCACGGGATGGGCAGACAACTTCGACGGCCGGGCTCGGCCAGGCCGCTTTCGCCCCAACGCAGTGGGCCCTGATCGTGGCCGCCGCGGGCGACCGGCGGCAGACGCTCACGCGGAAGGCCCTGGAGGCCCTGGCGCAGGCGTATTGGTTCCCTCTCTACGCCTTCGTGCGTCGCCAGGGCGAGGGGCCCGCCCAGGCGGAGGACCTCGTCCAGGACTTCTTCGCCGCACTGATCGAGAAGGAATACCTCGCCCAGGCCGACCGGGCCCGCGGAAAGTTCCGCTCGTTCCTGCTGGCGGCAATGAAGCACTTCCTTTCCAAACAACGCGACCGGGCGCGGGCGATCAAACGCGGGGGCGGACGCCGCCTAGTCGAGATGGACGCCCTCGAGGCCGAGGCCCGCTACGCCGTCGAACCGGCCGACCGACAGACCCCCGAGCGGCTGTTCGATCGCCGCTGGGCGATGGCGGTGCTCGAGCTGGTGCTGGGGCGGCTGGGGCGGGAGTACGCCGCGGGCGGCAAGGGCGAGCTCTACGCGGCGATCCAGCCCAGCCTGACCGGCGGGGCCGAGGCCCTCGATACCCAGCGGGCCGCCCGGGAGTTGAAGATGACCCCGGGGGCTCTCCGCGTGGCGGTGCACCGGCTTCGGCGGCGATACCGCGACCTGCTCAAGGCCGAGATCGCCCAAACGGTCGATTCCCCCGCCCGGGTCGAGGAGGAGATCAGCTATCTTCTTAAGTGCCTGTAACAATCCCTGGCGTTTGCGTCAGTAGATAGTGGCGGCGCAGACGAAAGGATAGAAACACCATGCCCGAACAGAACCGATGCCCGGAATGTTCCCACCCCCTGCCGCCCGGGGCCCCGCGGGGGCTTTGCCCGGCCTGCCTGCTCCAACGCGGGCTGGAGGCCAACATCCTCGATGGTTCCGCCGCCGGCCCGGCCGCGGGCTGGACCCCCCCGCCCGCGGAGGCTCTGGCCGGGGCGTTCCCCGAGCTGGACATTCTCGAACTGATCGGGCGCGGGGGCATGGGGGCCGTCTATAAGGCTCGCCAGAAGCAGCTCGACCGACTGGTGGCCCTGAAGATCCTGCCCCCCGAGATCGCCGCCCAGGAGAGTTTCGCCCAGCGGTTCGCCCGCGAGGCCCAGGCGATGGCGAGGCTGGCTCATCCGAACATCGTCACGATCCACGAGTTCGGCCGCCGGGGCGAGCTGTACTTCTTCCTGATGGAATACGTCGACGGCACAAGCCTCCGCCACGTGCTGGAGGCCGGCGGGCTGAGCACGAGCGAGGCCCTGGCCATCGTGCCGCAGATCTGCGAGGCCCTCCAATACGCCCACGACCGCGGCATCGTCCACCGCGACATCAAGCCCGAGAACATCCTCCTCGACCGCCGGGGGCAGGTGAAGATCGCCGACTTCGGTCTGGCCAAGCTGATGGGCCAACCGGCCCCGGCCGGCTCGGACGCCCCGGCCGTCGCGGCCACCGTGATGGGCACGCCGCACTACATGGCCCCCGAGCAGACCGACCACCCCGGCGAGGTCGACCACCGGGCGGACATTTATTCCCTGGGCGTGGTCTTCTACCAGATGCTGACCGGCGAACTCCCCGTCGGCCGCTTCGAGGCCCCCAGCCGCAAGGTCCTCCTCGACGTCCGCCTGGACGCCGTGGTCCTCCGCGCCCTGGAAAAGGAGCCCTCCCGCCGTTACCAGCAAGTCGGCGAGATCCGCACCCAGGTCGAAACGATCGTCACGACGTCGCCGGATCTGTCGGCCGGGGCGGCGCCGGCCCCCAAGTCCGCCGTCACGGCGGCCCTTGAATTCAACACGAAACGTGGAAGTTGGCGTTACCAGCGTATCGTCCCCATCGTCGGCGTGCGGGACGGCAAGCGGGCGATCCACTGGCCGGGGGTGGCGTTGTTGTCCCTGTTCGTGGCCATCGCCACCGGCTTCGGCGTGTTCCTGTTCGATCTGATCCTGCATCGTTACGCCGGGTTCTCCATCGCCGGGTGGCCCACGTACGCGTGGGTGATGGCCATGGGCGTCACCCTCCTCGTCGGCAGCGGAATCCGCCGAGGGCTCCGCCTGCCCCTCGACCAACTCACGCCGCTGGACTCTCGAACTTCCTGGGTGCCACAGAGCATCGAGCCCGAGGTCATCGCACGCCTTACCAGGAACCGCCGGAGAATCCGGATCGCCGCTGTCCTCCTGCTTGTGAGCGGGGCGATCCTGGCGGCCGAATCGGTCGTGCGGTGGGTCGCCCTCCGAAACGGTCTCTGGGGGTTGCCGCCAACCCCCATCCTTTATGTCCTGCTCATCGGCGGCGCTATCAACATGCTGGGGGTCCGTAGCCGCCGGGTGGCCATCCTGACGGCCGCGATGGCTATCCTGATGGCCCTGTTGTCCTTGGCGCCGTTCCTCTTTCCTTCTTATTGGGGAGCGATCTTCTGGCATGGCCACTACGAGATAGCCTGGGCCTTTCTTCGTCACCTGGCCCAGGTACTGCCCGCACTAGGAGCAGGCCTTTGGGCCATGGTGGTCCTCTACAGGCGGGAGAGCATCGAGGTCTTCGCGGCCGCGGGTGGCCCAAAGGCATCGAAAGGCCCTGGGGCCTGGCACTGGGCGGGCCTGCTCCTGGTGCTGGCCCTCGCCGGCGCGGCGGGCAGGTTCGCGGTGGACAGACCCACAACCCGCCCGGGCGCGGCCGCGTCGCAGCCGTCGGATTCGGAGGCCGTCAAGGATGTCGCACTGCGGTTCCTGGCGGCGATGCGGGACGACGATATCGAGACGATGAAGTCGCTGGCGATCGGGTCGGTGGAAGGGTGGGAGGAGCCCAGCGGAGGCCTCAGGCCCTCGGGGCGGAGGATGGGCTGGTCTGTGATGCTGTTGCAGCGGGTGGCCACGGAATTCCGCCGGGACGTGTTCCCCAAGAACCCGGACAGTTCCCGGGTCGTCTCGGAAACGGTGATTTCCGGCGACTGGGCCGCGGCGGGGGCACCGGGCCCAAAGCCGGGCGGACAATACATACTCCTGGCCTTCCGGCGGACCGGGCAGGGCTGGCGACTGGCGATCGTCAACGACGCCCAGGGGCCGCTGGCCGATGCCCTGGCAAAACAGGTGAAGTGGATTGGCCAGTCGACAACGACCCCCGCCACTCAGCCGGCGACGAGCCTGGCCAGGGTCGTCGTAACGTTGGAGGGCGCGGACGCCGAAACGCTGGACAAGGCCGTGGCCGATCCCCTTTTGAGGGGGCTTCTTGGCTATGGGAAGGCCCTGACGGCGATCTCGTCGGACGGACGAACGGAGATCTACGTTTCCGGGCCGGCCACGGTGGAGTCTGCCCAGCAAATCCGCGACCTCTGCACCTCTGTGCGGCCGCGTTTGCCCATGAATGCCTCCGCCCCAACCGTGGAGGCCCTTCCCCCGGGCACCCAGGTTCCACAGGTCACGGTCAGGCAGGTGCCCCGGCTTCAGGTCGTTCTGAACCGGGATAAGGCCGCGGTTCTGGGGGTCGGGGCGGCGGATATCGGCGAGGCGCTTCGTAAGGCGCCCCTGCCCATGCCCGCCACGGCCAAGGACTCCGCGGCCGCCGGGGACAGGCTCATCAAGACGAAGGACGGCCGAACGATCCGACTCAGCACCGTCGCGGAGGTCCGCCTGTGCATGGTTCCCAGCCATGTCGTCCGCCAATACCCGCCACCGGAGGGCCTGGAGTTCGGCCCGGTGATGGAACGCACCGTCAACCATACGGGCGAGGGCTGCCTGATCGACCTGGACAGCGGGCGGGTGACGGCCCTGCCGGACGAGGTGGCCAAGGAAGGGCAGACGGCGGGGATGGCGTGGATGATCGCCAACGGGGTCGACGCCGGCGGGTTCGTTTCGGCGAACAGCCGCGGGCTGATCGGGTTTGACATGGTGGCCATTCCCTCGCCGCGAAGCTGGGAGGGCATCAGTATTCGGTCGCTGGTGGAGGCCGTCTCTCAGTCCAAGGGCGGCAATCCGGTGTTCCTGACGGATACGGCGAACCTGCCGGCGACCTACATCATCAAGACCCGGGAAGGCGGCATGGGGTTGCTGCAGATCGTCGGGTTCAGCGAGAACCCCAAGGCCACCCGCATCCGCTACAAGCTCCTGCTGGTCTCCCGGGCTGTCCCGCCGGCCACGCAGTTGGGTTCGGCGGGGGCGGCCAAGGCGATGGAGTTCCGGATGGCCCCGTTCGCGCCCAACAGCGCGTTCGCCCAAGCCAATCCCAAGCACGAGTTGGTCGTCCCGGCCGAGGAGTTGGCCGGATACCTCAAACTGCTGAACGATGTTCCGCCGGCGCAGTTGGCCGCACGGCAGGACAAGTGCCTCTGGTTCCCGATTCGCGAGGAAAAGCAACTGGGCGGCGACCTGGTGGTGGCCAAGGGCCCGGGCGACGCGTTGTACGTGCTGCTGAGCGCACAGATGGGGCAGATGATCCGCGCCGACTGGCCTTGGCAGGTGACCGGGACGGTAATCGGAGGGTGGGGTTTGGCTGCCGTGGAGAGGGGGATTACGACGACAGTCCGGCGAAGTTGGTTCAGTGTGTCGTGCGTGAGCACGACGCACGGTCTGGTCTTCGTGATTTCTGCCCCCTGCGTCGGATCGAGAGACACCCACCAAACCTCTCCACGAGTAACGTCAGATTAACTCACTCGGCCACCCCGTCTTCAAACAACTGCCAGTCGTCAATCTCACGTTCGAGCGCCTTGTCCCGATTGGCCGCGCGACATGCCGTAGCGAGCGAGTCCTTGTGCTCCAACAAGACATCCTCCAATAGATGGGTGACGAGGCGTGACCGTTGCCGGGGTGGTATGGCCACTTGGAACCGGCGAGCGACTGTATCAGGTATGGATAGTGTTATACGCATGGAAGAACATTACGCATTATGACTTATGCCCGTCAATCATTTTCTTCTTCTGGCAGAACGCCCGGCATCATGCTGAGCGCGTAGCACGATAGCGGAGCATTTTGACCAGGCTATCCGACCATTGGCAGTAAACAATGCTTTGGTTTTTCCGGTCTTGAATCGCGGCCGTTCTTGCGGCAAACTATCCGGCATATGA
>JAPLNA010000256.1 GCA_026693065.1 Planctomycetota bacterium
AGTCCCTCTTGGAGGGACGCCAGTTGTTTGGTATTCATGTTTGTCTCCAGGACCAGCTGGCTCACAAGAACCATCGGCCTGGACCCCCGAATCTCTTGAGCCTCATTTGCGCTGTAGTGCTACAAACGGGGACATCGTGCCGCCGCCGACACGAGTGTAACCCTGATTTGAACCATGCCCTTTTTTCGCTTTTTTCCACTTGCAATCCGGCGAAAGGTTCGTATTATGTTTGGTGCGGCCGGGGCCGGGAAAACGAGGCAACAGGCAATGGGCAACAGGCAACAGGCTCAAGAGGGAAGAAGCGACCGGGGCTCCGCCGAAGGCGGACCGATTTCCAATTTCTCAATTGGCCGTCGCCTGTTCCCTGTTGCCTGTTGCCTGTTGCCCTCCCCTCCCGACTCGCGAATCACGATTCACGAATTACTCCCCCCGGCCGGGCCGGGGAAGGGCCCGATCGGTACGCCATCAGTCCCCCATCAGTACCCCATCAGTACCCGATCAGTCCCCCATCAGGGCCCGATCAGGGCCGGTATTCGAGGCCGGGAAGGGGCGGGGAGAGAGAAGAAATCGTTGCAGGGAAGATGGTTAAGGAAATCGGAACTCCGTCGGGGGAGGGATTCGCCGCAGAAGGCCCGCCTTCGGCGGACAAGCTCCGAGAACCGCAGAGAACGGAGAACGGAGAAGAGCCTATTCTTCCTGACTATTGGACCCTGATTACTGATGGTCATTAGAAAGATACTTATCCGGGGTTCTCCGCGTTCTCTGCGAACTCGGCGGTGAGTCTCGCCCCCGCCCCCGGCTACTCCGCCGAAGGCGGACTGCCGGCCCGGCCTTGACGTCGCCCGCCCTGGCCGATACGGTGCTGCACATGAGTGTGAAACTACAGGACGTGAAGAGACAGTTCGCGGCAGTCTTTGGGCGAGAGGGCCTGGGGGCGGTCAGGGCGCCGGGACGAGTGAATTTGATTGGGGAACATACGGATTACAATGACGGGTTCGTGCTGCCGATCGCGATTGAACGGGATACGGTGGCGGTGTGGGCACGGAGGGAGGATAGGACCCTACGGTTCGTGTCGCGGGAGGCGAAGGAGTCGGCCGTGGTGGACCTGGCTGGGCCGGTGGAGAAGGGGGAACCGAAGTGGGGGAATTACTGCAAGGGAGTCGTGGCGGGACTACTGAAGGCAGGCGTTGAACTCCAGGGGACGGACATACTGCTGGCGGGGGATGTGCCGCTGGGGGGCGGGCTGAGTTCGTCGGCGTCGCTGGAGGTGGCCACGGGGTTGGCGCTCCTGGCGGCGGCGGGGGCGGGAGCAGGGGTAGGTGGGAAAATGGAACCGTATGCGTTGGCGAAGATATGTCAGAAGGCGGAACATGAGTTTGCCGGAGCCCCGTGCGGGATTATGGATCAGGCGGTGGCCGTGCTGGGCCAGGCCGGGCGGGCCATGCTGCTGGACTGCCGGGATGGGACGGTGAGGCAGATTCCGTTCGACGATCCGGAGGTGGTGGTGCTCGTGGCGGACACGCAGGTCAAGCACGCGATCTCGGATGGCGGATACGCCGCCCGGCGCGACCAGTGCTACGCCGCGGCGAAGAAGCTGGGCGTGAAGATGCTGCGGGATACGGACGCGGCCGCCCTGGCCGGGGCGCCGGGAAAACAACTCAACGCCGTGGAACTCAAGCGGGCGCGGCACGTCGTGGGCGAGATCGACCGCACGCTCCGGGCGGTCGGCGCCCTGGAGGCCGGGGATTACAGGGCCTTCGGCGAGCTGATGTACGCCTCGCACATCTCGCTAAGGGATGACTACGACGTTTCGTGCGAGGAGCTGGACGCGATCGTGGCCTCGGCCCGGGAGTGTGCGGGGGTCTATGGGGCGCGGATGACGGGCGGCGGGTTCGGCGGCTGCGCGATCGTGCTGGTTCGGCAAGAGAACGCCGACGCGGCGGCCGGGACGATCGCCGGCAATTTCGAGAAACTTTTCAACCGCCGGCCACCGGTCTTCGCCACGCGGGCGGCGGCGGGCGCGGAAACGCTATTCTGATGCCCCTGCACGCCAAGGCACTGCTGGCCGTCGCGGTCATCGTCTGCTCGATGGCGGGCGGGTATCTCGCGCGGCGGTTTCACTGGCTGAAGGAATCGGCCTCGCGCCCGATCATGACGATGGTGGCGGTGTTCGGGTACGGGTCGATCGGGTTCTTCTCGATCTGGAAGGAGAAGCTGACGGCCGCCGAGGCCTGGCTGCCCCTGCTGGCCGGGGCGTTCATGCTCATCATGCTGCCCCTGGGCGTGCTGGCCGGGCGAATGCTCACGCGGAACCGCCCGACGATCGGCGTGTTCGCCGTCGCGGGCGCCCTGGCCAACACCGGGGCGACGATGGGCGGGCTGCTGGCGTACATCCTCTTCAACGAGGAGGGCCTGCGGCTGACGAACATCTACGGGCTGCTCTGGACGCCCGTGATCGTCTGCGTGATGTACCCGGTGATGCGGCACTTTGGGCGGAGCGAAAGCCGCGAATCCCTCGGCCCGCTGATGGTGCGGAACTTGCTGGACTGGCGGTCGATCGGCCTGCCGCTGGCGATCCTGGCGATGGTGCTGGCCGGGCTGGGCGTGCAGAGGCCGCGGGCGGTAGAGCAATGGCACGTCATCGACGTGATGGTCCTGCTGACGACGCTGGGCGGGTATTTCGCCATCGGGCTTCGCCTGCACGGCGGGCGGGTGCGGAAGCTCACGCGGCTGATCGTCGGGCTGGGCGTGATGCGGTACGTCGTGGGCGCGGGCCTCGCGCTGGCCCTGACGGCCCTGGCGCCGTGGGAACCCGGCTCGCTGCCCTGGCGGATCTTCCTCCTCGAGGCCGTCATGCCCACCGCCATCACCATGGTCGCCATGGCCAACATGTTCCGCACCAAGCCCCGGACGGCGTCGGCCCTCTTCGTCGCCAACACCGTCTTCTTCCTGGTCGTCTGCCTGCCGATCGTCCTCTGGCTGCTGGGGCCGTGAGGCCCTTTCAGCCAAGGGCCTTCTTGCACCGGCCGGTGGCGGAGGTAGAATGCCGACAACGCCCGCGGCGTTCGCGGGTATCCGTTAACCCGGCAAGTCTTGATCTACGGGGAGCGACAACGATGAACAGACGGCGTTCCGTGGGAATGACGATCGTACTGATGGTAGGCGCGTGGGTGGCATGGTGCCATGGGGCCTGGGGGGCCGACGACAGCGTCCAAGGCTACATTGCCGCCCTGCAGAGCGCTGACCCGACGCAGCGGTCGCAAGCGATTCAGCAGTTAGGGCAGTTGGGCCCCAAAGCGGCCCAAGCGGTTCCCGCTCTGGTCTCGGTCCTTGGCGACCAGCGTACGGATATCCGCACGGCGGCGGCTCGAGCGCTCGGGGCCATACAGTCAGCCCCCAAGATTGCCGTTGGGCCCCTGGCCGGGCTGCTCAAAGACAAAGACGCCTCCGTTCGCTGGGCGGCCGCCAATGCGTTGGGGGCCTTCGGCGCCGACGCGGCTCCGGCGAAGGGGGCGCTGACGGCGGCAACCAAAGACCCCGACATTGCCGTGGGCACCATTGCCCGCACGGCCCTGGCGAAGATTCAGAGCAGCCTGGCCGAGAGGTTGGCGAGCCGCCCCGCGCCCGGGGCGCCGGCCGACGGAGGCAAGGCGCCAACGCCAGCGACACCCTCGGCAGGGCCGGCGACAAGACTCCGGAAAGGCGACGCCAGTCTTCAGGGCTACATCACGGCCCTGAAGGACTCCCGATCGTCGGAGAGGCGCGAGGCGATCTTGTCGCTAGGGCAATTGGGGCCCAAAGCGGCCGATGCGGTTCCTGATCTGGTCGCGATCCTGGGCGACGAGGACGGGAATGTCCGTATGTTGGCCATTCTGTCACTTGGGAGGATCAGGTCTGCCCCTGAGATCGCCGTGGGGCCTTTGGCCGGCTTGCTCAAAGACGAATCGGAGAGGGTTCGCATGGCGGCCGCCGATGCGTTGGGGGCATTCGGGGCCGGGGCGGCCCCGGCGAAGGGGGCGCTGACGACGGCGACCAAAGACAAGAACATTCAGGTTGCCGACGCAGCCGAGACGGCGTTAAGGAGGATACGGTTCGGTCTGGGGGAGAAGTTGGGGAGCCTGCCCGCGCCGGGGGCCAAGGGCAATTCAAGCGGCTTGTTATCGCGCATGGCACGCGAGTCACGATGGAAGATGATGCCAGGGGGCGGCGCCACGATCATGCAGGACGCCGTGGCCGACGGGGTGCCTGTAGATCGGGCGATTGCCGCCCTTACGGAAGTGCTTCAGGATCCCCATTCCGATGAACACCGCGATGCCGCCGATGCCCTGGCCACGTTCGGGCCCGAGGCCGCGGCGGCTGTTCCGGCGCTGATAGCGGCCTGGAAGGGCACCGACAGTGGCATGGCCGACACCATCGAACTGGCCTTGGGCGACATCGGAGCCCCGGCTGCGCCCGCCCTGACAACGGCGATGAAGAGCAACGATAAGAGTCTGCGTTTTCGGGCAGCCTGTGCCCTGGCGCGGTGCGGCCCGACGGCGGGGAAGGCGGCACTGCCGGTTCTTCAGGACGCCCTCAAGTCCAGTGAGACCTGTAGAACTGCCGTCTATGCCTTGGGCAGGCTGCGGGCCGCCGCCGCCCCGGCCGTTCCCGCCCTGGTCGGTTTGCTTGCCTCCGACAAATCCGATGCCCGGGACGCCGCGATCGATTCGTTAGGACGCATCGGTCCCCCCGCCAAGGCCGCCGTCCCGAAGCTCGGGGCCCTGTTGACGGGCCGAGTGAGGGGCGACGCCGCCCAGGCCCTGGCTCAAATCGGCGGGGAAGAGGCCGTCAAGATCCTGACACAGGCCCTCAAGATCGAGCAGGCCCGTCCCTCCGCCGCCAAGGCCCTGGGCGACATCGGCATGCCGGCCAAAGCGGCCGTGCCCGCCTTGACGGGCGTGCTGGAAAAGGAACCCGACCTTGAAATCGTGGGAGAGACCGGAAACGGCTTCGACACGATCCGGGCAATCGGCGAGAGAGACGTCGACGTTCTGCTGCTCGACATCACGATGCCCGGGTTGCCGGGGGCGCCCGGTGGAATATCCAATCGGATAGCCATTGCCTTCGCCCTGGCGAACCTGGGGCGGACGGACCTGGGATTACCGCCGCTGATCGAACTCCTCGACCGCCCGGAGGCATCCGCCGCCATCACGGGCGCCGAATACCTCGGACGACTTGGCGCCAAGGCCAAACAGGCTATTCCCGCCCTGCGGCGCGCCGCCGTATGCGATGACGACCACATGCGGGACGTCGCCAGGGAGGCCCTTCGCCAGATTCGTGACGCCCTGGCGAAGCCCTGAGGCCCGAATCAGATCTTGCCCTTGAGGAAGGTGATGGCCTTGGCGATGTCGGCGCCGGGGTCGGCCCCGACTTCGCGCTCGATGGTGAGGAAGCCTTCGTAACCGATTTCCTCGAGGGCGTCGAGGTATTCATCCCAGTTCACGCCGCCTTCGCCCAGGGGCACTTCGAGGTAGCCGCCGGGCACTTTGTGGCCGTCCTTGGCGTGGGTGTGGACGATGTACTCGCCCAGGGCGCGGACGGCCTCGGCGGGGTTGTCGCCGGCGCACATGACCAGGTTGGCCGGGTCCAGGTTCACGCCGATGCCGGAGGAGTCGACGTCGTCGAGGAACTTGGCCAGGACCTCGCCGGTCTCCGGGCCGGTCTCGACCGCCCACGTCACGCCGATGTCCTCGCCGTGCAGGGCGATCTCGCGGCAGGCGGCGAGCATGGTCTGGTAGGTCGGGTGCTTCGGGTCGGCGGGCACTTCGCCGATGTGGGTGGTGACCACTTCGGCGCCCAGATCGACGGCCAGGTCGAGGATGGTCTTGGAGCGACGGACGCGTTCGGGGTTGGTCTTGGCGTCGGTGTAGCCCCCGATGTCGCCGCACAGGGCGGAGATGGTCACGCCGGCCTTGGCGCAGAACGCCCGGAACTTCTTGCGGTCGTCCTTGGACATTTCCTCGGGGCTCATTTTGCCGCCGGTGGTCCAGACCTGGACGCCCTCGGCCCCGAGTTCGGCGGCCCGCACGACGCCCCCTTCAGGGCCCAGGTTGAAACAATCGCTCATCACGCCAATCTTGAAACGGCTCATCGGTTGTTCCTTTCTTCCGTTGTTTCTTCTGTTATCGGCGAAGAGAGAACACGAATGACACGAAGAGAACGAATGTCACGAATAGAATCCTTTTCTAAAGAAACAAATCCCATTCGTGTCATTTGTTCCCTTCGTACCATTCGTGTTCTTCTTTTAATGCTCTCACCCGATCTCGCTCAAGTTCACACTCTGCCCCCGTTTGACGGACAGTTGTAGGGCCTTCATGACGGCCAGCACCGCCCGACCGACCGAGGCGTCGGTCAGCGGCACGATGTCTTCCTCGACGCAGCGGACGAAGTGTTCCTGGATGGTTTCCCGCCGGGTGGCGACGGCCTGGATGGCGCCCTGGTCGTCCCGCTTGCCCACCTTGCCGCCCAGGTTGACGTGCATGGCCGAGTCGACGTTGACGATCTCTTCGTCGTGTCCGTCGATCCGCTTGCGGACGACGCCGTCGCGCCCGACGATCATCGCGCCCTTGGTGCCGACGATGCCGACGGAGCTTTCCCCGACGGGGCTCCACCAACTGACGTCGAACGTGCCCATGCCGCCGGCCTGGAAGGCGAACATCGCCTGGGCGTGCTCGTCGGCCTTCACGGTCGAGCGGATGGTGCTCACGCCGCCGTAGACGCACTTGACGTCTCCGCCGACCCAGCGGAGCCAGTCGCCGTCGTGGCTGCCGAAGTCCAGGCTGACCCCGCCGGAGTTCTCCTGCTTGCCGTACCAGAGCGGGCTCATGTCGATGGGCATGAACCGCCGCGTCCAGCAACTGACCAGCTCGCCCAGCTCGCCCGAGGCGAACGTGTCGCGGAGGGTGCGGTAGGGCTCGGTGAACCGCAGGACGTAGCCGAGCATGTACTTGACCTTGGCGGCCCGGGCGGCGGCGATCATCTCGTCGGCCTGGGAAAGCTCGAGGCAGATGGGCTTTTCCGTGAAGACGTGCTTGCCCGCCCGGAGGCACGTCAGCACGACGTCGTGGCGGTTGAAAGGCTCGGTGCAGATCCAGACGGCGTCGACCTTGTCGAGCAGCCGGCGGTAGTCCAGGCACCAGGGGACGTTGAGTTTCTCGCCCACCCGTTTGGCCTTTTCCTCGATCAGGTCGCACACGCTGACGATCTGTATGCCCGTCATCGTCGAGATACAGTTGGCATGGTGCGAGCCCATGCCGCCCATGCCGATCATGCCGAGTTTGATCATGGTTGCCTTTCTGCGGCCGGTACGAGGGGCCGTTCGGAGAAGAAACTAGACATTCCGCCGGGCAAGTCAAGTGCAATTCTGGCATCGGGGGCGATCGGTGGTAGAATACGGCCCAGGCGTTCCCAGGAAAGGAGCCCGCGTATGGCCGGCGATCCCGCAGTCGTGGCGAAACTCGAGGAGTTGTTGGCAACCCTCCGTGGGCTGGGCGATCCGCGTCGGGCCTCGCTGGAGTGGAAGCAGGTGCACCGTCTGCTGGAGAAGACCGACCTTCCCAAGGCCGGCGCCGCCCACGTGGTGGGCATGCGCGACGTGGAGGCCCTGGCAGGCCTGGTCGATCAGCTTCGCACCCCCGCGCCGGCGGCGGGGGAGAGTTCGGCCCCGGCCCCCGGCGACGTCCCCGACGCCGAGACCTGCCGCCAGGCCCTCAAGGCCTTCCGCAAACGCCTGGCCCTGACCAAACTGGACGAGGAATCGCAACTGAGCCGAAGCCCCCTGTCCAAGGGCACGGACTGGATGGCCGTCGCCGCCATCGAACTGCCCGGCGAATTCCCCGACGCGGTCTGGCTCGAACTGGTCCGCCAGGGAAAGCTCCGCCCGCTGGGGCACGGAATGTACTCCCTGGGTGAGCCGTAACGGCCGGCACTCCCCGGCGAAGGAGCACGACAGACATGATCAAAGCCCGCGACCTGCTGGAGCATTTCGTCTCTCGAAGCACCTGGGTCAAGCGAGAGAACACGGTCGACCGTGTGATCATCGGCGACGGCGAGAAGGCGTTCGACAAATGCCTGGTGACCTGGATGCCGAGTTTCGCCGCCGTCCGGACGGCCGTCGAACGGGGCTACGGGCTCCTGGTCGCCCACGAGCCGACCTTCTACGACCACTGCAACGACACCCCCGGGTCCTACGGCGAGCGGTTCGACGTCGTCGCGAGGAAGGTCGACTACATCAACCGGCACGGCCTGACGATCGTGCGGCTGCACGACTCGTGGGACCTCTGGCCCGAGATCGGCGTGCCTTGGGCGTGGGCGGATTTCCTGGGGTTGGGCACGAAACCCGCCGCCGTCAACGAGTGCCGCTCGCAACTGCGGTTCGACGTCGCCCCGCGAACGCTGGAGGAGCTGGCGCGGGACGTCGCCGCCCGGTGCGCCGCCATCAACGAACCGATGGTTCAGGTGACCGGCGACCTGTCGCAGACGGTCTCCAAAGTCGGTGTGGGCACCGGCTGCGGGTGCGACCTGGCCACCTTCTGGGGCCTCGGCTGCGACTGCTCCATCGTCTGCGACGACGCGACGCGGTACTGGGACCAGATTCAGATCGCCCAGGACTACGCCCGCCCGGTCATCCGCGTCAGCCACGGCACGAGCGAAGAGCCCGGCA
Organism: Planctomycetota bacterium; assembly: GCA_026693065.1. Classification (GTDB taxonomy): domain Bacteria; phylum Planctomycetota; class Phycisphaerae; order SM23-33; family SM23-33; genus JAPLNA01. The sequence continues at coordinate 8,702 of JAPLNA010000256.1, forward strand.
TGATGACGCTGACGAAGTACATCAACGACACCTTCCCGGGCCTGCGGGCCCAACGGCTGCCCCACGGGGCCACCTTCCGCCTGGTCGGCGCGAAGTGACAGGGCCCCCCCGCGGAGAACCATGCTCGCCTACGTGCTGACATTCGGACGAATCGTACTGGCCGGGGCGTTTGCCACCTGCCTGGCGGGGTTCGCGGGCGCGGGCCCGCTGACGGGCGCCGCCGCGGGAGTCTTGCTGGCCCTGGCGGCCGCCGAGGAGCTTACCGACATCTTCGACGGCATGGCCGCCCGCCACGCCGGAACCGTCACCCCACTGGGCGGGATACTCGACCCGCTGGTGGATTCCCTGGCGAGGCTGACGATCTACTTCTCGCTGGCCCTGGCCGGGTGGGTCAGCCTGGCCGTCCCCTTCGTGATGGCCGGGCGGGACATCGTGGTCGCCTACGCCCGGATCGCCTGCGCCGCGGCCGGGGTGTCCACGTCGGCACGCACCAGCGGGAAGATCAAGGCGGTGGTGCAGGGGGCGGGGATACTCGCGTTGATACTGTTGGCGAGTGGGGCGCCCCGCGAAGCCGCAAGCGGCCCGGGAGGGGGAGGGAGAACGGGAGTGGAGGTTGTGCTGATCGCGGTGACGGTCTGGAGCCTGGTCGACTACGTTCGGGCGGCCTGGCCCGCCGTCAGGACGATGGGCAGACCAGGGCGGTAGCCGCCCCCGATCAGAAGACCGGGCTGAACATGACGATGTTGGCCTTGTCGGCGGTCGTCTTGGCCAGGCTGCGGTCGATCACGCAGATGTACTTCTGGGTCGTCGGCGTCGCCGTCGAACCGGTCGGCAGGCCCTGCTGAACCTGGAGGTAGATCACGAACACGTCCGAGTGCACCGTGATGTGGTTGCTCATCCACGCGTAGGCGTTCAACTGTTTGGCCAGGTCGCCAAAGACAGCTTCACCACCGGCAATGGAGAGCCCGTCGTCGGTGCCGTCGGCGGCGACGGCGTAGGCCTTCGTGTCGCCCGGACCGTAGGCGATGGCGGCGGTGGCAGAGGTCTGGCCGATACTCCTGGCGATCTGTCCGGCGGTAAGGAAAGGCTTTCCCAAGGGCGGGGCCGGGTTGCCTGTTCCGATAAGCATCGCGGTGGCCGTGGCCTCGGGGTCGGCCGTGCCCGCCACGCCCGGCAGACACGCCACGATCCTCGTCGGGGATGTGTTAAGGTTGATCCGCCCGTACACCAGCTTGTTATCCTTGTCGTAGGTCTTCGCGTCGGCGGGCGTGACGGGTTCGATGGGCTTGAGGAAGAAGTACTCGGTGGCCTTGCACCCCTGGGGGACCGCGGGGTTGCCCACCGTGGAGGTTGTGGCACTGTTGTCCAGGAAGCCCGGCACAGCGGGGTTCGTCAACGAGAACATCGGCAGCCGCCCGTTGTCGAGAAGCCCCGGGTTCATGGTCGCGGCGACCAGGCTCTTGTCCAGCGGCATCGGGTTCGACCCGTCGGTGCCGATGGAGACCTCCGCGTAGTAGATCCGCATCAGGTCGCCGATATTGATGAACTTGCCGTTGCGAACGTACACCGGATGCGGCTTGACGCCCACGTCCACCGGCAGCACGTTGCTCTTGCCGATCCCGGCGGCGTCCAGGGCCGGATCGCCCGTGACGGCGCTGGCGTCGGAGGCATACTTGGCGAGGGAGTAGGCGGCCTTGGCGAGCCGGTCATCACGGCGGAGGGTCTCGCAGTTGGTCACCCCCGTCGGCGGGGTGGCCGCGATGTCCGTCGACACGAAATCGGTCGGATCGACCCGCCCGATCGGGAAGTTCCCGCCGTCGCCCCAGAGGATCGCCGTTGACAGGGCGAGGTTAACCCCGACCACCTGGGGGGGAACGTCCGACTTCAGGAGGCCCGCTCCCTGGCCGCCGGACAGGACCGCCCTGCCACGGGGCGCGATCGTAAGGTTAAACGTCGCCCCCCCCGTGGAGAGCCGGCAATTGTTCATCGTGATGGCCGTCGAGTACGGATTGAACAACTCGATGGCGTAGACGGTCCGGCTGGCGTCGTTCTCCTTGTGGTAGGCCGCTTTCGTGATGAAAGGCTGGCGGACCAGGCCGAAGAAGTACTTACCGGCGTTCGCGGGGACGCTCCCGGTCGATTTCGAGGGCGCCCCGGCGTCGCCGCGGAAGTCGCACACCCGCAGCGCCATCGCCACGGCCGCGGCATCCCGTTTTGCATCCCCCGTCACCCCCGCAAGCATGTTGTAGAAGGCATTGTACAACTCGGCCGCCGTGGCGGTGTTCAGGTCCGCCCGCACGTCCTGGGCCAGCGTGGTCTGGGCCGGCATCATGGAGTACCGCGAGGTCGAGCGGACGGTCAGCCCCCCGACATTGGCGAAGGAACTGGAGGCCAACTGTTTGAGCCGCCCCGTAGCCGTCAGCGCGGGGCTCTTGCCGCCCAGGAACGCGAGAAACTCGTCCATCAAATACGGGGAGGAAACCCCGCTGCTATGGACCTGGTCGGCCTCGCCGGCGGTAAGGATCCGGCCGAGGGAGATGTTGCTGTTGGGCATCACCGTGCCGGCGGCGGCCGGGGCGAGCTTCCACGCGGTGTTGATGTTGATCATTGACCCGGCGTCGAGGATCCGGTAGCCCACCTTGAATTCGTTTCCGCCGATGTCCATGACACCGGAGGGGGACATCTTGCCGATATAGGGCGCCACGGGAGGTGGGACGACCATATTCTGCCATTCATACGAAACCAGCCAGGGGTCGACGGTGGGGGCATTGCCGGTATCCCCAAGAACCTCGATGGCCTTCCTGGCGTCGTCGGTGGCGAGCATCGTGTTGAGCCGAGCGTCCTGGACAAGCACCCCGGCCAGTTCGAGGAGCTTGCCCTTGGCGACGGCGTCCATCCGGCCCTGGGAGCGGAAGATGGCGGCGACCTTTCGGTTCATACCGGCGACGATAAGAAAGGCCCCGCCCAGGAGAGCGATAATGGTCAGGAGCCCGACGGCCATCAGGAGGACCGAGCCGCGGCTGTGGATCTTGGCAGGCATTGTCGGGTTCCTTTCGCGATTTTCGCCCGTTTTCGGGCAGACACCTGGTTTTCGTGACACCCAGGCACACATCCAAACACCTCGAACCTTCGCTCGCCGGGCCCGCATGGGCCTTTCCCCCCGAACAAGTCCGGTTGGACGGACGTCGCCGGGCGCCACGTGCGCCCGGACCAAAGGCCTGACCTCCGTCAGCTACCTTATTATACGGTCTGGACGACCCGGGGCAATAGGTTCTCGTGGGGTCGGGGCTGGGGGGCAGGGCCGAGGCGGGGACGGAGCATGACAGTTTTAGTCTCCCCCGAGAATCGCCGATAGAGGGGCTGTAGTTTCTCTAGGAGTCGAGGTTGGCCGGACGAACGGACCTGGTCGGATACGAAGAGCAAGCCCAAGCCGCCCCCCCTGAGCAGCGGCCGTGCCTGACATTGGAGGGCCTGGCCATCTCGCTTCCCCTGCCCCGCATCTCGGGGGCGGTCCACCTGTCGGGTCTGGTAGCCCCCGCCCGGGTGATCTGCGACGCGCTGGGGCAGGCCCTGAGCCAATGGTCCGCCCGGCACGATCGACCCATCCCCTGCCGCAAAGGCTGCAGCGCGTGCTGCCGATACCTGGTTCCTCTGTCGGTTCCGGAGGCGTTGGCGTTGCCCGGGGAGTTGTCGGCCCGGGAGGGGCCCCGGCCGGCGCGATCGCGTGGGCGTCTGTTGGCGGCGGCGACCACGTTGCTTCGGGCCGGTCCGCCCCCCGAATCGGGCCGGCTCGATCCGACGCAGGCGACCCAGGCCCTGGCCGACTGGTACGCCTCCGCCGGGGTGACATGCCCGTTCCTGTCGAAGCACCGGTGCGGGATCTACGCGGCGAGGCCTCTGGCGTGCCGGGAGCATTTTTCGGCCTCGTCGCGGGCGTGCGCGTCGCCTCGTGCAGGGGGCGAGGCGTCGTTGAATTGGGGGATCAGCGTTTCGGCGGCGCTGGCCGACCTGGCGGCGGAATTGGAAGGGCGTCCGGCGGAGGCCGTCATGCTCCCCCTGGCCCTGCCCTGGTGGCAGGAGAACCGGCGGCGGAACGAGACCCTCTACTCGGGCGACCAGGCCGTCGCTCGCCTGGGCCAGTTGCTCGAGTCGCAGGCCCGGCGGGCCGCCGAGTTCGCAGAGAACGCGGAGAACTGGGATAAGTATCATTGGACTGACCGATCCCGAATCCCGGGGCTTCGCTCCTGAACAAAAGTCCTTCTCTGCGTCGCTCCGCGTCCTCTGCGGCCTGCCCGCCGAAGGCGGGTGAATCCCTCCCCCCTCCTTCCGTTCCGGGTTCCCTCCCCCGCCAAAGCTCGTCTCTGCGTCGCTCTGCGTCCTCTGCGGTGAATCCTCCCCCCTCCCCTGGCCGCAAGTCTTTTCCCCGCAACCTCTTGCCGTTTCGTACCCCCCTGCCGACCCCCGGAAAAGGGATACTTCCGGGATACTTCCGGGATACTTAAGGGATACTCAGGGGATACTCAAGGGATACTTAAAGGATACTCAAGGGATACTTCGCGGATACATCCGCGGGGGGCCCGCCGAAGGCGGCCGTGAATCGTGAGTGGTGAGTCGTGAGGCGGTCCGCCTTCGGCGGCGCAATCTCCCTCTCCCTCTTCAATCGGCAATCGGAAATTGGCAATCGGCAATCTCCCTGCGGCCCCGGCCGCTACCGAACATCATACGAACCTTTCGCCGGATTGCAAGCGGAAAAGGGGGAAAGAACCAGCCGAATTGAAATCGGGAGATGGTAGTTGGTAAATCCATTAGCTGTAGTTGGTTATATACAACACGATCGGTGATCCGACTTGGTTTTGTGGAATCAGACAGGCAGTGGCGACAGCCATTCCTTCTGCTGAAGCACGTCCCACGCCTTGCGCAGATGTTCCGGTCGGAACATCTGTTTTCGGTCACTCCAGGCGTACGTCTTGGTGACCATCTCCTCCGGCGTGCCAGCTCCTTCCCGGGTGGCCACCCAGTGGACGGTGGCAAGAAGCTCCATGCCGTAAGGCGTTTCGAACCCGGCGATCAGATCGACAACGCGACCGAAGCGACCCATCGTCTGCGGGTGTGCAGCAAGGAAGGCTTCTGCCTGCAGGGCGGCTTCTGCCTTCAACTCGATCTGCTTGTCGGGGTTGTCCTCGGCATCACCGTACCCTGTAATGAAGTGCCCTTCGATGACATTCAGGACATGCCGAAGGTTCTTGGCATACGGGCCGTATTTCGCCTTCTCGTACCGCAGGTTCAACTTCTCGCCGGCTTCCTGCATAAAGTACATCAACTTGTGTATCTCCAGCAGAGAAACGAACGGGTCCATCAGCGCCCCGAGATATCGCTGCATCAATCCCAGCAGCGCCGCCCGCCCAACAGTCATGTGGGGCGCCTTTTTCTCTATCGCCATCGTTTCGACGGCCGGGGCGCCCTTGGGCTCGTAAAGCAGCACTCGCACTTGGGTCAGGTCGGCAAAGGCACGTTCGATTCGTGGCCGGACTTCTTGCCATGACAGGCCGCCCAGCCCGCACCCCAACGGCGGCACGGCAACGGAATGGATCCCTCGCTTGCGAATCAGTTCGACCAGCGCCGTCAGCCCGGCCTCGATGTCTTCCAACTTGCTCTGGCCCTTCCAGTGGCGTTTGGTGGGAAAGTTGATCACGAACCGGGGATTCTCAAGCCGACTGAGGTTGCAGACGTGCAGCTTTCCCGGGTGGAGTTCCTTGCGATCGCAGAGGGCCTTGTATTCCGTGAAGCATTCCGGGAACGCCTTGCGGAATTGCAGCGCGATCCCGCGGCCCATGACGCCCACGCAGTTGACCGTGTTTACCAGGGCCTCGACGTCGGCCTTCAGAATGTCGCCATGTTTCTGTTCAATCATCGCTCGGATCCTTCCCGCTCAATAGTACCAGCCTGGCTCGACGCGGACGAGAGGTTTATTCCCTGAGGGGCCGCCCGAACCCAGGGCAACCTCCGTGCGGGTCTTGACTCCTGCATCTACTACGCCGATCTTCTCGATGAGTTCTCAGGGAAACGAATCGTACATCAAGAACTCCGCCTGCTTGCCTTCCTTGACTCCCATGTCCCGGAAGTCCGTCGCGGCGACAGCCTGCCAATCTACCTCGTCCAAGTTCCCGCGTTCACTGTAGAACTGGGCCAGGTGGCTTCCCGCGTTGCGGTCCGAGATGGCCCATCGCCTGCCGGGGGCCTCGGCCCAGTCGATGGCGGCCCGCAGGTCCGCCTGGAGGTGTACGACCGGCCCTTGGCCGCCACGGTATGCCAGATCATCGTGATTGGCCTTGTGGAGGATGTACAGCATGATCGACCGTGGGCAGAAATAGAACGGCACGTATTCGCCCACCTTGGTTCCCGGATGGCAACTGACCTCGATCTCCTCCAGCCGCCTCCGCTTGATGCCGGGCATGCCGACTACAGTGTGTGCGCTCGTCATCGCCAGCATCCGCGCGTCTGAAAGGAGTGCCCCTGCCTGGACAATCCGTTCAAGATTGTCCACGTGGGTGATGTGATAGATCTTTGGATTCTCCGGCGGTTCATTCATGGCTAATCTCCCGCCAGCCGTCAGGGCTTCTTCTGTTTCAATCCTTCCAGAACCTTCGGGTCGGTGATGAACGCCCCGGGCCAGCCGCCGCAGAGGCCGATGACGCTTCGTATCTCTCCCATCGACCGATTCGCATGGCTCTTCGTGGGAGCATATGCTGCCATCTGTCGTCACGCCCAATCAGCGCGGAACCGTGGATACCTGCCAAGGTATGCCGCTAAGACCCCTGATGCGTCCTCGGTTGACAGGCCGTACGACTCGCAGACAGCTTCGTGAATCCTCTGCATCCCTCCCTTGTCCGTCCGCCCATGGGACAGGCTCTCCCACACTTCATGAGCGATCGGAGACAGTCGGGCAAACATGGCTGGTGCTTTCGGGGGCACCGGAATACAGCGAATCCAGGAGATATGAACCTGTGGTAGCAGTTCACGAGTTTCCCCGCCATCAATGGCATAGAAGAGTCGCAATAAGGGACGGCGAATTCACATCCGAAGCGCAACAGGGCGTTGATGGAACGCCTCGGCTGGGGTCCGGTAGTTGAGGCACTTACGCGGACGGTTGTTTAGTTCCCAAGTGTACCGGGATAACTCGGCGGGCGTCAAGGTGGAGAA
>JAPLNA010000257.1 GCA_026693065.1 Planctomycetota bacterium
GGCACGACCGAGCCGTCCGAGCCCAGCACGTTGCCGAACCGCACGGCCATGAACTCCGTGCGGCAGCCGTGGCGGGAGTTGAGGGCCTGGGTGTAGATCTCGGCCACCCGCTTGGAGGCGCCCATGATGGAGGACGGGTTGACGGCCTTGTCGGTGGAGATGAGCACGAACTGGGCCACGCCATACTGCATCGAGGCGTCGGCGACGTTCCGGGTGCCCAGGATGTTGTTCTTGATGGCCTCGCAGGGGTTGTGCTCCATCAGCGGCACGTGCTTGTGCGCGGCGGCATGGATCACCACGTCCGGGCGGTGCTTCTTCCAGACCTGCATCACCCGCTCGCGGTCGTAAATGTCGCAGATGCTCGGGATGATCAACAGGGCCGGGTACTTCTCGCGAAGCTCGTTCTCGATATCGAACAGCGGAGTTTCGGCCTGCTCGACGAGGACCAGCCGCTTGGGGCGGAAGTGGCAGATCTGGCGGCCCATCTCCGAGCCGATGCTCCCGCCGGCGCCGGTGATCAGAATGGTCCGGTCATTGACGAACCGCCCGATGGCCTCCATGTCCAACTGGACGGGGTCGCGCCCGAGGAGGTCCTCGATGTCGACCGGGCGGATCTGGCTGACCGTCATCCGCCCCTCGATCAGGTCGCCCACGCTGGGCAGGGTGCGGAACTCCAGCTTCGTCCCGCTGCACAGGTCGACCACTCGCCGCAGTTGCTTCTGGGTGGCCGAGGGAATGGCGATGATGATCTCGTCGACCTTCTCCTCCTGGCAGATTTCCGGAATGTCTTCCGTCCCGCCAAGCACCTGCACGTCGTGGATGAACAACTCCTGCTTGGTCGGATCGTCGTCGACGATTCCGATGACCCGGTACCGCTCGACCCGCATGCGGTTGATCTCGCGGAGGACGGTCTCTCCGGCGTTGCCGGCCCCGACGATCAGCACGCGGCGAAGCCCCTCGGAGGCCACCGGTCGCAACTCCTCGCGGTAGAGCCGGAACCCCAGCCTCGCCGTCGAAACCAGAAACACCGTGGCCAGGAAGTCCAGGATCAGCACGCCCTGGGAATAGCCCGCCATGAACGGCGAGGGCTCCCGCCCCATCGCCTTGGGAACGTAGCGAAAGGCGAACAGCAGCACCCACGTCAACGCCAGAAACAGCCACGAGGCCAACAGGATATTTGTGACGTCACGGATGCTGGCGTACTGCCAGCCGCTACGGAAGAGCTTTCGCCACCCGAACAGGACCAGCTTGCCCAGGACGAACAGGGGCAGCATGGGCAGGTATCGCTCGACGAACCACGGGTCCTGATTGTCGCCGATGTCGAAGCGGACGAGGTACGCCATCAGAAGCGCCAGGGCAAACAAAACCGCGTGAACGATGATGTTGACCGGCAGGCGGTGGCGGGACATAGCCCCTTCGAACCAGGCCAAAAGGCCACCGGCCGCCGGCAGATCGGGGTCAGATTGTACTGGCTGGTCAGGCATTCATCCTACATTCATTCCGTCGTCTGCGGGGCCCGGGATCGACTGTACGTTCCGGAACCCACAGGCAAAGACGACCTGGACATCATCGGCCGGTCAGGAAACACACTTTATTCTTTATGCAGACTCTCATTGCGGAGAATTGTCCTGGGCGGACATCTTGTCGGTCCTGCCGTCGCTCTCGGAAGAGAGCGGCGCAGGGTTCGCCGGCCTGGAAGTCGGGGCCGGTACAGTCGGCTGATCCAGCGATCCAGAAACCCTCCCGCTCTTGACCATGCCCTTCCAGAAGATATCGATCGCCACCCGAATCTGTGACTGGGGCGCGGGGGCCTCCTCGACGTTGCCCGGCGAGTCCGACCCAGCCGTTCTGGGGGCCGTCAGGTTCGACATGGTCATCGCGCCCAGCCCGAGGGTCTTGGGCTTCTTCGCGTACACCCACGCCCGGCGGAGGGCGTCGGCGGCCGCCTGGGCGCCGGTGGGCTCGAACCACTTGAAGTACGCCTGCATGAGCAGGGCGTCGGGGTCGTCGGGGTGTTCTTTGAGATACCCGTTGAGAATCTCGATCCGCTTGTCGTAGGTTTCGGCGCTGCCGAAGAAGATCCTGGGCTCCAACTGCACCAGGGGCAATTCGGGCAGGAGGATCAACGTCTGTTGGAGGTACTCCGACGGCAGGGCATACGAGTACCGGGCCACGATGAAATGGGCGTGCGCGAGGCTGAGCGTCACGTCGGGGTTGCGGTCCGTGAGCAACTGGGCCTTCGAGAAGGCGTCGACGGCCTTCTGGACGTCAAGCCAGCTCCCGGCCATCAGGGCCTGTTGCCCCTGCTCCATCAAATCGCGGTACATCCCCGGCACCTCAGGCACAAGGGTAGTGAGAACCCTCCCCTTGGCCGCGGCGGTAGCCGTGCTGGCGTCGATCTGGACAAGATACTGCCGGGCGACGAGAAACATCTGGTTCGACTTCGAATCGTAGTCCAGCGGGCTGCGCATGTCCGGCTCCGGGCCGATCACATCCTCCGCCTCGGACCTCCGGCCGGGGCCCGCCCCCTGCATCATCGGGGAGGGGCGCCTCAGATCCGCCATGTCGCCGTCGGGGCGGGCGCGGCGCGACAAGGCACGGCTGGTGTACAGCGGATCTTGTATCGAGCTTTGCAGGGCCGCCCCCACGCTGTTGTATTGCCCGACCGTCAACGCGTTGTACCCGTACGCCGCGCTGCCGCGTTCGTACCCGTAGGCGGCCTCGCCCCGGGGGGTGAACCGAGCGCCCGCGGCGGTCTGCCCTAGCCCCTTCGGCGACCCGGCAACCAACGCCGTCAGCACCAGGCACAGCCCTATTCGTTTGTCCAGACAATGTCTCATCATGGCCTTTCAGTATAGCATATATATCGGCAAATGGACTCTCCGCCCCCTGACAATCATACGCCCCGACCGCCCCCCAGGTTCTCTCGACCCCCGCCCTGCCATCAATCGGAAAAATAGATCGACGGGGGATTGGACGTTCGGGGAATCGGTGGTATGATCTAGTCCTTCGGTTAGGAACCCATGTAGACCGGTTTCACGTCCGCGCCACTTTCCGACGACTGGCGGCGACGACGACGCGACGCCCGTGATTGCAAGGACTGCGCCGATGGCCTACGGTGACCTCACGTTTGTGGATATTCTGCAGCCCACGTTCTGGTATGGCCTCTTCGCCTTCGCCGTGTCTCTGGTCGCCACCCCCATCTGCCGTTTCATCGCCTACAAGACCGGAATCGTGGACCGCCCCGACGATCTGCTCAAGCCCCACGGCCGTCCGGTGGCCTATCTCGGCGGCATCGGCATCTGCCTTGGCCTGCTGGTCGGGCTTTGCAGTTACATCGCCACCATGGAGAATCTGGACAAGCACTGGGAGTCCATACGGTATGCTCTGGGCAACCTCGACTTCATGCTGCTGATAGAGAATCCGCTCTGGAACCTCTTCGGCATCGGGTTGGCCTTCGTCGCGATCACGCTGGTGGGGCTGTTGGACGACATCCTGAGCCTGAGCCCGCGGACGAAGATCCTCGGGCAGGTCCTGGCGGCCGGCCTGCTCCTCGTCGGCGGCGTGGGCATCGAAATGGGCCGGACGTTCGTCTCGTTCGGCCCCGGCTCCTGGCTCCTTTTCCTCGTCAGTTCCGTGCTCTGCCTGTTCACGGTTGTCATCACCTGCAACGCCGTCAATCTTCTCGACGGCATGGACGGGCTCTGCGGCGGCGTGACGGGGATCATCGCCATCGCCTTCCTGGTCCTCTCGACGTGGCTGGCCACGTTCAACAACAATCCCTCCCCCCACATCGACCTCATCCGGGTCGTGGTCTGCCTGGCCATGGTCGGCGGGGTGGCCGGTTTCCTGCCCTATAACGTTCCCCCGGCGACCATCTTCATGGGCGACGCCGGAAGCATGCTCCTGGGATTCTTCGTCGCCACCACCATCTTCCTCTTCGGCGAGCAGGGAAACATCCGGTGGATCCTGGGATCCCTGGTCGTCTTCGCCCTGCCGCTGCTGGACACCTCCCTGGCCGTCGTACGCCGCCTGCTGAGCGGAAAGAACATCTTCACCGGCGACCGCAGCCACCTCTACGATCAACTCGTCGACCGGGGCTGGCCCGTCAAGAAGGTCGTCGTCCTCTTCTACGCCATGGCCGCCGTTAGCGGCACCCTGGGCGTGCTGACGGCCGTCTACGTCCGAACCCGCTACGCCGTCATCATCTACGCCCTCTGCCTGATCGCCGTCTGGATCGTGTTCTGGAAACTGGGAATGATCCGCCCCGAGCCGCGAAAACCCCTTCGCCAGGCCCCCCAGGACCCACACTGACCCCATGGGCGAGCCCGCCACCCCAATCCCCCCCGCGTCCGGGCCGATTCTGTCCATCGTCATCCCCGTCTACAACGAACGCGACGTGTGGCGGAGCCTCGTCGATCGGGTGCTGGCCGCCGACCTGCCCGGGCTGAGGCGGGAACTAATCCTCGTCGACGACGGCTCCTCCGACGGCACGCGGGACCAACTGGGGCTCTATCGCCCCGCCCTCCGGGCAGGGGATTCCGTCGCGGTCCTCTATCATCCGGTCAACCGGGGTAAGGGGGCGGCCCTCCGTACCGGGTTCACCGCGGCCTCGGGCGACCTGGTGCTCGTCCAGGACGCCGACCTGGAATACGACCCTCGCGACTACGGAGCCCTGCTGGCCCCCCTCCTGGGCGGGGAAGCCGACGTCGTCTACGGCTGCCGTTTCCGGCACGGGCGGAGAATCGGCATGCCCCTGAACTACCTGGCCAACAGGGCCCTGACCTGCCTGTTCAACCTCCTCCACGGCACGAGCCTCAATGACATGGAGACCTGCTACAAAGTCTTCCGCCGCCCCTTCCTTCAGGCCGCCCCCCTCCGCCAGGACCGCTTCGGATTCGAACCGGAAATCACCGCCGCCGTCGTCGACGCCGGCATCCGGATCCACGAGGTCCCCATCCACTACCACCCCCGCAGCCGCGAGATGGGAAAGAAGATCACCTGGAAAGACGGGTTCGCGGCGATCGCGTGCCTCCTCCGAGATGCGGCCCGGTCGTGGCGGGCGCGTTGGTAGGGCCGATTCCCTGTTGCGTTCCCGGGGTCTTGTGGTATACTGTACCGAGAGGTCATAGTCCTTGTTGTCGATGACCCTGGAGGCTTGACAGGCGGCACGATGATCACACGCCACTCATTCATCCCGATGGCCGTCAGGCTGGCAGTCGCTTGTCTCGTTCTGGCCCTGGGGGGGCAGGCTGCCCTCGCAGACTATAAGAGCGACATGGGCTACACCGCCCTGGCCGCCGAACTCGGGGCGGCCATGCCCACGGGCGCCGACGTCCCCGTCTCGCAGGTGGAAGCCCCACTCGTCAGCGGCGCGTACTGCCCCGACGATGTGACGGACTCGGAACTGATCGGCAAGAACTACACGTGGGAAAACGGGTACGCCGGGGTTTCCGGACATGCAACGACCGTGGCACGCTATTACTACGGTTCGACGCTCAGCTTCGCCCCCGGCATAAGCACGATCAACGTGTACAACGCCAACAGCTTCCTCACCGCGCTCAAGGCCGGCAAACTCAGCGACCCTGCCTTCGAAACCAGCAGTGTCCAGAGCGACAGTTGGATCGGTTCCTACGTGGACCCGGTCAATCCCACGTCCGCGCAGATCACCAAGGACATTCAGACGCTCCGTCGTTTCGACTACACGATCCAGCGGGACGACTTCGTCGGCGTCGTCGCCGTCAACAACGGCAGCGCCACGGCAATACCCAGCCTGCTGGCCAGCAGCTACAACTCCATCACCGTGGGCATGAGCAACGGCAACCACAGCCACGGGCTGACCTCGCTCCAGCAGCAGGACGGCTCCGGGCGGATCAAACCCGAGATCGTCGGGTCCACCGACGGCATTCTCGAGAGCGGCAACCCGGCCCCGTACGTCAGTTTCGTCGTCCCCCTGGTCAGCGGCGCCGCCGCCGAACTGCTCCAGGTCGCCGCCGGAAACAGTTCGCTGTCGTTGGCCAGTCATTCCCAGACCGTCAAGGCCATCCTCCTGGCCGGAGCCACCAAAACCCAGTTCCCCACCTGGAGCCGAACCCCCACCGCACCCCTCGACACCACCTACGGCGCGGGACAGTTGAACGTCTATAACAACTATCATATTCTCACCGCCGGGCGCCAGCAGGCCAGTTCATCGGCCACCGTCGGCTCGGCCGGCTGGGACTTCAACACCACCAGCGCCTCCCAGACGCAAACCTATTTCTTCGACGTGCCGGGGACCACCGCCTTCAAGGAATTCTCCGTCGTCCTGACCTGGAACCGCGTGCTCACGCCCGACAGTTTCTTCGGCATGACCCAGCTCAATTCGTCCCTGGCGAACCTCGACCTGAAACTCTACAACGCCTCGGGCTTCGCGCTGGGCGCCCTGGTGGACTCCTCCGTCAACACCACCGACAACATCGAGCACATCTATGGCTCGCTGCTGCCCGGACGGTATGCCCTGGAGGTCTCTTCCAGTTACGCCGCCAGCACCGACTACGCCCTGGCCTGGCGGAACCGCCCGACCCTGCCCGGCGACGCCAACCTCGACGGGGAAGTCGGACCCGAGGACTTCGGCCTCCTCAAGGACAACTTCGGCGTCGTCCGCACGGACTGGGCCCACGGCGACTTCAGCGGCGACGGCGAGGTCGGGCCTGAGGACTTCGGCATCCTGAAAGATAACTTCGGCGCGAGCCTTCCCGGTCTGGCCCCGTTTGCGCCTCTGGTCGGCGGGTCCGACGCCCCCGTCGGACTCACCGTCACCCCGGAACCGGCCAGCCTGCTGCTTCTGCTGGGCTTGAGCGCTCCGGCCTGGTGGCGAAAACGCCGTGCCCCTGCCCGAGGCGCCGCGCGCGGACAATGACACTCCCGGGAGACCCCCGCCTCCCCGGTCAACTCAAGGATGCGGCCCGGTCGTTGGCGATTCGACCCCGGAAACGCCCTTGCCCAGGGGCAGGAATTGCCCGGTGAAGTCGGCCTCGGCGATGAATCCCGGCTGGCGGATCGCCTTGCCCGAAACGTCCACGATCACCAGCGTCGGAAACACGTCGACGCCATAGTCGCGGGCCTCCTTCGACGAGACGTCCGTTCCCACCTGCACCTGGATGTACTTGTACCGGTTGAACGCCGTCACGCTCGCGGGCTTGCCAAAATGCTTGACGATCTGGCGGGACGTCTCGTTCATCGGCGAATCGTGGAAGAAGATCAGCACGGGGCGGCCCTCGGCCTTGCCCCGAGCCAGCGCCCCGGGCAGGTCTGTGCTCCAGTCCAAAAGGGGCGGGTTCCGTTGCAGCAGCCCCACCAGCACCGCCGCCACGACGGCAACGATCAGAAAACCCCACTTGACAAGTCTGTCCACGCGGGATTTGGGCTTCGTCGGTTCGCTCATCATTTCGTGTCCACCTTCGCACCGGACGGGGCAGGAGCCGTTTGGGTCCCGGCCGCCTTCCAGATCACCCGACACAGCATCTCGCCGGGCTTCTGATCGAACGCCGCGTCGCGCGCCATCGCCTGGGCGGCCGGATTGTTCTCGTACATCGTCACAAAAAGCGGGCGATCCCCCAGGACCCGCCGGAACTCCACGGGCTTGCGATCGTACGCCGGCAACGGCGCCCCCACTACTTGTACGGTGACTCCCGCGCACTCGGGGTGAATTTTTCCGTAGGCCCCCAGCAGCCTGGCGACCGCGACGTCCGGGACGATCACGGCGACAGACCCCGCCTGGGCAAAGGCCTCGCGGGCGAATCGATCGGCCGAGTCCTCGTCCTGCTTCCACGGGACCAGCCAGTACCTCGCTTCGTCCCGGTAGGGAAGGTTGCGGTGGCGAAGAGCGCCCGGGCGAACCCACGCGGCGAGATGGGGGGCGGCGGCATAGAAGACCGGCGCCAGGATCATCGAACCCGCGCAGGCCACCACGGCCCCCGTCCGCCACCGGGGCGACAACTCACACACCACGTTCAGCCCGATCCCCGCCGCCAGGGCCATCATGAACAACGTCGGCAAACCGAACAAGAACTGGTCCGGAACGCTGTATCGGACAAAGAAGCCGGCCTCCACCAGGGTAATGGCCCCGAGGATCCAGGTCATCGGGCCTCCCAGGCGGGGTTTCATTCTCGCCCACCCCACCGCCGCCAGAGGTCCCAACACTCCCACGAAGTTCATCGCCGTCAGGGCGGCGTTCTCCTTGAAATAGGCCGAGGTCTGCTTGGCGTTGAGGACGTTCTCTCGGTAGTTGCCCCACAGGGCCGAGGAAATCGCCCCTTCGATGGAACCGGTCTCCAGGGCGTAGCGGACGATCATGACCAGATACAGGGAGGCCCCGAGGATGTACGCTCCCCCCGCCACCGCCATCGACCAGGCGGGGAGCTTCTTCCGGACCACCAGCCAAAGGGCCGTGCCAACGTAGATGGGCAACGGCAGCAGGGCGAAGTTATGAACGGTCCAGTCCAGCCCGCTGACGAGGGCCAGCGCCGCCAGCAGACCCCATCGCGGGCGGCGGACGAGGCCTATCAGCAGCCACAATTCTGCCGTCAGCCCGGTGACGGCCCAGGCTTCGGTTTTCACGGACGTCGCCAACCACCAGGGCGTGTGCGCGACGGCCAGCATGCCCGCGATGGCCAGGCCGACCCAGCGTCGCCCCGTCAGCAGCGTCACCACGCACATGAGGTTTGCCAGGGCCGCCGCCATGCCTATCCCACTGAAGAAGCTCAGGGCTCGGGGCAGATTCTCGCCGGCCAGCCACAACACCACCTGCCCGGCGGCCACATAGAGCGGATGCGACAGCGCCAACCCCAGCCTGCCCTGATAATCCCCCGTCACCACGCGCCACTGGAACAGCGCGCTGTCCTGCCAGCCGACCCCTCGCTGACAGGTGAAGAAGTACAGGCCGCCCGTAACGACAAAACACGCCAACCACGCCGCCGCCGTCGACCCCGGCCCCCGGGCCGAAGACGGCTGCGACAACTCCCGATTCATTCTTGCCGTCTCCATGCACGCACGCTCTCGGGGTCAGGAACCCGGGGCCGACGCCCGAGTGGCCGGACGGCTCGCCGGCGGGGGAGGTAGGATGAACTCGTTCCAGAACGTCGAGGCGTCGATATACCCCTCATGCCTCTTGACCACCTGCCCCGCCGAATCAAGGATCACCATCGTCGGCAGCGTCTGGATACTCCACACAATGGCCAGAGGCGCCTTCGTGCTGGTCGGCACGTGAACCAGTACGTATCGGTGCTTGGCGAAGGCCTCTTCCCTGCCCTTGCCCGTCAATACTTCATTCAACAGCTTCCGCGACGTCTCGCTCAGCGGACTCGCATGGAAAAGCACCAGCACGGGGCGGTTCTCCACCTGGCCCACCGCCATGCCCGTGGCCAGGCGATCGTCCCAGCAAGAGGGAAACGTCGGCGGCGATTGCCTTCGGGCGATCACCCAGACGACGATCGCCGCCAGGATCACAACGCCCAGTATGGCGTACCGCACGAACTCATTGGGCCCACGGCCGGGCAAGGGCCGCTGAGATGTGTCGCTGTCGTTTGTCGTCATCGGGTCTGCTCTGGGGATGCACCGGCATCCATTCACTACCCTATCGGCATTTATCGCCATTCTCTGCATCTGGAGTAGCGGGAGACTCCTGGGCATGGCCTTCCTCGGCCTTGAGCGGACGGCGCATCAGTTCCTCCACGGCCTGGGTCGGCGAGAGCCGCCCGCCCAGCACCGCCGCCACCGCCTCGGTAATGGGCATCTCGATCTGCTCCCGATGGGCCAGAGCGATCACGCTGGCCGTGGTGGCCACACCCTCGACCACCGAGTCGGTGGCCCCGAGGGCCTGGGCCACCGTCGAGCCGCGCCCGAGGGCCTCTCCAAAACTGCGGTTGCGACCCACGGGCGAAATGCACGTCGTCACCAGGTCGCCCACGCCGGCCAGGCCCGCGAACGTCGCCGCCCGCGCGTGCAACCTCCGCCCCAGCCTCGTGATCTCCGCCAGCCCCCGCGTCAGCAGGGCGGCCTTGGCGTTGGAGCCGAACCCCAGCCCGTCCAGCATGCCCGCCGCGATCGCGATCACGTTCTTGGTGGCCCCCGCGATCTCCACGCCGATCATGTCCGGATTGGTATACACCCGGAAATACGGTCGGCTGATGAGCCTCTGCACCCGCCGCGCCAACCCCGCCGGGCCGGCCACCGCGACCGTCGCCGGCTGGCGGCAGGCGATCTCCGGGGCAATCGACGGGCCCGACAGCACCGCGATCCGATCCGGGGCCGGTCCCAGCACGTCCTGCAGAATCCCGCTGGGGCACAGCAACGTGTGATTCTCGATCCCCTTCGTCACCGAGCAGATCGGCAGGTCCGCCGGGCACTGCTTCCCCAGGCGAGTCCACACCGACCGCATGAATTGCGTCGGCACCGCGGAAATCGCCAAGCTTGCCCCCGCCATCGCCTCCTCGTCCCGCCCGGTCACCTCGATCGAGTCGGGGAGTTTCACGCCCGGCAGAAACCGCCGGTTCTCCCTCGCCGCCGCCAGGGCCTCCGCCGCCTCCGGAAACGCCGACCAGAAGCGCACCCGATGCCCGTTCTCCGCGAGCATGATCGCGCAGATCGTTCCCATCGCCCCGTCACCGATAACCGCAACGCGCTCGGACATGTCCGTCAGGGTATCGAAACGGGACCCCATTTTCCATTCCAAACCGCCCGCCCCAGCGATATCATCCTATCAATCCTCCGTCTCCGTTTAGCCGCGACGCGTAGCGGAGCACGCGGACCACAATGCAGGACGACCGTACATGATCCCCGACATCCACCAAGAGCTCCTGGACTCCGCCGCCACGATCCGCGCCGCCGCCGACGCCCTGGCCGGCCCCCTGGCCCGGGCGGTCGAACTCGTCGTCGCCGCCCTTCGCGGCGGCGGGCGGGTCTTCACCTTCGGCAACGGCGGCTCCGCCGTCGACGCCCAGCACATCGCCGGCGAACTGGTCGGGCGATTCCTCGCCGAGCGAAAGGCCCTCGCCGCCGAGGCCCTCACCGCCGATATCGCCACCATCACCTCCGTCGCCAACGACTACTCGTACGACTTGATCTTCGCCCGCCAGCTCGAAGGCAAGGCCTCCGCCGGGGACGTGGCCATTGGCTTGAGCACCTCGGGCAAGAGCCGCAACGTGGTGGCCGCCCTGAAACTCGCCCGCGACATGGGCCTCAAGACCGTCGCCTTCACCGGGCGCGACGGAGGCCCCTGCGGGGCCCTGGCCGACGTGCTCCTGAACGTGCCGGCCGACCTTACCCCGCGAATCCAGGAAGCCCACGTCGCCCTCTATCACGTCTTCTGCCGCCACGTCGAGAACGCTTTTCTTTCGAAGTAACGCTCCGGCCCCCTCCCGCGCCGCCCTCTTTCTTCGAGGCCGGCTGATGAGCGAAGCGAATCGGCCCGGTCCCGCGGCCTATGACAGCCCCGCCCCCTGCGCAGCAAAAGAGGGCCCGAAACCCGGGCCCTCTTGGTCTTTCGTCTCGTTACGCCACGATCTTCGTGATCCGGACCTGCACGTACTTCTGGCGGTGTCCGGTTTTCTTGCGGCTGGCCTTGCGGCGACGCTTCCAGAAGGTCTGGGTCTTGAGCCCTTTGTGCACGGCCTCGACGACCTCCGCCACGACCTTCGCGCCGGCGACCAGCGGCGTGCCGACCTTCACGTCGCCCTCATGGCTGACGAGCAGGACGCGGTCGAACTCCAGGGGCTTGCCCTCGACGGTCTCTCGCAGGTCCACGTCCAGCACGTCGCCTTCGCACACTCGGAACTGCTGTCCACTGTCTTCTATGACTGCGTACACTTTCGTGTCTCCTTAGCGTTCAGGAAGCCGCGCATTATCGCATCGCCCCCACCCGGCGTCAAGGCCCGATTTGGAAGAGTTTTTTCCCCTACCGATCCGACTCGTCCGGATGGGCGGTCGGGCTGGCCGCCGCGGAACGGCAGAAGTATGCCGTGTTGGGCACGACCTGTTTGCCCACCCCCGCCGCGTCGTAACGCAGTTCCAACGCCGGCTTGCCCGCCGTCACGTACGCCACCTCGATGGCATGCTTGCCCGCTTTCAGGTTCACCATCCCCCGCTGCGTCGAGGGCCCCCGCGCCTGGTCGTTATCGGCCAGAACCTTGCCCCCCACCACACCGCGTAGGTTCCCTTGCCTGCGGCGGGGGCCAGGTCCAGCCCCTGCACCAGCCCGGCCTTGGCGGTCTTGAGGCCCGTAAAGTCCGGCAGCGCGGTGAATCGCCCTTCATAGACCCGGTACGACAGCCCCGGCTGAAGGTCGTCCACCCCCGCCGGCTTGAGCGCCGGGCGCTGCGCCGGCGGCGGACAGCACAGGCAGTAGCACTTGCCTGTGACGGCTTCGACGATCCCCGTCACCAGCGGCCGCGTCGGAACTGACCAGCGACCCTCGGTACGCCCCATCAGATTCTTGGCCTGCCACTTGGTCGCATGGTTGTAGTAATCCGGCAGGCCCATCATGTGTCCGGCCTCGTGGGCGGCGTCCTTGAACCGCTCGCCGGCGGGGTTGCGCCGGTTGACCGGGGCGCTGCTCCGCGTGCTCCAGACGCCGTCGATGTCCACCCCCATCTGCGAAGGACTGTGCGTCGTCTTGCCCATGTACGCGATCGCCACCTGCCCGTCGGGCGTGTGGGGCAGCGAGGTCTCGGTCCCGTCGAAGGGCTTGACCTCGATCCGGTGATACCCCTTCGGGAACTTCTCCCCCGGCGGCACGATCTTCGAAACGACCGTGAACACCACCTGGTGCCCGCAGTCGCCGTACGTCTGCGAGCCCTTCGGGCCGTTCCAGACGTCCTGTATCTCCTTCACCCACCGGGCCGCCAGGTCTTTGTCCGCCCCCTGGAAGGCGACGTACAGCGTCACGAGCATGCGGCCGTTCTCAACCGTGACGGTCGTTCTCGCCGCCGCGGGCGTGGCGGCCATCAGAACCCCGATGACCCCGAACAATGCCAACAGAGCATATCGTTTCATGCAGAGCGTCCATCCACGGCCAACTACCTACTGGCCAGGGTACATTCTACCTAGAGACCGTCTCAAAAAAGAAGCCTACTTATCATCGGCATACCGCCGCGGAATCTTTCCCCGAAGGGGGGCCCTTGCCTTCCGCCGCCCGGGCGGTATAGTAACTCCACCCGGGCGCAACGGCGTCCGCGAGGAAGGAGCCCCGCCATGACGGCCTATCAACCCCTGACGCGAGAGGAAGTGGCCTCCGTGATCGCCGGACACTCCAAGGCCCGGCGCGTGCCGGCCATTATTCATTTCTGGGTGCACCCGGGCGCGTTCGGGGCCAACGAAGCCGCCGTCAACGAGATCCTCGCCCGCTTCCCGCAGGACGTCCAGCCCGTGCTCATCAAGCTGCCCGGCAACTTCCGCGGGCAGATCCCCGAGAGCCCCCACTACGCCTGGCTGCCCTGGGAACCCATCGTCACCGGCGAATCCGGGGCCTACGACTCCAACTTCGGTCTGGCCGACTGGAGCCGCCTCGACGAAGTGCTGGCGAACTTCCCCAGCCCGTCCTACCCCGGCCTGTGGGACTACGCCACCGAGGCCCCCGACGGGCGATACCGCCTGGGGCAGTGGTGGTTCTGCCTCTTTGAGCGGCACTGGTCGCTCCGGGGCATGTCCAACGCCCTCATGGACTACTACGCCCACCCCGACGAAGTCCACAAACTCTTCGACGCCCTGACGACCTACTACTGCGGCGTGATCGACCGGGCCGGCGCCGAAGCCCGTTGCGACGGCATCTGGACCAGCGACGACCTGGGCACCCAGACCGGCGAGTTCTTCAGCCCAGAGATCTTCCGCGAGTTCTACAAGCCCTACTACACCCGCATGGCCGCCGCCTGCCACAAGCACAACATGGCGTTCTGGATGCACGCCTGCGGCAACGTGATGCAGTTCATTCCCGAGTGGATCGAGTGCGGGCTGGACGTGCTGCACCCCATCCAGAAGCACACCATGGACGAGGCCCTCGTTGCCCGGCGGTTCGGCGACAAGCTGACGATTTTCGCCGGCATGGACGTCCAGCAGGTCATCCCCTGGGGCAGTCCCGATGACGTCCGCCAGGAAGTCCGCTTCCTCATGGACACCTACTGGCGCCCCGGCGAAGGCCGCTGCATGATCACCGCCGGAAACGGCATCAACGGCGATTGCCCCCTGCCCAGCCTCGAAGCCTTCCTCGACGAGTCGTTCTCCTACGGCACGACGGTGGCTGCCAGGAAGAAGAAGTAACCCGCTCCTGAAAGAAACGCCACGCGGCGATCACTCGGGGAAGAGCATCGCCTCGGCGAATTCCATCTGGAATTCGAGGTCTTCGGAGAGATTCACGTGCCGGGTCTTCCGGGCGAGCGTCTCGGCCCGATCGTGGGCGCGGGTGGACAGGAGGGCCCACTTGGCGCCGTTGAGGCTGGCGTTGCCGACGTACCGGATCCGCTCGTGGGGCAGCCCGGCCGGCAGCAGCCCGATCCGCTGGGCCTTGCTCCGCCGGATGAAACTCCCGAACCCGCCGGCGATGAGGACGCTCTGGAGGTCGTCGGTTTTCAGACCGGCCCGCCGCAGCAGGATGTTCACGCCCGCGCGGATGGCGCCGGTGGCCAGTTGCAGTTCGCGGACGTCGCGTTCGGACAGGAACACGCGGGGCCCGTGGGCGTCGGCTTCGGCGAGCACGAACTCGACGCGCCCGTCGGCGTCCAGCACGACGCGGCGGCGGAGGGCTTCGCTCAGCCCCGCCGGCAGGTCCTGCGGCGGCAGGAGCCGCCCGCCCCCGCTGATGACTCCGGCGGTCAGCAGTTCGGCCGCCAGGTCGATCAGACCCGACCCGCAGATCCCCGTGGCGCGGGCGTTGTCGATGACGTTCATCTGCACGTCGCCGTCGATAATGACTTTCTCGATTGCACCGGCGGCCGCCCGCATGCCGCAGGCGATCCGGGCGCCCTCGAAGGCGGGCCCGGCCGCCGTGGAGGCCGCCAGGAACTGCCCCTCGTGCCCCAGCACGATCTCGCCGTTGGTCCCCACGTCCACCAGCAGGACGGGGCCCTTGGCCTCGGCGAGTTTGGTGGCGACCATGCCGGCGACGGTGTCGCCCCCGACGAACCCGCCGATGACCGGGAAGACGTAGACGGCGGCCCGGGGGTGGAGTTTGAGCCCGACGTCTTCGGCGGCCAGCACCAGCCCGCGCCCGAAGGCGGGCACGAACGGCACCACCGCCAGGGGCGCCACATCCACCCCGCAGAACAGGTGCTCCATCGTGGTGTTGCCCGCGCACGTGAAGTCGTAGATCCGGTCGCGCGCGACGCCGGCGGAGGCGCACATCTGATCGATCAGCGCGCTGATGGCCTCCACGACGGCATGGCGGAGGTCCTTGAGCCCCTTCTCGCTGGCCGCGTGCATGATGCGGCTGAGCACGTCGTCGCCGAAACTCGTCTGCGGATTGATGCTCGAGGCGATCGCCAGTTCCTCGCCCGTGCACAGGTCCATCAGCGAGGCCACCAGCGTCGTCGTGCCGATGTCGACGGCGACGCCGTAGCACTGCTTGGTCGTGTCCCCCAGCTCGAAGTCCATCAGGTGGTGGTCGGTCAGGACGGCCGTGCCCGAGAAGCCCCCCTTCCGCAGGCGGAGGGCGAATCGCTGGAGAGTCTTCAGATCGGCCTTGACGGGCCCGACGGCCTGCTCCAGGCGCATCAGGTCGGGCATCTCGTCGGACAGGGAAGGCGGAGACAACTGCACGAATACCTTGCGGACGGCGGGCAGGACCTCTTCGGCCGGGCCTCGCTGGGCTTCCATGAAGATCTGGTGCGAGCTGGCGAAGAGACTGGTGGACGGGACGAACACGACCGCGTCCGAGGTCAGGGCGGTCTGGCAGGCGAGGCGCCAGCCGGCCTGGAGTGGATCGGCGCCGAAGCGGGTCCGGTCGGCTTTCCCGGGCGGGGGCGCCCCGTGCGTGAACTGGACGCGGCACTTCCCGCACGTGCCCTTGCCGCCACAGGGGCTCTCGACGCTCAGCCCGGCGGCGCCGGCGGCCTCCAGCAGCTTCGTACCCGGCAACACGTACACCGCCCGCCCCTGCGGCTCGAACGTCACTCGCACTTGTGCCGTGGACATGGCGCGGTCAGATATCGTCGTCCACGATCGTCCCGACGCCATGCCCGTCCGCGATGGTCGCGAACGTCGGGGCGCTCAGGTCGACGAAGAACGTCTCGTTGCCTTCAAACGGCGTGTCGCCGCGGACCAGGACGAAGAGGGTCTTGGTGGTTTCGCCCGCCGCGAAGCTCAACGTGCCGGTCTTCGTGATGAAGTCGCCGGGCGTCGAGGCGGAGTTCGGGCTCGTGGCGTAATTCACTTCCACCGTCCGTCCGCTCACGGGCAAGAGCGTCACCGTGAAGATCATCTTCCGGAAGCCGCTGTTGCCTTCGACAACGGTGGCGTCGCTGATCGACAGGGCCGGCAGGGCATCGTCGTCGAGGATCGTGGCGACGCCGGTGCCGACGCCGACCGTCGCCCCGGTGACCCTGCTGAGCTTGAGGAGGAACTTCTCGTCGAACTCATTCAGGGCGTCCGCGACGATACTGACGGGGATCGTCTTGGTCGTCTCGCCCGGGGCGAATACCAGGCTGCCGGAGGCGGGCAGGAAGTCCCCACCCAGGGTGGCCGGATGGAAGATGGGCGAGGCGGCCCCCATCACCGTGGCGTACAGGGCCGTAACCGGCCGCTCGCTGGCCACCGACAACGCCGCGGTAAAGTCAAGGAACGTGCCCCCGCCCGTGCCTTCGAGAATGGAAGGACTGTCGATCGTAAGCGTCGGGGCGGAATCGTCGTTGACAATCGTGCCCATGCCCGTGGCATCGGCGATCGTGGTGTTGCTGGGGCCGCTGAGATTGACAAAGAACGTCTGGTCGAACTCATACGTGATGTCGCCGTTGACGACGATCGTGACCGTCTGGGTGACGACGCCCGCGACGAACGTCAACGTTCCGGACTGGGCGACATAGTCGCTGCCGGCCAGGGCCGTCCCGTCGGCCGTCGCGTAGTTCACCTTCACGATCTTGCCGCTGGGGCCCGACAACCTGGCCGTGAACACGTAATTGGTGATCCCGGCATTGCCCTCGACCACCCGCACGTCGTTGATGCGGACGCTCGGGGCCGGGTCGTCGTCGATGATCGTGGCGGTGGCCTGGTGGGTGTGGTCGTCCGGGTCGGCCACGACGGGAGGCTGCCCGGCGATGGCGGCCCCGACGGTGTTGCTCAGGTCCAGGAAGAACGACTCATCGAGTTCGTCGATCTTGTCGCCCTTGAGCTTGACGGTAACGGTCTTGCTGGTCCGGCCTGGAGCAAAGACCACGAGTCCCGAGGCGGCGATGTAGTCCGCCCCGGCGGTGGCCGACCCGTCGGACGTGGCGTACTGCGCCGTCACCGTGCTCGTGCTGGGCGAGGACAGGGTTACGGTGAAGACGACGTTCTTGGTTCCGCTGTTGCCTTCGACGATGCTCACGTTGCCGACCTGCATGTCCGGCACGGGCGGGCCCTGGTTGACCGTAACGGCCAAGGCATGGATCGGCCGCGTCGGGTCGTCGCTGCCGAAGACAAAGGTGTCCAGGAGGTTCGGGATGGCCAGGGTGGGCGAGGCCGCAATGGTGAACGTGAACGTCGCCCCGGGCAGGATCTGCCAGTCGTCGGTGTCGAGGGCGCCGTTGACGGGGCTCAGCACGAACACGGTGGGAAGCAGGGCGTTCACCCGGGTGACGAAGTTGATCGTCAGGATACTCGTGCCTTCGTTGCGGATCGTGAAGACGACCACCTTGGACGTCCCGACCGGCACGTTGCCGAAGTTGTAGGTCTCGACGTGATCGCGATTGTCAATTTCCACGTCGATTCGGGAACCGATTTCCGCCTGGTGCTCGACGGCGCCCATGTCGTACTTGGCCCCGAACAGGCGCGGCCAGCCGCGGGTGTCCGTGGACTCGCCGGCGGGATTGGTCCCGGCGTTGATAGCCGGGCTGCCGGGCAGCAGGTCATAGAACCCGCCGCCGCTGGGGTCCCGGACGTCCAGTTTCGCGTCGATCCCGGCGGTGGTGTGTCCGACGAGGTTGTCCGAGCCGTACACCTTCGCCCCGGCGCCCCGTCCGATCAAGGTGCGGGCGGCGGTAATGACGCCGTAGACGTCGGGGCCGATGCCGCCCGCCGACGCCGCGTTGGCGGCGATGATGGAGCTGTCGCTCTCGGCGGTTCCGGCCTCGTCGGCATACACCCCGGTGCCGATGGGGGCAGGGAAGGCGACGTAGACCCCGCCGCCGATGACCGCGCTGTTGTCCGTC
>JAPLNA010000258.1:0-9981 GCA_026693065.1 Planctomycetota bacterium
TCCACGGACAAGGCCGTCAACCCCTCCTCCGTCATGGGGGCCTCCAAGCGCGTGGCGGAGATCTACACCCAGGCCCTCAACGGGCAGCCCTTCTGCCACACGCAGTTCAAGGCCGTCCGTTTCGGCAACGTGCTGGGCTCCAGCGGGTCGGTGATACCGGCCTTCCGCAAGCAGATCGCCGCGGGGGGCCCCGTGCGCGTGACGCACCCGGACATGACGCGGTACTTCATGACGATCCCCGAGGCCGCCCAGCTCGTTCTCCAGGCCGCCGCCACCGGCGCCGGCGGGCAGATCTTCCTGCTCGACATGGGCGAGCCGGTCAAGATCGTGGACCTGGCCCGCCAGATGATCACGCTGAGCGGCTTCCGACCCGGGGAGGACATCGACATCGTCTTTACCGGCGTTCGCCCGGGCGAGAAGCTCTTCGAGGAACTCCGGACCGACGGGGAAGACATCGAGCCGACCGTTCACCCCAAGGTCAACATCTGGAAGAGCCGCAAGAACGACTGGAAGCAGGTCCAGGAATGGATCGAGACCCTCTCGTCGCTGCAGAACTGTCTCGATCGGAGCCAGGTGATCGCCGCCATTCGCGAGATCGTCCCGGAGTTCAATCCGCTCAATCCGCCGCGCGAGGAACAAGAGGCCTCGCCCCCGGTCGCCGTCCCCAGCCAGCCCGCGTGAAGGCCTTCGACGCCGACGGCGCCACAGGAACCCCATGAATACTACACCGATTCCCCTGTCCAACCCCGACGTGACCCGAGCCGAAATCGACGCCGTAGTCGCCGTCCTCCAGACCGATCGCCTGAGCATCGGCCCCCGCACGGAGGCCTTCGAGGCCGCCGTCGCCGCCCGCGCCGGGCGAAAACACGGCATCGCCGTCAACAGCGGCACCAGCGGGCTTCACCTGTGCGTCAAGGCCCTGGGCCTCGAGCCGGGGCAGGAAGTCCTCACCACCCCCTTCTCCTTCGTGGCCACCACCAACTGCCTCCTGTTCGAACGCGTCAAGCCGGTCTTCGTGGACATCGACCCGGTCAGTTACAACATGGACCCGGCCGCCATGGAAGCCGCCGTCAAGCCCACCACCCGGGGCATCCTTCCGGTCGAAGTGTTCGGCAACATGGCCCACTTCGAGGCCTACGAACGGATCGCGAAGAAACGCGGGCTGCTGATGCTCGAGGACTGCTGCGAGGCCCTGGGCGGCGTGCTGAGCGGGCGGGCGGCCGGCGGCTTCGGCGAGTGCGGCGTGTTCGCCTTCTACCCCAACAAGCAGATCACCACGGGCGAGGGCGGCGTGATCGTCACCGACCGCGACGACATCCGCGACCTGTGCCGCTCCCTTCGCAACCAGGGGCGGGCCACCGACGCGTGGCCCTCCCACGCGCGGCTGGGCTACAACTACCGCATGAGCGAGATCACCGCCCCCCTGGGCGAAACGCAGGTGAAGCGGCTGGACGAGATCCTCGCCAAGCGCCGGGCGGCGGCGGCCCTGTACGCCGACGTCCTGGGCGACCTGTCCGAACTTCATCTGCCTCCGATGGCCCAGCCGGCGTCGGCCAGTTGGTTCGTCTACGTCGTCCGCCTGGCCGATGCGTTCGACCAGGCCGACCGCGACGCCGTTATCGACGCGCTGCGAAAGCAGGGCATCGGGTGCAGCAACTACTTCGTGCCCATCCACACCCAGCCGTACATCATGGAGATGCTGGGCACGAAGGCGGGGGACTTCCCTGTGACGGAGCGGATTGCGGCCCGGACGATCGCGTTGCCGTTCTTCGCCAACCTGTCGCTGGAACAGGCCCAGCGGGTTCGCGAGGCGCTGGCCGGTGCGATCGCCGCCCGGGCCCGACGGCGTACATAGGGCAGGGCGATGAATATCTGGCGACGGTCATATTGGACGGCCAAGGGAGTTGGCTGGGACAACCTGCCTCGCCGCCTTCTACAGGAGTTTCGGACCCGGAGCGGGCTGTTGCGAAAGCGTCTGGCCCCGGCGGGTCTTGGGGTGGAGGCGTTCCGGGCGGCCTGCCCCATCCCCGTCGAAGGGCACAAGGCCCGCTGGGCCCAACGGGCCGGGCGGTTCCTGGCCGTTCCGCGGCCGGAGGACTTGGCCGCCCTCGCCGACGAGCCCCTCTGGGCCCGCCACGTCACCGACGTCGCCGAGAAGGCGTTGGCGGGGGAGTACCCGATGTTTTCCGCGCGGTACGCCCCGCTCGGCTGGCCCCCGGACTTCAACCGCGACGCCCTTAACGACGTTCGCTGGGAATCCGGCAGGCCCTGGTGGGACGGGCCCGACTCGCTGGGCGGGCAGGCGGACATCAAGCTCGTCTGGGAGGCCTCGCGGTTCTCGCTGGCCTACACCCTCGCCCGCGCCTACGCCCGCGACGGCGGCGAACGGTGGGCCCAGGCGTTCTGGCAGATGTTCGAGGCCTGGGTCCAACAGAACCCCCCCGAGCGCTCCGTCGCCTGGCGATGCGGGCAGGAGATGACCTTCCGGCTGATGGCGATGCTCTTCGCCGCCGTCGTCACCCTGCCCAGCCAGGCCGCCACCGACCGGCGCCTGTGGGCCCTGACCTGCCTGGCCTGGCAGACGGGGCGGCACCTGGCCGTCAACATCAACGCCGCGCAATCGCAGAAGAACAACCACGGGATCAGCGAAGCCGTCGGGCTTTGGACGATCGGGCTGCTCTTCGACGAACTGCCCCAGGCCCGCGCGTGGCGCGACCGGGGACGGCGGATCCTCGTCGGCGAGATGCGCCGCCAGGTCTACGACGACGGCTCCTTCGTCCAGAACTCCCTCAATTACCATCGCGTCCTGATGGACGACATGCTCTGGGCGATCCGCCTGGGCCGGCTGTCGGACCAACCCCTGCCGGCGGAGGCCCTGGACCGATTCGCCGCGGCGGGGCGTTGGCTCGAGCAGATGATCGACCCGGTCAGCGGGCGCGTTCCCAACTACGGCGCCAACGACGGCGCGCACGTCTTGCCGCTGGCGTGCGCGGACTACCTGGACTACCGCCCGGTGGTTCAGGCGGCCGCCTATGCCGCGCGCGGAACCCGGGCCCTGCCGACCGGGCCCTGGGACGAAAAACTGCTGTGGCTCTTCGGGCGCGAGGCGGCGGCGGCCCCGGTCGAACCGGTGCAGCGCGACGCACTGGGCTCCTGCCCCGACGGCGGATACTTCCTCCTTCGCGGCGGCGACTCCTGGTGCATGACTCGCTGTCACAGCTACCGCGACCGCCCCGGGCAAACCGACATGCTCCACGTGGACCTGTGGTGCGGCGGCGTGAACGTGCTGCGGGACGGGGGCAGCTACCTGTACAACGGCCCGCCGGGCGCGTGGCGGCACTATTTTCATTCGACGGCGGCCCACAACACCGTCGAGATCGACGGCGCCGACCAGATGACCAAGGGCCCGCGGTTCCTCTGGTTCCACTGGACTCGCAGCCGCGTGCTCGCTCTGGCGGGCCAGGGCGACGTGGGCTTCTTCCGCGGAGAGCACTACGGATTCCGCCGGCTGGGCGGAGCGATCCACCGGCGCACCCTCTGTCGGCTTCGTGACACCTATGTGATCGTCGACGAGATTCTCGCCTCGGCCTGGCCGCACGAGGTGACGCTGCGCTGGCGGCTGTGCCCGGGCCCCTGGCGCCGGACGGGCAACACGTGGGCCGCCGACCTCGGAGGCCGCGAACTGGCCCTGAGCCTGGTCGTCCCACCCGCCATGGATATCCAGTTCCTTTCCGGCCAGGAAGAACCCCGTCCGGAAGGGTGGGAATCGCTCTACTACAGCACTCGCACGCCCGTGCCGGTGGTCCGGGTGGGGGGCATGGCGCAGGGCCCCGTCTGCATGGTGACGATCGTGGGTCCGGCCGGGGATACGACGCGATGTGCCGGGGCCAACCCTCCGCTGCCGGGCGAACCGCTTGTCCTCACGGGCCTGGCCGATGCGGGCCTGGCCCGGGCGATGGAAGAGTGTTCCGGCGGGGCGATCCGGGCCGAGTAGCCCCCAGGCCGATCTCGCTCACGCGAGCGGCCGGCCCAGGGCGGTCTCGATGGCCGCCTGAAGCGGCGCGAAGGCGTACTCCGACAACAGCCGTTGGAACTGCCGCTCGACGCTGGCGCGTTGTCGCAACTGCAGCCAGTGGAACCGGCGAACGCCCCCGGGAGCCGCCTCGAGGCGGGAGGCGAACGGTTCCCCCGCCGGGCGCGTGTCGATCTCGTAGGGGTGCATGTACACGATTGCCGGGCGCTGGCGATTGATCCGCCGGATGGCCCATCGCGTGTAGGCATAGGGGAAGTGGCGGACGTATCCCCCTCCGCAGGCGGGGCGGTCTTTCCCCAGCAGGCGGACGGGCGTCATCGGGGCCTCGATCAGGCTCCCCCCGCCCGGCAGGGCCATCTCGTGGATGTCCCGGGGAAACTCCGGCCAGCCATACCGCCGGCCGCGGATCGGGAAGACGCTGCTGTCGTAGCGAAAACCCAGTTCGGCCAGAAGCTCCAGGGCCCACGCCGTATCCGGGCCGATCGAGAACGCCGGCGCCCGGTGGCCCAGCACGCCGTGCCCGGTGATGTCCTCGAGCCGGCTCTTGGCCCGGGAGAGTTCGTCGCGGGCCTGGTCGCGCGTGAGCTTGAAGAACTGATGATGGTAGTAACCGGTGAGGATTCGTTCGGTGTTGCGGACGACGGCCTCGGTGGGCGGCCCGTCGAGGCCGAACCGGTCCCGGGTGAAAATGTTGTAGTAGTCCTCGACGTCAACGCTCAGCGCGTTGATCCGTGACGTCGCCGTCGCCTCGCTCACGTCAATGCCTCTTCTCTCGCACGAACCGGTAGGCCAGGGCCTTCGGATCGGCCAGCAACGCCAGGTTCTCCAGCAGGTAGCCCAACGAGGGACCGTAGTCTCCCTGGGCGGACAACACGTTCTCGACCTGGCTGCCGAAGCATTCCAGGAAACTCGGCTTGGCGCCGAAGCGGTCGGGCGAGGCCAGGAACCACATCAGGTCCGTGGGCAGGAACCGCAGATACCTATCCGTCTGGTACGTCCGGGTGGGCTCGGCCGGCTCGCCCATCGCCAACTGCCAGTACAGGCGGATCATGTCCACGCCGGCCACCCGGCAGATCGCGTGCATCTCCCCGAACCGGGGGTTGATCTCGAGAACGCCGTTGACGCCGTCGCGGGTGTCCTCGATCAGGTCGACGTTGGCGATGCCGTAGTAGCCGATCGCCTGGAGGAGCTTCTCGCTGACCCGGCAGAGGTCGCCCGGGGGGACCGAACGGCTGAGGGTGCTCGCCCCTCCGCGCGGGGGAAAGAACCGCACTTTCTGGCTGGCCACCGCGGCGACGGTCCGCCCGCTCTCGTCCAGGAGGGCGTCGACGACGTACTGCCGCCCGCCCAGGGGGACGAATTCCTGGACGAACGATCGGCATGGCCCGGCGAGGGCGGCCGACCAGACCTGCTCGAGTTCCTGGGCCGTGTCGGCCCGCACGATCCCGCGCGCGCCCACGCCGACGGCGGGTTTGACGACGACCGGGAACCGGGCGGCCTTGATGGGGGCGTCCAGGCCCTCCTCGTCGGGATACCAGCACCGGGGGATGGGCACGCCCGCGGCGGCGGCGGCCTTGTTGGTGAGAATCTTGTCGAAGGCCGTCTCGAACCGCTCGTAGGGCGGCATGAACAGCCTCGTGTGCCGGCGGATCGCCTCCTGGTTCCGGGCGATCAGTTCCACGCACGCGTCGCCCAGCGGGAACAACGCCGTCGTCGGATGGGTTGCCAGGTACTTCAGCAGCCACGCGACGAATGCCTCCGGGGCGTGCACCACCGAAGGGTACTGCACCCGCCGCTGCATTCCGCGGACGAACCGCCCGGCGTACAGCCGCTTGTCGGAGGCGGCCACCACGCGGACGCCCAGGCGAAGGAACGAGCGGATGGCCTCCACGGCGGCCCGGGCGTGGGCTTCGAGGATCAGGACGCTTCGCGGGGCGTTCATCGGGCCTTTCTCCGGCGCGCCACCTCCTCGAAGGTCTGGGCCAACTGTTCGGCGATGGCCTGGCGGGCGTACTTCTCGTAGGCGATCTTGCGCGCCAGCGCTCCGATGCGGCGGCGTTCGTCGGGATGGTCGGCCCAGTGTTCCAGCTTGGCCGCCAGGTCGCCCGGGTTGAGCGGATCGGCCCCGACGCCGGTGCCGTCCCGTTCGACCATTTCGAGGGTCGAG
The DNA here is from genome assembly GCA_026693065.1 of Planctomycetota bacterium. Classification (GTDB taxonomy): domain Bacteria; phylum Planctomycetota; class Phycisphaerae; order SM23-33; family SM23-33; genus JAPLNA01. Next base: position 6,201 of record JAPLNA010000258.1, read on the forward strand.
CCGCCGAAATTCACGATGCTGGGCAGCCCGCAGAACATGTAGTCGAAGATCTTGTTGGGCGTGACCGGGCGTTCGCCCACGTTAAGCAGGATCATCAGCCCGACGTCGCAGGCCATCATGATCCCCGGAAGCCCCGTCTTGGCCACGGCGTCGAGGAACAGCACGTTGGTCAGCCCCTTGTCCTGGGCGACCTGCTTGAGGCGGGCCTTCTCACGGCCTTCGCCCAGGAAGAGAATGGCGATGTCGTTTCGGTGCTTGAGGCGTTCGGCGGCGTCGAGCACGTAGTCCAGCCCGTTGCTCCACCCGTGCGCGCCGGTGAAGATGGCCAGCATCTTGTCGCCGAGGTTGTGCTGGCGGCGGAAATCGGGGTCGGGCGTGCGGTCGAGGAACAGGTCGCCATCGGCCCCCAGCAGCACCGTGCGGAGCTTCTCCTGGGGGTAGCCTCGTTCGAGCAGGCGTTTCTCGAACCCGGGAGAGACCAGGAGGATCTTCCGGGCCTTGGCGTAGAAGAACTTCTCCAGCGCGCTCATGAACCACAGGAGCGGCCCGGGCTTGAGTTCGCCGGCGATGACCAGGGCCTCGGGCCAGAGGTCGCGGACCTCGAACACGAAGGGCTTCCGGCGCAGACGGCTGACGATATACCCGGGGACTCCGACGGTCAGGGGGGTGTGGGTGGCGAAGACGACGTCGGGCTTGCGGGCGCTCAGCCCGGCCAGGGAGGCCAGCACGGCGAACCAGAAGAACGTCCACATTCGCCCCAGGGCGTTCAGGTGATTGGAATAGGGGACGTTGCAGACGATCACGTCGAAGCCGTCCATGCGCTCGCGGCGGAAGAGCTGATACCAGGGCATGGGTTTCAGGCCGCTGACGTCGTAGATGCCGCAGATCATCGTGACCTTGTGCCCCATCTTCGCGAGGTATCGGCTGACGTCGTAGCTTCGCGTGCCGGTGGTGCCTTCGTTGGTGGCAAAATGCTGATGGATATAGACGATATGCACCGGAACGATCTTCCTTTCTTCCTCTCGTGCCGGGGCCGCGGGCCGCCTGGCAGGAAGTTGGGCGCCAAATCAACCGTTATACGCCGCTCATGTCGGGGAAGTTCCGCGACGCTTGTGCGGTGTGCGCGGCACCGGACTGGGCTGGGTGATGTCTTCTCCGGGGACGTTGCACCGCATCCAGGGATACGGGTACACCCACTGGTCGCGCACCTTGTATCGAATCCGCCGGACGTCGCAGATTTCCTCGGCGGGCTGGCCGGTGACCAGCATGTAGTCGGGCACGTCTTTCTTGGCGATCGCGAGGGCGCCGACCATCGAGTGAAAGCCCAGCTTGACGCCGGGGTAAATGACGGCCCCGACGCCGATGATCGCGCAGGCCCCGACGGTCGGGCCCATCGGGGCCAATGCCGTCGGCGGGTACGGGTCGTTCAGCAGGCAGCAGCCGGGCATAAGCTGGCAGTGCTCTTCGAGGGTGGAGAACTCGCCGACGTGTACCTCGGCGGTCAGGTTGGCGCGGTCATTCACGCGGCAGTGGCCCATGCAGGTGCACCGCACGCCGATTCGGACCTCTTTGCCGAGGACCGTTCCGGCCCGCAGGACGGATCCGGCGTCGACGCGGGATCCGTCGCCGATGGTCACCCCCGGTTCGATGCAGACCCCGGGCCCGATCCAGACTCTTTCCCCGATCTGCACCGGGCTGTCGACACCGTCCGGGCCGATCAACCCAATGACCGCCCCGGGCGCCACCACGGCGCCGGCGCCGATCCGCACGCCCGGGCCGATCCAGCTGCCGGCATGGCACACGGCCGTGGATGCCACCGACGCCTCGGGCGCAATCCACGCCGAGCGGGGGCAGGGGCCAGCGGTTTCCTGGGGCATGTCGGTCTCCGGGATCGTTAGGGAAACGGTCCGGCCGCGGAATAGGCCGTGCCAGGGGTCGTTTCCTGATGAATGTATCGGCTCTGGCCTCGGGGGTGCTTGAGCGCAAGATTTGGGTCAAGTCCGGACTCTGGATTACCGACTCCTACTGTATAATGGAGTGACAGAGTTCACCCCTGCCCGGTCGGGTCGTGCCCGCCCGGACGCGTTCCCCGTCAGGACACCATACATGAAACGCTTCGCTTCGGTCACGTCGGTCGCCTACCACCTCCCGGAGACGATCCTGACCAACGAGGATCTGGTTCGCGAGTACCCCGACTGGACCGTCGAGAAAATTTTCGACAAGACGGGAATCCGCCAGCGTCACGTGGCCGCCGAGGGCGAGACGGCGTTGGACCTAGGCGAGAAGGCGGCCCGGAAACTGCTGGAACGCTCCGCGTGCCCGCCTGACCAGATCGACGCGCTGCTGTTGTGCACGCAGACGCCCGACTACGCGCTGCCCCCCACGGCCTGCATTCTACAGGCGAGGCTTGGGTTGCCGACGACCGTCGCGGCGTTCGATTTCAACCTCGGCTGCAGCGGGTTCGTGTACGGCCTGTCGATCGCGAAGGGCCTGATCGAGACCGGACAGGCGAAGAAATGTCTGCTTGTGACGGCCGAGACGTACAGCAAGTGGCTGGACGCGAACGACTGGAGCGTGCGGACGATTTTCGGCGACGGGGCGGCGGCCGCCCTGGTCGAACGGATCGACTGCCCCGACGAGCGGGAGCCGATCGGCCCGTTCGTGTTCGGCACGGACGGCAGCGGGTTCAAGAGGCTGATCGTGCATAGCAGCGGCGCCCGGGGCATCGGCGAGGCCAAGGGCTCGCTGCCGGAAGGACGCCGCCCGGACCGGCTGTTCATGGACGGCGCGGAGATCTTCGCGTTCACCACGCGGTCGGTCCCCCAGGCCGTCAACGCCCTGCTGGCCAAGGCGGGCATGACGCTGGAGCAGGTGGACCTGTTCGTCTTTCACCAGGCCAACGCGTATATGCTGGAACATCTGCGGAAGCGGCTGAAAATACCCCAGGAGAAATTCGTCCTGGCGATGGCCGAGTGCGGCAATACGGTGTCGGCGTCGATCCCGATCGCCCTCAAGGACAGCCTGGACGCCGGCGTGCTCAAGCCCGGAATGCGGATCGCCCTGGTCGGGTTCGGCGTGGGGTATTCCTGGGCGGCGGCGATTCTGACCTGGCCCGGGCCGGGCGTGCCCTCCTAACCATCCTGCAAGGAATCTGCGACATGACCAAGCAAGAATTTGTGGAAGAACTGGCGACCATCCTGAACGAGGACGCCGCCAAGCTCACCCCCGGCGCCGAACTGGGCTGGGACTCGACCGGGCTCCTGGGCGTGATCTCGCTGCTGGACGGCGAGTTGGAAATGCAGTTGGACGTGGATCGCCTTCGCGAGTGCAAGACGGTCCAGGACCTTCTGACCATGGTGGGCGACAAGCTGGAGTAGGCTCGGACACCCGGGCGCGTGCGAATGGATCTTGCCGGCAAGAGCATCGTGGTTACCGGGGCCTCGTCCGGATTGGGGCGGGCGATCTGCTCGGCCTGCGCCAAGGCGGGGGCGCGAGTTATCCTGGTGGCCCGTCACCCGGAGCGTCTGGCCGAGGCGGCCCGGGAGTGCGGGGAGGGCAAGCACCTGGTATTCCCGGCGGACCTGAGCGACCTGGACGCCATCCCGCGGCTGGTGCGCGCCATCAGCAAGGAGACGGGCCCGCTGTCGGGGGTGGTGCACAGCGCGGGCCTGCATCAGCCGGCCCCGCTGCGGGCCGTCAACGCCAAACACCTCGAGGCGATATTCCAACCCAACGCGATCGCCGGGGTGATGCTCGTCAAGGGCCTGGCCGCCCAGGGCGT
>JAPLNA010000258.1:10017-13984 GCA_026693065.1 Planctomycetota bacterium
GGGCGCGTGGGACAGCCTGGGGCCATCGGCTACTGCATGAGCAAGGGGGCCCTGGAGCAGGCCGTCAAGGTCATGGCGCTGGAGTTGGCGGGCGAGAGGATCCGCGTCAACTGCATCGCGCCGGCGGTCATCGAGACGCCCATGACGCGGGAGTTCTTCGGGGTGATCGGGCAGGCGGCGGAGGCGACGATCCGGGGGCAGCACCCCAGCGGGCTGGGTCGGCCCGAGGACGTCGCCGGGGCCGCCGTGTACCTCTTGTCCGACGCCAGCCGTTTCGTCACCGGCACGTCGATCCTGGTCGACGGCGGGTACTGCGCCCGCTAGGGTTCGCCGGGCGTGACCGGCTCAGCCGCCGCTGGGCGCGGGGGTGCGTTTGCGAGGGGCTTCACCAAACAACAACACGGGCAGCACCGGTGCGCGCCGGATCCACGCGCCCAGGGCCGGGGTGATCAGCGAAACGAGGATGGCCACCACGAAGAACAACACGTATTCCGCTCCCGCGCCCGGGCGGAGTTCCAGCCGCCGGGCCAGGAACGACAGGGCCAGTACCAGCGGATGGGCCACGAAGGCCACGTGGAGAAGGTACGTGTCGAAGGAGTGACAGGCCAGAAAGCCCAGGAACTTCCTGCCGCGGCGGAGGAGCCCGCCGGCCAGCCCGCTCAGGTGCAGGAGAAAGATGGCGCCGGAGAGTTCGCCGACGGCGTGGCCGGTCTTGAACAACAGGGCCGGGGCGTACTGGTCGGACTGGTTGCCCTCCTTGAAGAAGGCAAACCACGTGAAGTACGCCGCCAGCCAGGCCGCGAACACCGACCCGGACACGATCACAACACGGGCGTAGCGTTTCTGGCGGGTGAGCATGGTCGAGCCGTACCAGACGCCCAGCACGAAGACGGGCAGGAGCCTCTGGAGGTTGGCCAGACCGAAGCAGGAGCCCGCGTGGGTCGCCGGCAGGGGGATGGGTTGGACGGCCAGCAGGAACAACCCGCCGGCGAGGAAGGGCAGGCGGCCCGGCGTGGTCAGGGGCGCCAGGAGGGGCCAGAACAGGAAGATGGTCATGAGCCAGTAGAGGAACCACAGGTGCCCCGCGGGCCCGCCGTTGGGAACCCAGAGCATGTTGAGCAGCCAGTCCCCGACGGCCCCCGAATCCCGCCCGCCCGGGGCGGCGAGCTTGACGCCCATCGACAGCAAGGAGACGCAGAGATAGGGCAGCATGATCTGGCGAAGCTTCGTGCGAACGTACGGGAGGTAGGCCTGCAAAGTGGCCAGCCGGGGCGTGCCGAAGGCGTGGGCGATGCCCGCCAGCAGGACGAAGATCACCAGGGCCGGCTTGCTGATGATCTCGCCCAGGATGTCGGTGGAGTCGGCCTGATGCCCGGGAAACTCGTGGGTTTTGAAATACTGGGTGACGTGGAACAGGATGATACCGAAGATCGCCAGAACGCGCGGCGCGTTGAGGTCCAGCCGGAGCGAACGTGTCTTGCCCATGGGAAAGTCTCGGGGGGCGTCGCGGGCCCCCGCTACGAGGGCTGTGACGCCAACAGGTCGGCGTATTCCTGAGCGATTATGACGGTGCGGTTCTGGGCGGCGGAAGTCATGGCCGCGAAACTGGCCAGGGTGACGTTGACCAACTGGTCCAGCGGGACGGGGCTGGGCCCGCCCGTGGCCACGCGGTCGACGAAGGCGGCGAACTGGGCCTCGTGCCCCTTGTCCTGGCGGAACGTCTTGAGGCGGCTGAACCCGCGGAAGCCGAAACCGTCCGTCCGGCGGAAGTTGTTCATGTCCGCCACGCGCCCGTCGCTGAAGACCTGCAATTGTTCCTTGGGGTAGTTCTTGGGCCCGTTGGAGAAGTAGTTGACCGTGCCGACCGAGCCGTCTTCGAAGCCCAGCGTGATGGACATTTTGTCCTCTCGCGTGGCGACGCCCTGGCCCACCATGGCCGCCGCGACCGTCGCGATCTTGCTGCCGGCCAGGAACACCATCAGGTCGATGAAGTGGCAGGCCTCGCCGATGATTCGCCCGCCGCCGATCAGGGGATTCTGGCTCCAGGAATCCGGGGGGATGAAGCCGGGATTGGCCAGGAAGTTCATGCAGAGCGGCTCGCTTCGCCCGCGGAGGAGTTGGGCGATCTTCACCATGTGCGGGCTGAACCGCCGGTTGAACCCCACCATGACGATCCGGTCAGGATGAGCGGCGGCGGCGGCGAGGATCCGGCGGAGTTCCTCGACGTTCATGGCCAGCGGTTTCTCCACGAAGACGTGCTTGCCGGCCTCGAGGGCTTCGATCACGAACCGCGCGTGCAGGTTGTGCCGCAACGGCACGAGCACGGCGTTGACCTCGGCGTCGGCGAGGACTTCGCGGTGATCGCTGGTGGCCCGCTGGACCTTGAACTTGCCGGCCAGGTGCTGGGCGGCCGCCCCGTTGAGATCCGCGATGTACTTGACCGCCACGCGGGCCCGGCGAAGGGCGGGCATGAGCGTCATCTTGGAGAAGTTGCCGGCCCCGATGATGCCCAGAACGGCCTTTCCGGCCGCCGGGGCCGAGCCCTCGGCGATCGGGATCGTGCGCCGCCGATCGGCCTGGGTGGGATACGTCAACATCACGCCCATGGCCGTCGGGTCGTCGGCGATCTTGCTGTAGGCCGCCGCGGCGTCGGCGAGGGCGAACCGGTCCGTCACCAGGTCGCCGACGGCGAGCTGACGGGACTGGATCGCGGCGAGGATCGCCGCAAAATTCCGCTGCTCGGTCCATCGCACGAAGCCCAGGGGATAGTCCTGCCCCTGCTGCTCGTAGTGCTCGTCGTACCGACCCGGGCCGTACGAACAGGAAACCTGAAAACTCAATTCCTTGGCGTAGAAGTCGTCGCGGCGAAGGTTGAGCCCGACGACGCCGACCAGGACGATGCGTCCGCGTTTGCGGCACATGAGGGCGGCCTGGTGGGCGATGTCGTCGTTTTTGGCCGAGGCGGTGATGAGGACGGCGTCGACGCCGCGGCCTTCGGTCCAGGCGGCGGCGGCGGCGACGGGGTCGCCCTGGGCGGCGTTGACGGTCTGGGCGCCGCACGCGCGGGCCAGTTCCAGGCGGCGGGGCACGAGGTCCACGCCGAGGACTTCGCATCCGGCGGCCCGGAGCAGGCGGACGGCGATCAGCCCGATCAGGCCCAGCCCGACGACGACGACTCGTTCGCCGAAGGTCGGATTGGCCAGGCGGATGCCCTGCAGCCCGATGCTGGCCAGCACGGTGAAGGCCGCCTCTTCGTCCGTCACGCCGTCGGGGATCTTCGCGCAGAGGTTCTTGGGCACGCAGACGATCTCGGCGTGCGGGCCGTTGCTGGCCACCCGGTCGCCCGGGCGGAATTCCGTGACGTCGGGGCTGACTTCCAGCACCACGCCGCTGGCGCAATAGCCCAGCGGGAGGGGCTCGTCCAGGCGGTTGAAGACGGCCTCGAGGGTCGGGAGCAGCCCGTCGGTCTTGATCTTGTCGAGCACCTGCTTGACCTTGTCGGGCTGGGAGCGGGCCTTGGCGATCAGCGAGCTCTTGCCGAATTCCACGAGCATCTTCTCGGTGCCCGCGGAGATCAGGCTGGCGCGGGTCTGGATCAGCACCGAGCCTCGCCCCACGCCCGGGCAGGGAACTTCATCGACGGCGGTCACTCCGGTTCGAAGATTCTGCAAAACCTGTTTCATCGGCCTGGCATTCGCTCCCAAGGGGTATTACGAAGTCACAGTCATTCTGTCTCGGCCATTTCCACCAACAGCTTTATGACATTGGCGGCGATCTGGTCCCAGGAACGGAACATGGTCTGGAGCTGCACGGCGCCCTTGGCGGCCAGTTCGCCGGCCAGGGCCGGATCGTTCTTGAGGCGGAGAATGGCCTCTTTCATCGCCCCCGGATCCCAGGGGTCGAAGTACACCGCCGCCGGGCCGCATACCCCGTGCGCGAAATCCAGGTCGCTGGCCAGGATCGGCGT
>JAPLNA010000258.1:14012-56652 GCA_026693065.1 Planctomycetota bacterium
CAGATACGTTCCGCTGAACGACTCGAGGAAACTTGGCATCAGCAGGGCGTGGCTGTGTCGGTAGTAGCCCGCCAGGGCCGACTGCGGGATCGGGCCGACGTTAATGAGGCTTCCCCCCAGATTCTGCCGCTCGATCGACTGGAGGAAGGCCGGGGCGTTGGGGTGCTGGCCGGCCTCCAGGGTCAGGAACACCGCCACGTCCTTGAGCTCGTCGCGGTATCGCGCGAACGTGTCGACGATGCCCTCGAGGTTCTTGTGCCCGTAGAACCTCGTGACGTAGAACAGCCGCATCTTCCCCGCGTGGGGCGCCATCGCCTCGGGCATGGGCGGGTTGTCGGCCCCGGCGGTGGAGAAGGCCGAGACGGCGTTGGGGCACAGGGCGGTCCGCCCCCGGAAGCGAAAGGCTTCCTTGGCCCGCTTCTCCATGACGGGGGTCTGGCAGAACAGCAGCTTGGACCGCCGGAGTTGCCGCGTGATCAGCCACGTCTGCACGCGTTTGTTGAACTTGTTCTTCCAGGTCTCCCGGGCGAAGAAGCGGGTGGGGTAGCAGTAGTGGGCGTCCTGGATATAGATCGCCTGGGGGCAGGGGGGCCTGAGGAGCCCGCGGTTGCCCAGGGCCAGCAGGACCTCCGGGCGGTGGGGGCGGAGGCGGCGGCCCAGCTTGAACATCTCGTACAGCATCAGCCCGACCATGCCCCCGCGGGGCTGACAGGGGAGGGCATGGCAATGGGGGATGCCGGCGCAGACGCCCTCATAGCCCAGCCCGGGCGGGTAGGTGACGATGTACTCGTGCTGAGGCGCCTGCCGCGCGATGGCGCCCAGCAGGTTCTTGCCGACGGACAATCCGCCGGCCACCCGCGAATTGTGCGCCAGTATGGCGACCCGTAGCGGCCTGGAATCGGTGGGTTGTGGGCTCATCAGGTTTCTCGAACGACACTGGTCCAGCGCCATTGTCCTTGGCCGGCCGTATCCGCGTCAACAGCTTTCGCCCGTGGTCTGTAATCGGCCGGACGCGGTGCAGGATTCCGGCGGGGAACAAACCGGGGGGCGGGTATCAGAACTGGAAGTAGATGAACGCGGTCCGGCCGGTGGGCCACATCGCCGCGAGGCAGAAGATGGCGGCCAGATAGACCAGCCAGAGTCGCCAGCCCCTGAGCCTGTCCATGCGATCGGCGATCCCCCCGATGCGGTACGAGAAGGCGTGAACCGCCAGGAACAGGACCAGCAGCGACAGGCTCACGAACGGATTGGCATTGCCCAGGCCCATCGCCGACAAGCTGAAGGAGAAGTCGAAGGCCACGAACTTGCGGACGCAGTAGATCATGTTATGCCACCCGCTGACCCGGAACAGCAGCCAGCCCAGCAGGATGACGTACAGGGTCACCAGCCAGGAGAGGATCTTTCCGGCCGTGGCCATCCAGGGCTTCGAGCGGCCGGCGATCGGGGAGGCCTGGCCTTTCTTCTTGCCGCCCAGTCCCAGCGCCCGCTCGAGGGAGAGAACGGTGCCATGGTAGAGGCCCCAGGCCAGGAAGTTCCACCCGGCCCCGTGCCACAGGCCGCCCAGTCCCATGGTGATCAGGAGGTTTCGATAGACGCCCAGTCGCCCGCTTCGGTTGCCCCCCAGCGGGATGTACAGGTAGTCCCGCAGCCAACTGGACAGGGCGATATGCCACCGGCGCCAGAATTCCGTGAGGCTCCGCGAGGCGTAGGGGTAGTTGAAGTTCTTGGGGATATCGAAGCCGAGGATGCGTCCGGTCCCGATCGCCATGTCGCTGTAGGCCGAGAAGTCGCAGTAAATCTGGACGGCGAAGGCCACGGTTCCGATCCAGATGGCGGCGCTGGGCAGGCCCTGGGGCGAGACGAACACCGCGCGGACCAGGGGGGACACCTGGTCGGCGATGAGGATCTTCTTGACGAGCCCGACCAGGAACTTATTGCAGCCGCTTCGCAGTTGATCGCCGTGGAAATCGATGGGGCGGTCTAGTTGGGGAAGGAACTGGGGGGCGCGGAGGATCGGCCCGGCCAGCAGGGTGGGGAAGAACGCCACGTACAGGGCGAACTTGAAGACGTTCTTTTCGGCCGGCTGCTGCCCGCGGAAGACGTCAATGATGTAACTCATCGCCTGGAACGTGAAGAAGGAGATGCCCACGGGCAGGGCCAGGCCCGCCAGGGGCAGCGAGGGTTCGTGGCCGGCCAGGCGGCCGATCTGGTGGATCGACGTGATGAAGAAGTCCAGGTACTTATAGACCGCCAGGACGCCCAGATTGAACGCGCAGGTGGCCGCCAGCCACGCCACCCTGGACCGCCGGGAGGGCCATCTTGCCATGGCCCGCCCGCAGGCGTAGGTCGTCAACGTCGTGCCCAGCAGCAGGACGATGAACGTCGGGTTCCACGTCATGTAGAAGACGTAGCTGGCCGCCAGAAGCACAAGCACCTGCCACCGGCCGGTGCGCAGCAGGACCATCCCGGCCAGCACGACCGCTACGAGGCAGAGGAACTCGTGTGTCTGGAATAACATGGCGAAGAAACCTTAGTGCGGCATCGGGAGATCGTGAAGGGCCCGGCCCAGCGCGGCGGACCACGTCTGGCGGCCCAGCAGGCTGGGATGGACCGAGTCGGCGAAATCGTCGGGTTGGTCCAGGATGCCCGAGTGATCCCAGAACAAGGCCCCGGTCTCTTTGGCCAGGTCTGCCAAGGTGCGTCGGGCCGGTCCGACGGCCTGGTCTTCCAGCCCCCGGGTGACCTCCGGGTTCATCGGATCCAGCAAGAGGATCACGCGGCAATCCTGTTGCTGCAGGTAGGAGACAAGGCTCCGAACAATCCGAACCGACGTGTCCAGGCTGTCGCCGGATTTCATGGACCTCAGGCGATTGCGTTGCATGTGCAGTTCCCGCGACCGCTTTTCCCCATCTACGGATTCCCGGCGGACCCAGGGGGACTTGAAGTTGGTCACGTAACCGGCATACCGTAGGTCGGCCCGCGACACTTCCTGCAGAAAGGTATCGGCGGCCTCCGGGGGGAACGAGCGAAGGGCCAACAACTGCTGGAACATCGGGGCTTTCAACTGCTCGTACTGGGCCGGCGTCAGCAGCGGTTCGATCTGCTTCAGGTAGGCGTCGGGCAGGAATCTCCAGGTGGCGGCGATCGTGATGGTGTCGGGCCTCAGGTCTGCCCCCTGCATGATCGTCCCGAGGCCTGTGCACATGACCACCGTCCCGGGCCGGGACGCCCGGAGCGCCGGACCCATCAGAAGCCATTGGCGCGGCCCGGCGCCGGTCCAGCCGAGGTTGTAACTTCGGATCCCCGCGGGCAGGGATCGATCCACGATATCGCAGTCGAGGCCTTCGATGGTGACGCTGGAGCCGAGGAAGCAGATGTCTCCCTTCTTGCCCGCGGCGGCCTGCGAGTCCAGGAACTCCTTGATGCAGATGATCCTCTCGTGGGAGGGCGCTATCACGTGCCCGCGGACGACGATCACATAGGCCGCCAGACAGTACAGACCGATGGCGGCGGGGACGACCCATATCAGGAAGAGCAGCGGCTTGAAGGCACGGATACTATCGCGAATGGTTGTCATGCGTGTACGGCAGGGCCTGGAAACGGCATCCTCGCGGGAACAAGAGGCCTGGTTGCCTCCGGTCAGGCACGCCGCGCGACCGGGCCACCCTATTATCGGTCAACGCCGTGGCGAAGGACAGCAATAATCGCGCCGGATGAAAGAGGGCAAGGCCCTTCCGGGAGGACGCCCTTGCGGCCCGGGCGGGCGGGGGATAGACTCACGGTTCGTTCCCCTGCGCGGGGGGTGAAAGACAAGCATGGAGGCCGAGGCGAAGCTCCGGCCGGAAAGAGAACGGCACGTGGCGGTTCAGCAAGGCAGTCTTCTCCGCAGCACGCTGGCGAACTGGATGGGCCTGGCCACCGGGCTGGCGGTGACCATGATCCTCGCGCCGGTCACCCTGAAGTACCTGGGCACGGAGCGATTCGGGGTCTACGGCATCGTTCGCCAGGCCATCGGGATCTTGATGATCCTCGACCTGGGGATTCTCGGGGCGGTCAATCGGTTGATGACCCGGTATGTGGTCGTCGGCGACCAGAGCGGGGTGAACCGGGTGGCCAGCGTCTCGTTCTTCCTGTACGGGGCGATCTCGCTGGTGGCGATGATCGTGAGCCTGCTCGGGGCGTTCTTCGGACCGGCGTACTTCCACGTCAGCTCCGCCTACAGGACAGACGCGGGGTATCTGTTCTTCCTCCTGGGGCTGAACTTCGTCATTTCCCTGATGTCCTTTCCCTGGACGGGCCTGGTCTACAGCTACAATCGCTTCGACCTGTACAACGTCGGAACCTCCGGCTCGAGGCTGATGAGCCTGCTCCTGGTGGTACTGGCGTTTCAATGCGGGCTGGTGAACCTGGCCGTCGTGGGCCTGGCCATGACGGTTCCGGTGGCCCTCCAGTTCTTCTACATCCGGTTCGTGGCCCGGCGGCTGAACCCGGGGCTGCGGATCTCCCCCGGATACGCCACCCGGGCCGGGGTCAGAGAGGTGGTCGGCTTCAGCCTCTGGAACCTGCTCTACAACGCCGGGTTCACGGTCATCTGGTCGAGCGACAACATTCTCATCGGGCGGCTTCTGGGCTCCGACCAGGTTCCGTATTACTACCTGCCGTTCCAGTTGATCATCGTTGGACAGACCCTGGTGGCCGGGATGAGCGGGGCGTTGACGCCGATCGCCGCCGGCGTGGCGGCGGCCAGTTCCGCCAAGGACCTCCGCTCCACCCTCGTGCGGGCCACGCGAATCGCCATCCTGATCGCCCTGTGCGCCAACGGCATCATGGTGGTGATGGTCAGGAGCTTCCTGCCCTTGTGGATCCGCCAGCCGGGATTCGAGGGCTCCTGGGTGATCTACGCCGTGCTGATGGGGGGGTTCTGGGCGCTCTTTGCGGCCTTGCCCGCGTACAACATGCTTCTGGGCGCAGGGGACATTCGGGGCCCGGCGATCGGAATGATCGCCTGCGGCGTGGTGATCGTGACGAGCAAGATCGTCCTGGCCACGTGGTTCGGGCTGGGCCTGGTCGCCATTGCCTGGGGCACGACGGTTCCGCTGCTGGTGTTCGCGGGCATCTACATGCCCTGGGCGGCGACGAGAATGGTGGGCATGCCCCTCTGGCGGCTCTACTTCCAGGCGTACCTGGGCCCCCTCGTGTGCCTGGTGCCGGTTCTGGCGGCCGGGGTGGCCCTGGTCCACTTCTTCCCGCCGGCCAATCTGTTCATCTGGATGCTCTGGTTCGCGATTCTCGCCCTGATCTACGTAAGCCTGAGCTGGCACATCCTGGACGAGGCGGACCGGGCGCGGATTCTCGGATTGATCAAACGGGTTCGTCCCGGCGTTTCCCCCCTGGACGACGAGATGCCTCCTCCGACGTGAGTCGTTTCCCCCTGATGGCTGGTCGATACTATGGTCAGAAACCGATGGCTCCGAACGTTCTTCCAGGCCCTGTACTACGGGTTGGGCTATTACCTGCCGGCGGCCGACGCCCTCTGGGGGCTGCCCGGATGGATCCGCCGCCTGTTATGCCGCCCGTTGTTCCGCCACATGGGCAGGAAGGTCTGCATTGAGCGGGGCGCGGGGTTCGGAGGCGGCCGCCAGTTGAGCATCGGCGACCATTCCGGGCTGGGCACCCGCCTGCAATGTGGCGGCGAGATCACCATCGGAAACGACGTGATGATGGGCGCCGACATCGTCATCCTGACCTCCGGGCATCGCAGTTCCGATCTGGCCATCCCCATGCGGATCCAGGGCGATCTGCCGCCCAAGCCCGTGGTGATCGAGGACGACGTGTGGATCGGCACTCGGGTGATCATCCTCCCCGGCGTGACGATCCATCGGGGGGCGATCATCGCCGCCGGGGCCGTGGTGTCCAGGGACGTGCCCGCCTACGCCGTCGTCGGGGGCGTGCCGGCCCGGGTGCTGAAGTACCGCACGGCGTCCCCCCCGTCCTGAGGCCCAACCGGCGTGGGTACGCGGAGGGCGATTCAAGCCAGAATCCGTTCCCGCGTTCGGGCCGGTTATGGTATACTCGCGGGGCGAGTCACATTGAGAAACACGTGGACGGTCCGGCCCACGGCGGCAGGGCACTGTCCTTGGAGGAAGGTTCATGAATTCGGCGATGGTCCTGGACGCCTTGGAGCCCCGCCTTCTGCTGTCCGGAGGGGTGGCCGGCTCCGTCGCGCCGGCCTCGGCCCAGGCCTCGGTCTATTACGTGAGCACCACCGGTAACGACGACTCGATTGACCCGACGAACCCGGCGACTCCGTGGCGGACTATCCAGGCCGCCGCTTCCTACTTGTCCGGCGACGGAGGGTACACCGTCAAAATCGACGCGGGGGTCTATGCCGAGACGAACGGGTACGGGTATCTCCAGTTGGATAGAAGCTACCAGTCCACGGTGGTGTTCCAGCCCTGGCACGCCGGCGACGTAGTTACCGTGACGGGCACGTCCGGCACGGGCTGGGACGTGTTCATGACCGGGGCGGCCAAGAACTACCGGTTCGAGCAGATTCACTTCACCAACTGGGACCAGGTCAGCCTGCGGACGTTCTATATCTACCCCGGGAGCAAATCGACCGAGAACATCGAGTTTGACGACTGCACATTCACGACCGTGGCCACGGGATATCAGAACCGATGGACCTTCGCCGTGGACGGAGGAGGGTTCTCGGGGCTGTCGTTCACCCGCTGCACGTTCACCAATCCCACCTCGTATCCGACGGGTGCCGCGGTGGCGATACTGGGCACGCAGGGCAGAACCTGCCAGAACGTGACGCTGACGGACTGCACGGCGCAATCAGGAAGCGCCGGGGCGATCATTGGCAACTACGTGACGAACATCGCGGTGTCGGGAGGAACGTACTCCGGCGGGCGTTCGACCGGATTGTCGCTGGGCCAGGACAGCGCCGATCTGCAATTGGCCACCGGGTCGATCGTCGGGGTGACGGCCCGCAGCACCCTGGGCCACGCGTTGCTCGTGCCGTTCGGGTGTGTCGACGTGGTTGTGGACCGGTGCCACATCATCGGCGGGGACGATGGGCTCGTGGACAAGGGGTTGCGGACGATCGTGAAGAACAGCCTGCTGGAGCCCGGGTGGGTTTCCGCCCTGTACTACAAGGGCGCCCGGAACGGCCAGGCCATCAATCTGACCATCATAGGGATCGGGGGTATTCGCGGGCTGGTGGGCAACGACCAGCAGGGCACAGCCAAGAACAGTGGCATCGTGTTTCGCAACATCGCCTTCGTCGCTTACAGCGGCGAGGTCTTCAGTTGGTCGGCCGGTTACGACGCCGCGCCGCCGGACATCGACTACTGCGTCTTCGACGGGCTGGTCGACGCCGGCGTTCCCGAGTCAGGCCTGGGCGCCCACAGCACGACGGCTCCTGCGCAGTTGGTGGGGGCCTACCTTTTTCCGGCACGACGTGGCCCGTGCGACAGCGGGAACGGAGACCCCGCCTGGCGTTCGGCGGCCGACCTGGACTATTACGGCCGCCAGCGCCCCGTCGCCGGCGCCGAGTACATCGGGGCAATCGCTCCGGTCCTGGACGGCGATGCCAATCTGGACGGGGAAGTCGGGCCGGAGGACTTCGGACTGCTCAAGGACAACTTCGGCCTGAGCGGCTTGAGTGCCGGGTGGGGCCTGGGCGACTTCAACGGCGATGGAGAGGTCGGCCCGGAGGACTTCGGGCTGCTGAAGGACAACTTCGGGGCCGGAAGGCCACTGAGTACTCCCCTCCAGACGCCGTTGACAACGGGCGATGCCCCGGCCCTCCTGCCATCGTCCGAGGTAACGCCGAGTGCTTCGGCGAGTCTCTCGACCGCCGCGGCGCCCTCCGAATCGGCGTCCCTGGCCCAGGTCGATGTCCTCCTGATGTCCGGCACGCTGGAGCTTCAATCCGACGGTACCCTGGGCTGGATTCCCGCTTCCGGCGAGCTTCAGGTGGACACCTTCGCCGGGGCGTGAGGGCGAACCAGGCTGTCGGCCTGCACGTAGTACCTATGCCGGCGCTCGGCAGGCAGGGCCCCGGAGGGATTGGCCAGAAAGGCTGTACGCCGCCGCTCTTCCCGCCGATGATATAGACGAACGACGTTCGTTGCGGTCAGTTATCCGGGCGCCCAGGCGGATGCCAAGGAGTTGCCACGTGTGCGGGATTGTCGGCGTTGTCGCAAGAAACAAACGCTTGGATATGGCCATCCTCGCCGAGGCGGTCGACGCGATGGCCGCGCGCGGGCCTGACGACCGGGGGCTCTGCCAACTGCTCTGCCCCTCCTCCGACGCCTCGGCGATCTTCGGGCATCGCCGGCTCAGCATCCTGGACGTTTCTTCGGCGGGGCATCAGCCCATGGTCTCCCCCGACGGGCGGGTGACGGTCGTCTACAACGGCGAGATCTACAACTTTCTCGAACTGCGGACCGAGTTGGAGGCCCACGGGTTCTCGTTCCGGTCTCACTGCGACACGGAAGTGATCCTGGCGGCGTATCAGTACTGGGGAGAGGATTTCGTCTCCCGGTGCAACGGCATCTTCGCCATCGCGCTGTGGGACGCCGACCGCGGGCGCGTGGTCTTCTATCGCGACCGGATCGGGCTCAAGCCCCTTTACCTCGGGTTCCAGGGCGAGCGGTTCTACTTCTCGAGCGTGTTGTCGAGCCTCGTGCGGATTCCCGGGTTCAGCCGGCAGGTGGATTCCTCGGCCCTTCTGGCCTACGTGTGGGCGGGTTTCGTCCCCGGGCCCTACGCCATGTTCCAGGGAATCCGGAAACTCCTCCCCGGGCACATGGCGGTGCTGGACGTGAAGACGTGGCAGCTGACGTCGCGTCCGTACTGGCGGATGGTGGACGCGGCCGCCGTGGCGGAGAAGGACCTGCCCGATCGCCCGATGAACGAGTGGGTGGACGATCTGGAGGCGTTGTTGAGCGACGCCGTCCGCCTGCAGATGATCAGCGACGTGCCGCTGGGGGCGTTCCTGAGCGGGGGGATCGACTCCTCCCTGGTGGTCTCGCTGATGCGGAAAGCCAACACCGGGGCCGTCCGGACGTTCAGCATCGGCTTCGACGTCGAGAAATTCAACGAGGCCCCGCAGGCCAAGGCCATCGCCGCCCACCTGGGCACCGACCACCACGAGTTGATCCTCTCCTCCGCCGACGTCAGGAACGTCATCCCCGACGTGCCGGAGATCTACGACGAGCCGTTCTCGGATTCCTCCTGCCTGCCGATGATCCTGCTGTCCCGCATGACGCGGAAATCGGTGGCGGTGGCCCTGTCCGGCGACGGGGGAGACGACCTGTTCCTGGGCGACTACCGCCATTACGCCCTGGCGGATCGATGGCGGTACACCTCCTGGATCCCCTGGCCGATCCGCCGGCTGTTGGGGGCCGGACTGTGCGCCATCCCGCACTACTATCTCCGGCGGATCGGGCAGAGCCTCCGGGCGCGGGGGTTCGGGCAGTTCTACCAGTCCATGGTTTCCATCTGGCAGGACTCGGAATTCCGCGGGCTGTTCCTCCAGGGCGACCCCCGCGAGGCGATCGCGGGCATTCCGATCGTCGCGGCGGCCGACGAACTGGCGAAGTATCACCGCCCGCCTCGCCTGATGGCCTCGGTGCTGGACTTCTACGGCGTCGTGCCCGACGACTTTGCCGTCAAGGTGGACCGGGCCAGCATGGCCAGCAGCCTGGAGGTGCGGACGCCCGTGCTGGACCACCGGGTCGCGGAGTTCGCGCGGCGGATTCCCATCGGCGTGCTGCTGGGCGACGGGACGCCCAAGTATCTGCTCCGAACGATTCTGGAACGGCACGTGCCGCGGTCGCTGTGGGACCGCCCCAAGATGGGGTTCGCCGTCCCGTTGTGCGTCTGGTTCCGCGGCGACCTGTACGACTACATGCGACAAGTGCTCCTGGATAGCGGCGGACTGCCCTTTGACATCTTCTGCCGCGATACGATCGAAGAGGTCATTCAGGCCCATAAGTCCGGCCAGAAAGACCGGTATCGGCTTCTGTGGAGCCTGATGAGCCTGAGCATGTGGTATCGCCGCTACTGTTCCTGAGGTATCCCCCCCGGCCCGGGGCGGAGAAGGTCGTCGCCTCCGGGCCTCCGCGGCGATACAATGATCGGCGGCCGGGCCCCCCGGACGGCCATGGAATACGAGGTCAATGCTGGTATACGCCGCTCTACCGCTGTACAAGAACTACGCTGACCGGTATCGCATGTTCATGTCCATGTGCGACCACGGCGCCCGCGTTCGCATGCTTCTGCTGCACGGGGAGCATCCCCGGCTGGAGTCGCCTCCTCCCGGCTTCGAGCAACTTTCGATTCGCGAAGGCACGAGTTTCTTCACCCGGCGGGCTGACCTGCGGAAGCTCATCGTGCCCGCCCCCAAGGCCGAACGCACCGTCGTGCACGATACCGGACTGCTGCAGATGGGGCAGGTCCTCCGCCACCGCGGGCCCTTCGCTCCTACCCACCGGACGGTCCGTAACGTGCTGGCCCTCTATTCCCCCACGATCTCCTTCCTCCTCCAGGGCCACTGGCTCCGGGCCGAAGGCCGAGCCGTCAACCTCTCGGAACTCAAGTACTACCTCCGCAAACACGTTCCCCACGTGCTGGCCGAACTGCTCTTCTGCCACCTGGCCGACGGCGTGACCGGAAACACCCAGGAAATCGTCGACGACCTGGGGCACTACTACGGCGTGCCCCGACCCAGAACCCGGTTCATCCCCGCGGAAGTCGACACGAGGTTCTTCACCCCGGGCCCCGTCCGCCGCGGGCCGTTGAACCTGCCCCCCGAACCGAAACTCGTGCTCTTCGTGGGCAATTACCAACGCCGCAAGGGAGTCGACATCCTGCTGCGGGCCTTCGACCAGGCGAGCCTCCAGCTTCCCGACGCCCGGCTGATTCTGCTGGGCGGCTTCGCCGACACCGGGCGCAACTGGGTCCAGCCCCTGGTGGATTCCCTGGCCTGCGCCCCCCGCGTGGAATTCCGTCCCGCGGTCGACCAGGAGACCCTGCGGGACTACTACCGATCGGTGGATTTGCTGGTGTGCAGTTCGCGGCACGAGGGCAGCCCGCGGGTGATCAAGGAAGCGATGGCCTGCGGCACGCCGGTGGTTTCCACGCGCATTCCGGGGGCCCTGGCCATCGATCCCCACGCCCGGGCGATCGAGTTCGTCCCCGTCGACCGTCCCGAGGAGATGGCCCGGGCCATCCAAGGGCTGCTGACCGTCCCGTCGCGGCACCAGGCCAGGTCCCAGGCGGGCCTGCAGTTGACGCGGGAGACGCTTTCCCCCCTCGCCATTGCCCGCCGGTATCTGGATTTCTACGACGACATCTTCCGCTTTGAGGGCCCATCGTGAGCGATATCCAACTCTCGGCACCGGGGGCCGTAGTGCCGCCTGGCGGCAGGACGCTGGGGCGAGGCTTGCTGCTGGTCATGCTCACCGTGGGCATGGTCATGGCGACGGTCCAACTGCTGTTCGCGCCGGACCATCTCTCTCCCGTCTACATTTCCGGTTGCGTCTTCCTGGCGCTGGTGACGTGCATCCTGATGATCGTGTATCGCGCGACCGGCTTCAAGCCGGTCAACTGGCTGAGCGTGGAGATCATCTTCATCGTCATGCTCTTCCTCGTGCACTTCTGGTATCCCCTGTCCTGGCTGATGGGGGCGACCGCCAGCACCGACAAGGTCTGGATCAACGAGGCCATCGTCTGTAAGGCGACGATGATTGCCGCCATCGGGCTGATCGCCTTCTGCATCGGGTTCCATCTGCCGCGAGACCGGTTCCACGTGATCCGCCGGGCGTCCTACCTCGACGGCGCGGCTCTGTTCAAGCTCAAGGCCGGGGGAAACATCGTGTTCTTCGTGGGCATGTTCTTCGCTCTCCTCTTCCTCATCCTCCGCCCGAGCCAGGCTCGCTACTACGAAACGGGCGGGTACTCCCAGGGCCTGGTGTTCGTATTGGGGATCATGGGCATCCAGATGGGCGGCCTTCTGCTGACCATCGCCGGCGCCCGCCTGTACGGAAAGTGGCGGATCGGAACGGTCGCCAAGTGCGTTTCCGTCCTGTATGTCCTGATGGCCCTTATCGAAGGGTATCGTTCCCCTGTCGCCCTGGTCGTCTTGACGGTGGCGGCGGCGTACTCCGAGTATATCAAGCACATCTCCTTCAAGAAAATCGTCGTGGTCATCGTGTCCGCCCTGATCGTTCTGGGCATTGTCGGCGTCGGGCGGCATGCCCGTGAGCGATCCCTCTCGGGGTTCATGTCGGCTGTGTCGGAATCCAAGGAACTGTCCTGGCGGTCCGGCATAGACAGCCTGGGCGCCAGCGTCAACTGCCTGTACCTGGCCGTCGACACGGTGCCGTCTCGATATCCCTTCTTTCACGGGGTGTTGCAGGGCTCGCAGATGGTGACGGCCATTCCCTGGAGCAGCCAGTTGTTCCCCTGGGCGCTGCCCGAATTCGGAAGCAGTTCCATCTTCTTCACCTGGCTGAAAGACCCGAACATGGGCAGCGGCGCCGGCTCGACGATTATCGCCGACATGTATATCGAGTTCGGCACGCCCTCCGTGTTTGTCGAAATGTTCCTTCTGGGCATGATGTTCAAGTACATCCAGCAGAAGGCCCGGGCGACGGACGGACTGATCTGGAACGTGGCTCACGCGACGCTCATTCCGACGGCGGCGATCCTGGTCCGCAACCAGACGCTCATGCTGCTTCGCGACGTCGGCTGGCCGGTGGTGGGGGTTCTCCTCATGACGTGGGTCATGGGCATCCCGCGCCGGGCGGCCCAACCGCGCCCCTGACGGATTCCCCGGCCGCGGGAATTGGCCCCGCCGGCCCAATGTATCGTATGCTTCTCCCGGTCACGGAACCGATACGACAACTCTTCATTGCGGGGCTCTGAGTCCTGCCCGTTCAGAATTCAGCCCGTCCGGGCGAACTCTCTTCTGACGAACCGCCGGCTCCTCTTGCACCTCCGGCCTGCGCGCCGAAACCGGCAAAGGAATCACCATGCGAGAATGTTTGAAAGTTCCCGTTGTCGCCATGATGGAAGAACTCGAGTCCCGCACTCTGATGAGCAGCGTGATCCACCATGCCGCCCCGGCGCTTCTTGCGACAAGCATGCCGCCCGTCGTCACGGCCTTGGCGGCCCAGTCGCTGCCGGCGTACGTGACCCGGGCGGGCACCGTCCTGACGGTCAGGCCCGGCGCCAATCTGCAGGCCGCCATCGCCGCCGCGCGCAGCGGAGACACCGTGCGGCTGACCGCCGGCACATTCCTGGTCGACCCGCGGGTGTCGCTGGCGCCGGCCGATAACGTCATCATCGAGGGCGCCGGGGCCACCACGATCGTTCGCGTCTTGGACGGCGTGGGGAACTTCTCGGGCCTGTTCGGGGGCCAGGGGGCGACTCTCCGCGGGTTCACTCTTCGCAAGATGACCATCGACTTGAACCCCGCCCGGTACGGCGGAACGCCTTCGGGCAGCTACCCGGCCTGCGCGGTCCTGGCCTGGCGGTTCGACGGCGTGACCGTCGACCGCGTCGACATCACCTACGGAAGCATCGTGGGCATCAATCTCAACGGACCGGCCACCGTGGCCAAGAACGCCACCGTGACCAACTGCAACCTGAAGTTCATCCAGGTCGGCACCGTCGGCTACGACAATGCCGGCGTCTACGTCGAGGCCCTTAACGCGAATATCTCCAACAACACGTTCCAGTCCACGACGAGCTTCTGGTCCAGCGCCATCGAACTCCACGGCGGGCCCGCCCGGGCCGTGGGAAATACCATCACCGGCTACCAGATGGGCATCAACGTCGTTGACGCCGACCCCGGCGATGTGACGTCCCCCAGCGGAAACATGATTGTCCAGTCCAACATCATCCGGGATGTGGCCTACGGCGTGATGATGTGGTCCCGCCAGGGACAGACGCTCCGCAACGTCTCCATCACGAACAACGACATTACGCTGGGCAAACGATGGCGCATCGGCTGGGCGGCCGGCATCAGCGCCAATTACGGCGGCTGGGGCGCCAATGGCACCTATGACGGCATTACAGTCACGGGCAACACCGTCCGATTCGAAATCGGCGACCTGCGGTCCCTGGACAGGCTGCATTCCGGGGCCGTCAACTCCCGCACGACCGGCATCGTCAAGAACTGGACGGTCAGCAACAACACGCTCGTGAACCCGCCCAAGGGCATGTAGTCGCCCGGCCGGCGCGGTCAGGCGCCCGCGGGGCTCGAGCTGATGGTCCGGGCGAGAATGTCGGCGATGCGTACGGCCGCCTGCCCGTCCCACAGGGGGGGCGTCTGAGGCCGACGCTGCTGCCCGGTAATGATCCGCCGGTAGGCCTCGAGGATCCGCTCCGGCGTCGTCCCGACGATCTGGTTGGATCCGATCTCCGCCGTCACCGGACGCTCGGTGTTCTCTCGCAGCGTGAGGCAGGGAACCTTCAGGATCGTCGTCTCTTCCTGGATGCCCCCCGAATCGGTCAGCACGAGCCGGGCGTTGGCCGTCAGCTTCAGGAAATCCAGATACCCCGCCGGGTCGATCAGGCGAAGATTCTTCATGCCGTCGATCCGCTCCCCCAGCCCCATCACGCCTATATTCTTCCGCGTGCGGGGATGCGTGGGAAACACGATCGGCAGGTCCCGCTGGATGACCTCCAGCGAATCCAGCAGCCGTCCGAAGATCGCCGGGTCGTCCACGTTGCTGGGGCGGTGCAGCGTCAGGACGGCGTACTCGCCCGCGCGCAGGCCCAGGTCCTCCAGGATCGGCGAGGCGTCGGCCTTCGCGCGGTTCTTGATCAGCGTGTCGATCATCACGTTGCCCACCAGGAACACCTTCTCCCGGGCCACCCCCTCGTGCAGGAGGTTGTCCACCCCGCTCTGCTCGGTGCAGAACAGAATGTCGCTGATGGCGTCGGTGAGGAGGCGGTTGATCTCCTCGGGCATGGCCCGGTCGAAGCTGCGGAGCCCGGCCTCCACGTGGACCAGCTTGATGCCCAGCTTGACCGCCACCAGACCGCACGCGATCGTGCTGTTGACGTCCCCGACGACCAGCACCGCGTCGGGCTTGTGCTCGAGGCAGATGGGCTCGAACACTTTCATGATTTCGGCGGTCTGCACGGCATGGCTGCCCGAGCCGATGCCCAGGTTGATGTCCGGCTCGGGGATCCCCAACTGGCGGAAGAACAGGTCGCTCATGCGCTCGTCGTAGTGCTGTCCCGTGTGGACGAGCATCGGCGTGATGCCCGGATGGTTCCGGAAGGCCTCCATCAGGGGCGCGATCTTCATGAAGTTGGGACGAGCCCCCGCGACACTCACGATCTTCATCGGTTACTCCCGTTCTGGGCATCGGCCAGAATCCGCGATGCCACCTGTATCGTCCATTCGGCCGGGGCTCTCCATGAGCCGCTCCGCTATTCTAGCGACCGGCCTCGCCAAAGACAAAGCCGCCCCGACGCCTAAGAGAACTATTGACGCCCCTGGAAAACGCCGACTACAGTACCTGCGACCCGAGGGGGCGGCCAACTCTCACCGGCCGGCCTCCGTAGTTCCCGTATCGGAGAGTGTGTCTTTCTGTCCAACCGGCGGGGCCCGCCCGGGCCTTTTGCCGAAAGGAGCGGTGTGCATGCCCAGTCGAGGCGTTGGAAGGTTGGCCCTGGCCGCCCTACGCGACCTGGTGACCGGGCGACTGGCGCGGGAATGGGTGGGACCTTCGACCGTCCCTCTCCGCCAGATCGCCCTGGCCGACGGGCTGACCGCGATGGCCGCCCCCGACATGATGGCCCAGGCCGTCAGCTCCGACGGCGCCGTCCTCGCCACACGCGGATACCATCTGTACCAGATGCGCCCCGGCGATCCCGTTCTGCGACGCCTCCGCCGCCTGCCCTGCCCGGGCGGGACGGCCCGGTGGCTGCACTACTCCTGCCTTCGCCGGCACGTGCGACGCAGCGACGTGGCCACCGTGTTCCCGCTGCCCTCCGGGGCGATGCTGACTCTGGCGGGCGGACGGATCTACCGCGGTGAGGCCTCCGGCGAAGGGCAACCGGTCTTCCGCCTGCGGTACTGGGGCTCCGGCGTCGGGTGCGGCGTGATGTACTGCGGCATCGTGCGGATGCCCAACGGAACCCTCTTCTTCGGCGAATACACCCGAAACACCGAGTACGACCCCGTCCATCTCTACGCCAGCGACGACGACGGGCGAACCTGGCGGCTGGCCCACGCCTTCCCCGCGGGCACAACCCGCCACATTCACAGCGTCCAGGCCGACCCCTTCGGCCAAGACCTCTGGCTCTGTGCCGGCGACCGCAACGACCATTCCTTCATCGCTCACTCCAGCGACGAGGGCAAAACCTTCGAACGCATCGGCGAGGGCTCGCAGCAGTGGCGGTCCGTCCGCCTCCAGTTCACCCCGGAACACGTCTGGTGGGCCTCCGACACCAACCACCCCGACCTCCGCGCGGTCTTCCGCTGGTCGCGAAAGACCCGGCAGGTGGAGAAACTCGTCGACCTGGACGGCCCGGCGATCATGGGAACGGCCCTGGGCGGGGGAACGTGGATCTTCGGCACCGACCGCGAGGGGTTGTCCGGCATGCAGTGGGTCTTCGGCGAGGACCAGCCCCACCGGATTACCGAATGGGACGAACACCCCAGCATCTGGATGAGCGCCGATCACGAACGATGGGTCCGCCTGGCCTTGCCCCGATGGTCAACGACGGGGCGGCCGACCTTCGGCGTCCCGCACTTCGCCATCGGGGAGAACGCGCCCTGTCTGGCCTTCACCATCATGAACGTGGAACAGTACGACAACCACTTGTTCGTGATTCCCGAACAGGCCCTGAAGGACTTCTGGTCGCGCCAGAAGAGCGGATCGCCGACGGGCCTTTTCAGCGGACGCATTCCGTGAGCGATTGGGCCACGTATACCAACTGCTCGTCCGTCAGTTCCGGGTAGATCGGCAGGGCCAGGGTTTCGGCGGCGGCCTTCTCGCTCTCGGGGAAGTCCCCCCGCTTGTGCCCCAGCGAGGCGAAGCATTCCTGCTCGTGCAGGCTCAGCGGATAGTAAATCGCCGTCGCCACGCCCTTGTCCTTCATCTTCGCCTGCACCGCGTCGCGGTTGCCCACCCGCACGATGTACTGGTTGTAGATCGAGAAATTCCCCGCCGCCACGTGCGGGCGGACGATTCCCCCCGCCCCGGCCAGCAGCTCGTCATACCGGGCGGCGTTCGCCCGACGACCCGCCGTCCATCGGTCCAGGTGCGCCAGCTTGACCAGCAGCACGGCCGCCTGGATCGTGTCCATGCGGAAGTTGCCCCCGACGTACTGGTGATAGTACCGGCGGTTCTCGCCGTGCTGGCGGAAGACGGCCAGCTTCGCCCCCAGCTCGGCGTCGGTGGTGACGACCATCCCGGCGTCGCCGGCGGCGCCCAGGTTCTTCGAGGGATAAAAACTCAGGCAGCCCACGGTTCCCATCGTGCAGGCCTGACGCCCCTTGCAGGTGGCGCCGATGGACTGCGCGGCGTCCTCGATCACGTACAGCCCGTACCGCGCCGCCACCGCCATAATCGCGTCCATGTCCGCCGTCTGCCCGTACAGGTGCACCGGCAGGATGGCCTTCGTCCGGGGCGTCACCGCCGCGGCGATCCGGGCCGGGTCAAGGTTGTACGTCGCCGGGTCGATGTCCACGAACACCGGCTTGGCCCCCACCCGCCAGATGCACCCGACCGTGGCGAAGAAGGTGTACGGGGTGGTGATCACCTCGTCCCCCCGCCCGATCCCCAAGGCCATCAGGCTCATCAGGATCGCGTCCGTCCCGCTCGAGACGCCCACGGCGGCCTTGCCGTGGCAGTACTTGGCCACCGCCTCCTCGAACTGCTTGACCGCAGGCCCGTTGATGACCTGGCAACTGTCCACCACGGTCTGGACGGCCTCGAGGATCTGCTCTCGAAGCGGAAGGTACTGAGCCTTGATATCTAGCAGGGGCACGTTCATGTTAGACCTTTCCGGGGCCGCCCGCCCTCAAACGACTTGGGCGGGAGCACACGGGGTACTGTAGGCGAACACCCCCCGGCCCGTCAATACGGCGTCGGGCTGACGCATCCCGGGTTTCCGCGGAGGCCTTGACGCCGTGGCGTGCGATGCGGCAGCAACCACGTCGGTGTTTGTGGCAAAGAGACGGGGATTAGGGGATTCCTGGATTGGGGGATTGAACCGCAGGCAGAAGAAAGATCAAGATGGATACCGGCTGAAACTGGGGATGAGTCAGGGCGTCGGCATCCCGCCGGCGGGGGCCTTCAAGATAAACCTTGCCAGTAAAGGACCACCCTCGCCCGGGCCGATATGATTAGAGTCCGGATGAATGTCCTTTTTCCGTTCTTCCCGCGGGCGGTGAGCCCCGGGCACAGGAGTTGACCCGAGCCATGGTAGAAACACTGCTGAAGAAGATCCGCAACAAGAAGGCCGTCGTGGGGGTGATCGGGCTTGGGTACGTCGGCCTGCCGCTGGTGCGGGAATTCACCCGGGGCGGGGCCACCGTCATCGGCTTCGACATCGACGCCGCGAAGATCAAGGCCCTCGCCGCCGGCAAGAGCTACATCGGGCATATTTCCGACAAGGTCGTCAAGGACATGATCGCCTCCAAGCGATTCCGCGCGACAAGCGACTACCGCGAACTCCGCCACGTCGACTGCATCCTCATCTGCGTGCCCACCCCGCTGAGCAAAATGCGCGAGCCGGACCTGGGCCCCGTCGTCGCGACGGCCGAGTCCATCTCCGCCAACCTCCGCAAGGGTCAACTCGTCGTCCTGGAATCCACCACCTACCCCGGCACGACCCGCGAGGTCGTCATGCCCATCCTCGAAAAGAGCGGGCTCAAGGCCGGCCAGGACTTCTACCTGGCCTTCTCGCCCGAACGCGAAGACCCCGGGCGCAAAGACTACTCCACCCGCACCATCCCCAAGGTCGTCGGCGGGCTGGACGCGGCCTCGCTCGAACTGGCCACCGCGTGCTACGAACTGGCCGTCGAGACCGTCGTGCCGGTCAGCACGTGCGAAGCCGCCGAGGCCGCCAAGATCCTCGAAAACACTTACCGCTGCGTGAACATCGCCCTGGTCAATGAATTGAAGGTGCTCTTCGACAAGATGGGCATCGACGTCTGGGAGGTCATCCGGGCCGCCAGCACCAAGCCCTTCGGCTTCTCGCCCTTCTACCCCGGCCCGGGCCTGGGGGGGCACTGCATCCCCATCGACCCGTTCTACCTCTCCTGGAAGGCCCGACAGTACGGGCTGACCACCCGGTTCATCGAACTGGCCGGCGAAGTCAACGTCGGCATGCCCGAGTGGGTCGTCCACAAGGTCACCCTCGCCCTGAACGATCGCGGCAAGGCCGTCAAGGACGCCCGCATCCTCGTGCTCGGGCTGGCCTACAAAAAGGACATCGACGACATCCGCGAGAGCCCCTCGTTCGAACTGATCGAACTGCTCCACGCCCGCGGCGCGAGGGTCGAATACAACGACCCCTTCGTCCCCAAGACCCACAAGATGCGAAAGTACGACCTGGGCATGAAGAGCGTCCCCCTGACCAAGGCCCGCCTCAAGGCCTTCGACGCCGTCCTCATCAGCACCGACCACTCCAGCTACGACTACCAGTTCATCGTGGACAACTCCGCCCTGGTCGTCGACACCCGCAACGCCACCAAGAACGTCAAACGCGCCCGCGGGAAGGTCGTGAAGGCCTAAGGGCCCCCGTCAGCGACGCGCCATCGCCGCCCGCTCATGCTCGATGACGAGCTTGAGCGTGTCGGTCAGGTTGTGTCGCGGCCTGTAGCCGATGGCGCCCTCGATGCGCCCCAGGTCCGGCACGCGGCGCATCATGTCGTCGAAGTTTCGCCCGTACGCCTGCTCGTACGAAATGACCTCGATCGCCGACCGCGAGCCCGTCATCTCGATGATCTTCTCCGCCAGGCCGCGGATCGTGACGCTCTCGGTGCTGCCGATGTTGTACACCCCCCCGGCCGCCCCGGGGGTGACCATCAGCTTCGTGACGGCGTCGACGACGTCGAACACGCACGCGAAGCAGCGGCTCTGCTCGCCCGTACCGAAGACGCGGATCGGCTCGTTCCGCAGGGCCGCCTGGACGAACCGCGGCACGACCATGCCGTACGCCCCCGTCTGTCGCGGCCCGACCGTGTTGAAGAACCGGCAGATCACCACCGGCAACTGGGTCTCCTGGTAGTACGCCAGGGCCAGGAACTCGTCGATCGCCTTCGAGGCCGCGTACGACCACCGGCTGTACGCCGTGCACCCGTACACCACGTCGGCGTCCTCGCGGAAGGGCACGGCGTCGCTCTTGCCGTACACCTCGCTCGTCGAGGCGATCAGCACGGGCGTGCGGAACTTGTTAGCCAGCGAGAGCACCACCTCCGAACCGTGAATGTTCGTCTCGATGGTGTGTACCGGGCGGTCGACGATCAACTGCACCCCCACCGCCGCCGCCAGGTGGTAGATCATGTCCGTCCGCTCGACCAGGGCGGTCATCATCATCTCGTTCCGCACCGACTCGCGAACGAACCGGAACCCCGGGCTGCCCATCAGATGCGAGATATTATCCATCGACCCCGTCGACAGGTCGTCGATCACGGTGACCACGTGGCTCTGCGCCAGGAGTTTCTCCGCCAGGTGCGACCCGATAAACCCCGCTCCGCCAGTAATCAGTACCTGCACGCGCATCTCCTTCACAACCACAACCGCCGCCCCGCATAATACCCCCCCGCGCGCGATCCAACAACCCCCCGGCTGCGGCCAGGCTTGGCCGCTGGGATGAGTGTGGAAGGCCCGACACCCGGCGGTTACGGCTTCGGCCCGGCCGGCAGGGCCTGGTACGGGGTGGTAACGGTCATCCCGCGATCGTCGAAGAGCGAGACGAACATCACGATGGGGCGTTCCGTCGGCAGCGGGGCGACGACGCGATCTCTTTCGATTGTGGCCGGCACGCTCTGCCACGACCGGTCTTGCCAGGGGCCGGCGTCCATGGCGCAGTTCACGGCGGCGCGCACGATCGGCCGCCGCGACTGGAACGAAGCCGACACCGTACCGGCCTCAGGGCGGGCGGGGTCCGTCTGGATTCGCATCGGGCCGATCTTCGCCAGCGGCGCCTCCCTCTGGAGCACGCCGTCGATGAAGGCGAACACTTCCTTGTGGTCGGCGAAGTAGTGCCCATGAGGCATCCCGACCTGAATCGAAAGGGTCACGGGGGCCTTGACCAGCTCGGCCGATTTCCGATGGCTGTCCAGCGGGTAGGCGAAATCGTTCGTGCCGTTGACGAAGAGCGTGTGGCACTGCACGGTGGGCAGGTACTGCGACGGGTCGAAGTTCCGCACCCACAACTCGCGGCCGGTGGCGCTCATGGGCTTGAACCACGTTTCGACCCAGGCGCTGTTCTCGTGGATGAAGCCGCAGCCGTAGACCGGCACGGCCGCCTTGAACCGATGATCCAGCCCGGCGACGATGCAGGTGAGATACCCGCCCCAACTGATTCCCGTGACGGCGGTGCGCCGGGCGTCGACTTCCTTCCTCGCCGCCAGCAGGGAATGCCCGCGGATGACGGCCGCCACCGCGTGATAGGACCACATGTCCTTCACCTGGTCCGGAGTGAACTGGCGGAACATGATCTTGTCGATTTCGCTGGGCCCGCCGTCGGCGAGATGCTGGCCGTCGGGGCCGTTGCCCGAGAGGTCCATGGCGAGGGCCGCGTATCCGCGTTTGGCCCACATTTCGGCCCATTCGGGGAAGGCCTTGCCCCCGCCGCCGTGCACCAGGACCACCCCTGGGAAGGGGCCCGCCCCGTCGGGATGCGCGTAGTAGGCGAACACCCGCGTCGGCTTGTCCGCCAGCGGCTCGCCCTGGTAGTACACCTCCTGGAGCAGCCCCTTCCGCTCGCCGAAGGTCGCCTCGGGCACGGCCGTCAACTTCGCGATGTCCCACGGCCCGGAGTTCTGTTTCATCAGCGGCAGGACGGCGATCGCGACGTGCTCGGGCGCCGGGGTGGTGTACGTGGCCGGGTCGGCGGGCGTGAACTGTGCACCCAACGCCTGGCCGGCGCCCACAGGGAGCACCGTGCCGGCGGCGGGAGTATACACGAAGGTTCCAGCCACGCCGCCGCTGGTGGCGTCCAACTGCGCGCCGCTCAGGGCCTCGCCCGAGACGAGGGGCGCCGGATCGCTCCACGTGATCACCGTCGTGACCTTCGTCACCGTCAGCGTCTGGGAGACTTCCGGCGCGGCCCGGAAGCGGTCATTGCCCGCCTGGTTGGCCCGAATCCGGGCGACACCCACCCCCGTGATGGTGACCATGCCGCTGTGGGCGTCCACTCTCGCCACGGCCGTGTTGTCG
The DNA here is from genome assembly GCA_026693065.1 of Planctomycetota bacterium. Lineage (GTDB taxonomy): Bacteria > Planctomycetota > Phycisphaerae > SM23-33 > SM23-33 > JAPLNA01. The sequence goes on from JAPLNA010000258.1 coordinate 36,446, forward strand.
CTGGAGTACGTGACCGGCAACCCGGACGGCGACGCCGTCGCCGTATCCGCAAACGGGGCATCGGTTCGCATGCGGGTCAGTGTCGGCCCCAACTCGAAGCGGATGGCCTGGTCGAGGCTGACCCCCGCCTTCGGCGTCGCGCCGGCCTCGTTGGAATGTGCCGCGCTCTCGCCCACGCCGTTCGTGGCCGAGACCACGTAGTAGTAGCTCGCTCCGTTGGCCGCCGTCGCATCCATGTACAGTGTTCCCGAGGCGGTTCCGATCTTCGCGTAGCCCGATCCGCTCGTCAACGATCGTTTCACGTCGTAGCCCGTCGCCCACACCGATCCCGTCCAGTTCAGGACGACCAAGGCATCGCCTCCGACAGCCCGCAACCCGTCCGGCGCCGCCGGGGCCGCCGGTGCGTTGCCCTTGTAGAGGTTGACGATTTCCCCCTGGCCAAGCACCCCGCTCCAGATCGTGAACTCGTCGAGCGCCACGGAGTATTTGTCCCCCGTCGAGCCCATGATGGACCCGCCGGCGCGGATCCTCGGTTCCGCGTTCGCCAGGGCCGCACTGCCCACCGTTGTGCCCTTCAGGACGCCGTCTATGTAGGCGGAGTAGGTGCGGCTCCCGGCGGCGTACGTAACGGTGTACATGTGAAAGACGCCGTCGGAGGGCCAGGCGCCGAACTTGAATTCCGTCCCGAAGTTGATCCATACCCCGGGTCGGCCGTAATTGTTCGCAATGCTCCGGTCGCTGCTGGTTTGCCCGACAGCGCGCCCGAAATACGCCAGCGTCTCCCCGCCCGCGCCGCCCTGCATATTGACGGGCCTGGCCCAGACATTCATCGACCAGTCGGCCGTGCCGGCGGTCGGCAGGCCCGAGGCAGCCGTATTGGTCACTTCCTGCAAACCGCTCAGGGAAAGGGCCCCGCCGAACTTCCCCGCAACGTAGGTCTCACTTCCCGAACCCAGCGTTCCATGGTTCCCGTTGCCCGACGTGTCAGCCAGGTTGCCGTCGAAACTCCACCGGTTCGCCAGTTGCACCCGGGCCGGCTGCGCGCTGGCGCCGGACGCCGTAATCGCCACGGCCACCGCAACCGCCGCCGCTGCCTGAATCACGTGTGTGAACCTGCTTCTCATGTCACTTGTCCTTCGTTACTTCGCACACTTCACCGCAAAGCCGCCGTTGGCGGGCAGGTGGATCTTCATGCCGTCCCGGCTGTTGACCTGGACATTCTCCACCAGCATTTTCCTTCCGTCGGCGCCGTCGCTGTAGAGCGCGACGGAGTAGGCGCCGTTCTTCAGAAAGTCCAGCGGAATCGAAAGGTCTCGCGGTGTCGCCGCGTTGATCCCCGCCACATACCAGTCCTCGCCCTTGCGCCGCGCCAGCACGCAGTACTCGCCGGGGAAGCCTTCAATGAAATGAATGTCGTCCCAGGCGGCCGGCAGATTCTTCAGGAACGGTGTTCCCGGATGCGAGCGGAAAGACTCCGGACTGTCGGCCAGGCACTGCCACCCCGATTCGAAGACAACCGACAGCGCCAGTTCGTGCGCGTCTGTAGTTTCCCGTCCTTTGACCGAAAACGCCACCGGCGTGTAGTCCATGGAGCCGACCACGTTCCGTGTGAACGGCAACGTGCAGTTGTGCACGGCCTTCGTTCGGTTTTCTCCTAAGTAGTACTCCGCGCCCCAGACTCCCTCGCGCGTGATCAGATGCGGCCAGCGCCGTTGTTCACCGCGCGGGAGGGTGGACCCGTGGACGCTGATCATCAGATGCCGGGCGAGGCATTCCTTGATGTTGTCTTCCGTGAGCCTGACCCGATCCTGTGTGTCGTTCTGGCGGTTCATGTAGTCCAGTTTCAGACCCTTGATGCCCATGGCCACGAACCGGTCCAATACCCTGGCCCGCTTTTCGGGCGTGTCCATGTTCCACTCTTCATCCCATCCATATACGCTCACGCCCTTGCCGCCGGCGTACTTGACGAGTTGCTCCATCCACGGCGTGGTCATCCACCCGTCGCGGGGATTGGAATTCCATGCCGTGTCGAACTCCAGCCACGGCCATCCCATCTCGGCGGCAAAGTCCACAAACACCTTCATTCGCTCGGGAGTTTTGTTCCCACTGCCCGGCTCGGACCACCACGGGAACGTGGCGGCGCCGGGCTTGATCCAGCTTGTGTCCTTGATCTCGCAAGGCGGGTTCAGATTGTCCACCAGCACGGACTCCACAATGGCGCCCAGGCCCCGACCCACCAGGATCACCCGCCAGGGCGTGATCAACGGAAGTGTTACCTTGACCTCGCCGATCGGTTGCACGTGGTACAACCCACTGCCGGTCAGCGGGCCGTGCACGCGGCTGCCCGCATAGTCGCTGTAGACCGCCGCCTCGGTGAGCATCACCCAGACTCCGGAGCCGGTCTTGAACAGGGCCGGGAAGGCAACGGCCGCATGATCGGCGCCGTTCGGTGCAGTCCGGCCATAGCACGTCTCATAATTTTCCGTCCATTGCTGCAGCCAGCCGACGCTTCCCGCCGGAATATGGAAAGCGGAGCCGGTATCTTCGGCCTTCAACTTCGTCGCCCCGCTACCCGGCAGGCCGTACCGCCAGGCCACGCCGTCGTCGTACGCCCGCACGTGCACCTCGATGGTGCGTCCCTGCCGATTCGTGAACACCAGCGTCTTCTCATTGGCGCGGTTGATATGCCGGCTCTTCTTGCCCACGGGCATCGAATACGTCTCTTCGATCTTGCCTTCGGAGGCCTTGACGAAGGTCAGGTCCGAAAGGAATTCGTACCCCTCCGCCTCCAGCGCGATGCCCATCGGGGCCTCGGGCAGGAGATCCTTGGCATCCAACCTGACCTGGTAGCAGAGCCCGCCCTTTCCGCCCGCCGGGGCGGCCGTCGCCCTCTGCGACACCGCAAGGACCAGTGTCCCGTCTGGAGATGAGACGCTCCACCCGTCGTCCGCCTGAAGGGCGCCCAGGCAACAGAACCAGCCCGCGACCAGCGCAACGACGACCGATATCCTGCGCGAATCACGCATCATGGCGAACTCCTTCTCCGGGGATTCCGGGGTTCCTGTCAGGCGCCTTCCTCGGCCACTTCCTTTGCGATTCTCACCCAGTCCCATATCCGCTGAGGCTGATGGCGGCAGGTATGCGTGTCCTTCATGATAATTTCGAGCACGCACCCTCGGGCGATCTGTACCGCTTCCCGAAGCCCCTTGCGTACGGCGACGGGGTCCCAGGTCTCCGCCGCCAGCGCCGCCGGATTGGGTTTGTACGAGAAAATGTATCTGTCGCCGAGGCCCTCGGCGCTCTTGCGGACGTCCGCCCAGGGACTGATGGAAACGCGTCGCAGGTTCGGGATCGTCTTCACGATGTCGAGCTTGTTGTGCAGCGGCTCGCAGCAGCCGTAACAGTTCAGGCCGAATCGCGCCAGGTACTTCCGCTCGTATTGGAGGGCAAATTCCTCGTGCATGGCCGGCGAGACTTCGGAAAACATCTGCGTGGTCGCCATGCCCCACAGGTCTTTGGCGCGGACGTGAACGCCGTCAAAATCCTTCTGCGGAAGCTGACGCGTGTAGCCCGTCCCGCCGGAGCCGGTGTAGTCGTCGCGGTTGTTCAACGTGACCGTCCCCGACGCCATCACGGCCTCGTGTCGCATGACCATGCACTGGTACATCTTCTCCATCACCTGGTGTACCCATGCCGGGCGATCCGTGAGGTCCCACAGCATCTGCTCGAGTCCGCGCCACATGGCAAACTGATCCATGATCGAGATCCCGGTATAGCCGTGCCCGCGCTTCTCCACCGTCAGAATGTCGCCCAGGAGTTCCTTCAGCTCGCCATAGTTCCTCTCCGTCGCCTCGTGGTTCACGGTCACCGTCGGGAATTGGATCTTCTCGATGTCGGCTTCCGTCTTTATGACGGGATTGAAGTGGGCCGCGCCGGTGGCTTCCTCGGGTCGAGTGACATCCTGCTCAAGTCCCCATCCGCTGTCCTCCACGACGACCCAGGAGCCGATCGCCGGCGTGATCACGTTATCGTCCGGCATGTGTTCCCAGTAGTAGATGCAGTGTCGCAATCTCCATTCCAGGCCGCGGGCGGCCGGGTCCGTCGTCTTCAGGTCCTGATCCGTGAGCATCTCCCGCCAGGCGCCCTCGGGAAAAACCAGAACGAGCGGGCGGAGTCGCTCGAGGTCGTTGTGCCGCGTCCACATCTCCGCCTTCTGTTTCTGGATCGGATGGTTCCCGATCTCCGCCACGGTCTTGGCGAGGTCTCGAAGGATGTTTCTGTCACTGGCCGGAATATTCATGCGGATGTTCCTCCCAAGGAACCACATTCCAAAGAACTGCACTCCGCCGCCGCACCTGCTTGAGCCAGCCAACGTCATGGCTGTGTTCGTTGCTAGGGAAGTGTTCGGATGCGCAGTTCGTCAAACGACACGCTCGCGTGCGAGGCGAACAGGCCGATGTCGCCCGCCCGGTAATCGTAGATCCTGGCGCACATGGCCACCTGGTCGTCCACGAACGCCTCGACGATGTCTCCGTCAACAAAGAGCTGGAGCTTCACCGGCGCGCCCGGCCGGACCGACAGCGCCCGCTCGTTGAGGAACAGCAGCTCCCAGGCGCGGGGCCAACGCTCCAGACTGACCCGGTATCCCGTGGTGTTCGGCGCCCAGAACGGCTTGGGCGCGAACTCCCAGCGCACGAGGTCTTTCGACTTCGCGAGCGTCAGGGCGCCCCGGAAGGGAACGGCAGGATCCTTCGTCTGCGTGGCTACAACCATCCAGTACTGTCCATCCTCTTCGTTCCAGAACGGATACGGATCGCGGAAGTCGCTCACAGTGTAGGGGCTGTTTTCCGGAACCAGTACGGGATTGCCCCGCTTGGTCCAGTGCACGAGGTCGTCGCTCGTGGCCAGGCAGGTCACCTCCTTCTGCGCCCCCTCCCAGCGTGAGCCCGTGCTCCGGTCTCCCGCGAACACTCGACCGCAGTACAGAAGGTAGAACCTCCCGAGGGACATGTCGATGTCCTCGACCCCGCCGATCGGCAGCGCCACCGGCAGCTCTTCCCAGTTCACCAGGTCTCGGGAGACGAGGTGATGGTACGGCGTGTACCGCACCCGGCGCCACTCGTCGAGTTGTCCCTTCAGGTAGATGACGTGCCACGTGCCCTTCCAGAAGAACGGCACCGGGTCGCCGAAGTACCCGTCCGCCGGCCGGTAGTGCAGTTTCGACATGGGTTCCGTCCTGTTCTTGTCCGGGACTTCCGAGAGGAACTCATGCCCACGGTCGTCGTGGGCCGCTTCACTGATTGTAGCGCGGTTCCGGCCACTGACAAGCCATTTCCCGGTTCCAACAAGCCGGCGTTGGCCGTCGGCATGAGTCTTGAGCCCCCCCCCGCCCGGCGGCAGCGGGTTCCCTCCACAACCCCCGCACCGGCCCGGTAGCTCTGCCCAACTCCGTTCGTCGGCCAATTCGAGTCAACGAACTCATGATACCGCCGACGTACCCTCCCGGGCCCGGCCAACCAAGTCCCTGCCCAGACGGCCAATCAGGGCAATTCGCTGGCTGAGGAAACAACCCGGTAATCGATCCCCTCGAGCGGGCCCTTCTTTCGGTATTGCTTTGATCCGAAATGGGCTGCCCCGCACTGAATCTTTCGCCACTCATCCGGCCGAAGGTCGTCTTTCCGCGGCGAACCCTTGGTTTCAGAGACAAGGTAAAGAACCGGTCTTCCTTCGGCTTCCGGGCCGTCCATCACGATTGCCCAGTCCGGGCGGTAGTCGCCCACCGGGGTGGGAACAATGAACCAAGTAGGCAGCTTCAAGTACAGCCGCACGTCATCGCGAGCTTCCATGTCCTCCACGAACTTCCGCTCGACTTCCGAATCGCAGGGGATCAGGTCGTAGAGCGCCCTGTCCTTGTCCGCCGAAACGATGTACTTGCTGAATAGTTCAACGGTCTTCTCGTCGAGGATCTGCTGCAACTGGTATTCTTCACCCAACTTCTCGTATTGAATGCCCTCCACAAGGTGATCGGCCAGTTTCTCCTTGAGGATGCGAACCGCCGTTGTCGCCCATTCGTGCGGGTTGTCGACAGCCGCCTTCTTCGTGCCCAACCGGCGGAATAGCTCCAGGAGCGACCGTCGCGTCAACCGCACCGGGGGCGAGGTGTGTTCCATCAGGTTGGCCATTACCTCCACCAGGTTGGGCAGAGGATACCGCCCCACGAGGTCTGCCACGGTCTTGGCGGCGCTGATCTGCATGGCGTCGAATATCCCGTCGTCGCCAACCTTCATTTCGGCCTTCGTGATGGTCACCCGTGGCGGAGCGATTCTCTCCGCTTCGATGGCCGGCACGACCTCGTTCAACAGTTCTTCCGTGTCGATTTGCAGGGCGTAGCGAGTCTTGTGTCGGATACGGGACCAGAGTTCCTTGAAATCCTCGCTCAGCGCGCGACTCTTTCGCAAGTGGGCCTTCCTCTCGCCCGCCTTGCGGGGCGGCGGCGGCAGGATTCCTTCCCCGTACTCGGCCTCGATCTTTCGCCGCTCGGCCTTGCTCAAGTCACCAATGCTCTTGCCGTACCGGGCCTCGATCTCCGCACGATACTCGAAGGCAATCTCGTCCTGGTACTGATCGACGAAGGTGCCGAAACTCTCATTGGCCACCACGGTCAGGATGTTCACCTGCTCGTCGTGAACCCGGTCACCGGCCTGGTTGACAGCCAGCCGGATTCCCCGGCCCACCTGCTGGCGACGTTCCCGTTCCGACCCAACCTGCCGGAGCGTGCAGACCTGGAAAATGTTCGGGTTGTCCCACCCTTCGCGCAGGGCCGAGTGCGAGAAAATGAAACACACCTGCTTCTTCTTGCGGGTTTCCTCATCGTCCGCCGCATCCGCAAAGGCAAGCAACGATTCCTTGTCCCGCATGATCAGGTCGTAGGCGGCCTCGTCTTCCCTGGTCTCGCCGGAGGACGAATCCACCTGTTCGACCACGCCGCCCTTGTGTTTCTTCTCCGCGAAGTACGCCGCCTGCACGGCCGCCGGGGCCAAGTCCTTCCATGCCGGATACGCGGACTTCACTTCGTCAAACGCCTTGTCGAAAAGTTGGCGGATGATTCCGCCCCCCACATAATTGGCCACCCGATCGATAAAGAACAAGCTCAACACCTTGATGCCCTGGCCCTTGAGCCGTTCCTGTTTGAGGATGTGTTCCTGGACGGTGTGGCGAATCTGGGCAGCGAAGACGGCCGCCTTGTCGGCGCCCTGTTCCTCGCCGACCTTCAATTCCACGTTATTGGCGAACCGGACGTACTGCCCGCCCGGGTTGATCTCATCCACCTCGAACCCCGTGTAATCTTCGCGGCCCGCCTTCTCCGCCAAGGACGCCCCCGGGCCTACCGTTATCAGCGTCTCTTTGACCGCCCCGGTCTTCATCAGCTTGTGTACCGCCAGGCGGGCCGTCACCTTCGTCTTCTTGCTCTCGACGGCTTCCACCCGTATGTACGGCCGGTTCTCGTCGTTCTCGCGGACGACGGAATCCACCTGCACCTTCTTCACCAACCCCTGCCGATACGCCTCCGCCGGGGTCAGGCGGTAAACGATGTTGTACGGCACGCGGTGGGTGGCCGAGTATCGCAGGGCGAACAGCGGATTCAGCGCGGCCAGGGCCGCCACCGACTTCTCGCTCTCCATGTTCTGCGGTTCGTCCAGGATCAGGATCGGCCGCGCCGCCTGCACCAGGTGGATCGGCGTTTCGCCCTGGAGTTGGTCCCGCGACTGGCGGATGACGTTGGAGGCCTTGTTGAAACTGTCGATGGTCATCACCATGACCTCGACGCTGTCGGTCTGGGCGAACTGCCGCACCTGCGAGAGATTCCCCGAGTCGTACACGTAATACCGGTACACCGGGTTGCCGTACAGCGTCTTCAGGTGCTTCTCGGTGATCTTGAGCGTCTTGAGCACGCCCTCCCGCACAGCCACCGACGGCACGACCACGATGAACTTCCGCATCCCGTACCGCCTGAAAAGTTCCAGGATGGTCCGGACATACACGTACGTCTTGCCCGTCCCCGTTTCCATCTCGACGGAAAAGTTCGGGAACCGCACCCGCCGTTCCCCGCCGTTCGCTCCGATGGCCGCCTCGATATACTCCAACTTCCCGTCAGGCCGAATTCGATTCCCCTTCTGGACGGCCTGGAGATTCGCCAGCACCCGCCCTTCGTCCAGATCCAGCCGGTTGGCCACCGCCGCCAGGTTGATTGTCCCCTCCTTGAACTGCACCTGCGCCGACACGCACGCCTGCCCGTCAAACATCCCCGCCACGGCCTCAATGGCCCTGACCTGAAACTCCTGATTGGCGTCGAAACGAAATTCCATCAGCGATCACCATCCCCCGAACCGGCAGGAGACCATCTTGCCGATGTCGACCATTTTGCTGACGCCGGAAAGAAGGTTCTTCGGGCCATACCCCGCATTCTGGCAGAGCGTCATGGCCCTGACCTGAAACTCATGGTTGGCGTCGAAGCGAAATGCCATCAATTGGGTTTGCGTCCTTTCCGGCGAGGCGAAGGCTTTGATGGCCCGGCGGGAAGTACCTTGGGTGGCCGGCTGCTTGCGAGGCGTTTGACGTCCTCTACCGCTCGATCAAAGTCACTGGCTGCCTGGGCCTCAGACTGAAGGCGCCGCTGCTCGAACTCCACGAATTGGGCCAGCGATCGCTCTTCCGCCAGGTCATGTGAAATCGTCCCGGCATGGGCAAGGACATTCCGCTCGTTGAATCGGAGGAACGAGTCCAGTTTCGCCACCCATTCGCCCATGTGCATGGGATGGTGCCGGGCGGCCTGGTCTTCGGCGTAGTCCAGATACATCGACACCACGCGGTTGAGCTCGGCAATTTCCTTCTGCGTAAGGTAGTTCTTGGCGATCGTCACGTCGCTCTTGCGGATCGGGCCCGAGGGGGCGTTCCTCCAGGTGGTCAGGCCCATGTTGGGCTTGTTCGCATCGGCTCGTTGGTGGACGATCTCGGCGGCGGTGTGCCCGTGGGTCGCCCAGTGAAGCTTGTTCTGCACGGCGGCGTAGAATTCCCGGGTAATGTCAGCCGAGGGATCGTAGTCGACGCTGGTGGCGTAAATGTCCGTGATCTTCTGGTAAAACAGCCGTTCCGAGGCTCGAATGTCCCGTATCCGGGCCAGCAGTTCGTTGAAGTAGTCCTGCCCGATCGTCCGCCCGGCCTTGATCCGCTCGTCGTCCAGCACAAACCCCTTGACCAGCAACTCACGCAGGCGGGAGGTGGCCCACTGGCGGAATTGGAGGCCGCGGGCGGATCGGACACGGTATCCCACGGCCAGTATCACATCCAGGCTGTAGTGCCTGAGCATCCGTTTCACTTGGCGGGCGCCTTCCGGGCGAACTTGTAAGTAATCCTTACAAGTTGCCCCCTCCTCCAATTCGCCTTCCTCGTAAATGGCCTTGATGTGAAGCGTTACATTCTGGGGCGTGGTCTGATACAGATCCGCCAAACCCGCCTGGGTCAGCCAGACGGTCTGGCCGTCCAAGCGAACCTGAAGGTTGAGTGCCCCATCCCGATAGATCAAAACCTGCCCCCCTGTCCTGGCAGGGGGGGCCAGGTCGGAACCCCCGGCCTGTCGGGGCTCGTCCTCGGCCTTCTTGCGTTCTAGTTCGTCCATGCCATTCTTCCGCCCAGCACACCATTTTCCTGATGTCACGAAAATGGTATCGCCCGGCCTTCTCAGATTGTTTTCACGTTACACTGCAACGCCAGGTTCGCCGCCTGCTCATCCGTCAAGGCCACGTCCCGGCAGATGAACAGGTCGTCTTTCTTGAGGCCCAGGGCCTTCACCGTCGCGGCCTTGAGCTTGTCGTCCAGGCAGATCAGGAAACACTGGCCCTTGTCGGCGTCGCTCACGCGATAGGCGGTGTTCCCCGTCAGGCCTATCAGTTCCTCAACCCGGCACGTCAGGCTGTAGCCTTCCTTGAGCGCGACCTCGCACAGGACGTTCATCGGCTTCCACCCCGGCAGGAGCGGATCGACCTGCTTCTCCATCTCGGCCAGCAACGCCTCGCCCGTCTTGGCCCCCGCCCCCCGCCAGCACTGGTAGTTGCTCTCGGTGAGCTTGAAGACCTTGAAACCCAGATCTTCCGGCACCTCGCGGTCCTTCAGGTCAAGCTTGCCTTTGGACTCATCTTGCAGTCTCTTGATGACCCGGCGGATTCGTTCCTTGCCGATCTCCGCAATGGTATTGAGCCCCAGACGCTTTGCGTTCTCCCCGGTGTGGGTTTCGGCGTTCACGGGTTCCGGGAGTTGCACACAGACGAAACGCCGCCAGGACTTCTCCGTATGGTTGCTGTGGAGGACGGCATGGGCAAGTGACCCTGACCCGGCAAAGAAATCCACAACCAGATCGTCCTTGCCCGTCAGATACTCAACCATCCGGGAAAGGTCCGCGTAATGCTTCGGGTTGTCGAACACGCGGCCACCGTCAAAGAGAGAGTCGAATTCCTGGGCAGCGGTTTGCGCGTAGCTGAAACTCACGCTCCGCATTACCTCCGTGGTCTTCTCGAAGAGATAGGACCGTACGCTCGGGACCGTCTTCTCGTCTGGGCCGAAAACGATATGGCCGGCAGCCAACTCCTCGTCGAATCTCTCCTTGGTTGGCCACAGCCATCCTCGGCTGGGGATCTTGCACGGCTTCCCGGTTCTCGGATGGAGAACCGCGTACCTGGGCCCACCGCCTCCGGGCCAACTCGGATTACCGTCGTCCCTGAAGGGGCCTTTGCTGTCAACCTTGCCGAATCGTGCCAACGCCTTCCGGGGGTCGTCCCCCGTCATGTTGTCAAAGAACAGCCTCATTCCTTTTCGCACCGAGCCCCAATCGTTGCCGTGCTTCTTGCACAATTCGGCGAATTCCTCGCGAACTTCCTCTATGCCCTCTTTCAGAGCGCGAAGAATAACGTCCGAATTCTTCAGGAACTGCCGATTTCGTGCATACACCACCATGTATTCGTGACCTACAGAGAAGAAGGTTGCGTCATTCTTCCGATTGCGGTCCCAAACCAGAATAGCGATGAAGTTCTCCTCACCGAAAACTTCGTTCATGCTGGCCCGAAGGTTGGTCAGTTCGGCGTCATCGATACTGACGACGATGAACCCGTCCTCGCGGAGCATCTGCCTTGCCACGAACAGCCTCGGGTACATCATGGTCAGCCAGGCCGAGTGGTATCGGCCGGAGGTTTCGGGGTTGCTGGTGAGAAGGTTGCCTTCGGAGTCCTTCTGGCCGGTGAGTTTAAGGTAGGTGTCCAGGGGGTCGGTGAAGTTGTCGGGGTAGATGAAGTCGTTGCCGGTGTTGTAGGGCGGGTCGATGTAGATCATCTTCACCCGCCCGGCGTAGGACTTGTACAAGAGCTTCAGGACCTCGAGGTTCTCCCCTTCGATGAAGACGTTGTTGGTGGTCTCGAAGTTGACGGATTCCTCCGGGCAGGGCACGAGGGTGGCGCGGCTGGGGGTCTGGAGGAGGCGGATGGCGTCTCGCTTGCCCGCCCAGGTGAAGGAATACCGCTCCGGGCGATCGTCCACGTCGTCGCCGAGGGTTTCACGCAGTTTGGCGAAGTCGATCTTGCCTTCGGTGACGGCCTCGGGGAACAGTTCTCGCAACCGGGCGATGTTCCCCTCCCGCAGGTCTGCCGATTCCCGCGCGACGGGGGTTGGTTTGCGTTTCAGCTTGCTCATGGGAAAACCCTTTGGACGGCCTTCTGACCGAAACGATCCGCGGATTTGCAGGCGGGCGGCCGCCGCTGGCGCCGGGGCGCTCCCGCAGCCAAGGCGAGTGAGTCCAGCCCACATTTCGCCGTCGCATGCTACCTGCCCTGCCGCCAAGGGTCAAGGAAAAGGCGGACAATCCCGCGGCGTAGCCGTCCAACGGTCAACGGAAACGCAGGGGTTCGGGGCAGGGCAGGGAAACGGGAAACAGGGAGAACCCCCTGCCGGGGGAACTACAGGCGCGCCCGGAAAAAAACTGTCGTTTTCCGGAAAAACAGCCGGAATTACGGAAAAAAGCGGCCATCAGGGGCTACGTCGGCGCGGGGGCGTTTTACCTGTTGCGGCGAAGGCGGTTGGAGAGGATGGGGGAAGCGTAAGTGGCTCTTTCCGGCGAAGGCGCGACCGTTAACTATGGGGAGGCTGATCCTCCGAAGGGCGATTGCCGGTAATCGGGAACCCGTAATCAGTAACCAGTAATCAGTAACCGGTAATCAGTAATCAGCCAGGAGATAAGACAATGGCAGAAGGGATTGCAGCTCACGGCCCGGGTCTACTGGTTACAAATTACTCCGCCGAAGGCGGACCGACTCCCGGATCACCCCCCGGCCAGGGGCCGGGGAAGTCCCCGGGAAGTGTCCCTGAGGTGTCCTTCAGGTGTCCCGGAGGTGTCCTTGAGGTGTCCTTCAGGTGTCCTTGAGGTGTCCTGTCCCGGAGGTGTCCGAAAACGGCGAGGTCGAGGGAGGGACCAAATGGTAACGTGTGGCGGGGGAATGTGTTAGGAAATGAGAGAGGATCGCGGCGAGGTTTTTGGGACACCCCCGACTCACTTCTCACTCCGCCGAAGGCGGACTGCTTACGGTTTACTGATTACTCCGCCGAAGGCGGACCGCCCGGGCTACGGGCTACTGGCTACGTTTTCCTCCCCCCCGGCCAGCAGGCGGCGGGGGACGAAGAGCTCCAGGCTGGCCTGGGAGGGGCGGATGACCATCTGCTGGGCGGTGATGGGTTGCATGACGGCTGGGTGGGAGAGGATCTCCAGCAGGCTTTCGGTGGTGGGGGTGCGGCCGGTGGGCAGGGGGGCGGTGAGGGATTTGAGGGCGTCGTAGCGGCTGCAGGTGGGGTCGAAGTATTTGCGGACGCCCTCGCCGGGCTGGGTGGAGGCGCGGAGGAGGCGGTAGTGGTTGGTGGTCAGGAGGGGCTCGTCGCCGGCGGGGCGGCGGAGGAGGGCCTTGCTGGGGGTCCGTTCGATCACCACGCGTTGGTCGTTGGAGAGCCCGGCGACGGTCAGGAGGGCGGCGGCGGCGAGTTTCTCGTGGGTGAGCATGTCGACGGCCTGGTCGAACCCGGCGGCGTCTTCGAGCACCTTGCGGAGGAACAGGAGGACGGGGTAGCCGGCCTTGCTGACGCCCTCGTCGCTCCAGACGGCGTTGAGGACGAGGGCGAAGCCTCGGGCGGACAGCCCGGTGGCGACGCCGATGGCCCCGGGCCAGCCGGCGATGGAGAAGTTGACCCGGCCGCCCTTGGTGACGTGGAGGAGGCAACTGGCGGCGGCGAGTTTGTACTCGGGCCACCAGTCCATGTTGCGGGCGACGACGGGCCCCTCGGGGCTGGCCAGGACGGCCGTCGAGCAGCCCAGTTGGGACATCGCCAGATCGTAGGAGACATTGGCCAGCATGAGCCATTCCCACTCGATGCCGGCGTGTTTGGCGGCGGCCTTGACTTCGGCGGCGAATCGCCCGCCGGTGCGGAGGTTGACCATGGGGGCCAGGTGGACGGCGGCGGGGGGGCATTCTTGCCGGATGGCGGCCAGGAGGTCGCGGGCGTGGTCGAGGACGGGGCCCTGGATGGAGTCGTAGCGATCTTCCCAGGGGCGGTCAAAGTCGATCGTGAATGTCGGGGCGGGCGACCAGGGCGGCATGGGGGGATTGTACCCGAGGGACGCCCCCGGGCCAAGGGCGGGTTCAGATTCGCCCGGTCATGCGGTCGTACTTGTCGCGGGCGAGGGTTTTGAGCAGCAGCCCCACGCCCGGGCGCAGGCGGGTGCGGGCGGGGAAGGGGTGGGGGACGAAGCCCAGGCCGGTCTTGAACTTCTCCAGGTTCGTCACGTTGGACTTGATGGCGTAGTGGGCGGAGGTCACGCCGGGGATCTTCGCGGCGTTCATGACGAAGGCGGCCATGACGGCGTCGTTGACGTTGGTGTGGAGCATGTCGGTGCGGCTGGCGATGGTGTCGACGTAGGCGGTCGGGCCGATGATCTTCGTGACGAGGAAGCCGGCGACCTGCCCGGTTTCGATCTCCCGCCCGACGATCACCGAGACGCCCGGGCAGTCGAGCAGGAGGCGGAAGGTTTCGCCGAAGGAGGCCGGGTCGAGGCAGTGCTTCCATCCGCTGCGGCCGGACAGGTCGTTCCAGGAGGCCAGGCAGCCGCTCAGGGTGTCTTCGTCCAGCGAGCGGGCCACTTCCAGGCTGCAGCACTTGAAGCCTTTTCGCATGGAATTACGTCGCTTGGCGTCGATGGACTCGCTGCCGTAGGAGGCCAGGTCGAGGACGGCGTTGATGACGAGATGGCTGTCGGCCTGGGCCTCGTCGGGGACGACGTGCTGGTAGCCCAGGAAGCTCTTGCCCCAGGGGAGACTGACCTCGGCCGGGGGGATGGGCGCGAAGCAGTCGGCCGGCCAGCAGAGCCCGGGCTTCACCTGATACCACCAGTGGCCCGCGCGGTCCTGGAAGGGGATGGAGAAATTGCCGAACCGGCCGCTGGTCCCGATGTACCACCAGAAGGGCAGGGCCTTGATTCGCTGCAGGGCCTGGCAGTGCTCCGCCACGCCGCAGTGGGCCAGGGGCAGTTCGACAACGTTGATGTCCGCGGGTTTTGCCATGGTAACGTCCGGGCTGAAGGTGACGGTTATCATTGTACCATCGGCATACGGGGAGGGCAGCTTCCGAAAATCCGGGGCGGGGGGGGCTTTCGACCCAGCAGCGGCCCCGGCCCGATCCGCAGAGAAAACTCCCGGGCGCACCGGAAATGGGCCGCGGAGGGTTCTATAATTCGTGGCGAACCGGCGAAGCCGGGCGGGCGCCCGGCCCATCGATGGTTGCGATTCGTCCAGGCCGTATCTTCGCACGGAAAGGATATCGCATGACGAATGCCAATCTGCAGTCCACCGTGGAGGCCTACGCCAGGGGGGAGTTCGCGGGCCGTTGGCTGGCGCCCAGGTACGAACTGTTTCCCCATGAGCTCGCCCTGATGAAGGCGTACTGTCCCGACCGGAATGCCTCGATCTTGACCGTGGGGTGCGGGGCCGGACGGGAGACCTTCGCCCTCAGCGACGAGGGCTACGCCAATCTCCATGGGATGGACTGCACGCCCGAAATGATCCAACGGGCCATGGTGCATGGCGATTCGGTCGGACGGAACATTCCGTTCGTGGTGGCGACGGCCGATGCCCTGCCGTATTCCGACGCCGCCTTCGACGTGGCGACGATGTTCGAGAACGTCTACGGCCACATTACGCCGCGGGAGGCGTGGATCGCGTCCCTTCGGCAGGTCGCCCGCGTGGTCAAGCCCGGCGGGCTGGTCCTGATGGATTTGAACTCGCAGGGGGATCGGTTGGCGTACAGTTTCTACTTCAAGGCGATGAGTTTTCTCCATATGTTCGCCAACCCCCACAAGTGCGAGCCGGGGGACAAGATTCCCCGCTGGGGCTTTCTCGCCAACCGCGGCCAGGGGACGCGGGTGTTTCGGTCCCACTGGTTCACGCCCGAGGAGGTCGTCTCCGACGCCAACGAGGTCGGCCTGCGAGTCTTGTTATCCAGCACCCAGAAAGGGGTCGCCAGGGATCCGATGAAGAGTACGCGGGCGCTTCGGGGCGGGGGTTGGCTGGTGTGCGTGCTCCAACGGCCGTAGGGATAGGGCGGCCCCGTGCGGCCCGGGTGTGGCAATCAGCTTAACTCTGGTTTTTGGCTGATCTTGCAAGCGTAGACATGGCCGCCATTACCATTGGAGGTTACTCGACGGGCCCTGGCCAGTTGTGATGTGATGCACAGCGTCAATGGGCGGATACGCCCCGTCCGTTGCGCCGTGGAACAGAAGGGAATCGGGGGCCGGGCGAAATCACGAGGACGGGGAGATATTTCTTGCGTTTCTTTCGGGAAAACAATTGACATTCAGCCGATAGGATTATAGAATCAAACTGTGAACGGATTCACAGCGTGAATGACATAACAGTCAGAGAGGGTCAAAGAGCTGCGATCATGCTGGGACAATGGCCCGACAAGGCGATTGAGAGACTGAGCCTGTACCGGCGGCTGCTGGCGAATCTGGCGGCGGAGCGGGTCAAGTTCATCTATTCGCATGAGCTGGCGCAGAAGGCCGGCCGGACCGCCGCCCAGGTCCGAAGGGACATGATGATCCTGGGCTTCTCGGGCTCTCCGACCAAGGGGTACGAAGTCGCCAGGCTGATCGAAGCCATCGGGGGGTTCCTGGATGCCGGCGGACTTCAGGAGATCGCCTTGGTGGGCGTGGGCAACCTCGGTCGGGCGATTCTGTCCTATTTCGCCGGTCGCAGGCCCAATCTCAGCATCACGGCGGCCTTCGACAGCGACCCGGCGAAGGTGGACCGGGTCATTCACGGCTGCCCGTGCCACCGGATGGAGGAGTTGGCTTCCCTGGTGGCCGTCAAGAGCATCAACACGGCGATTGTGGCCGTGCCGGCAGGGGAGGCCCAGGCCGTCGCCGACGCCCTGGTGGGCGCGGGGGTTTGTGGACTGTTGAATTTCGCCCCGGTGCGGTTGCGCGTTCCGGGGGCGGTGTTCGTGGAGAACGTGGATTTGACGACGTCGCTGGAGAAGGTGGCGTTTTTTGCACGGAGACAGCTACTAAGACAGGAATAGGGACATGATCGACAACTGTGAAACCGACATTGAAGCGATTCTGGCCAGGCACCCGGCGGCGGGTCGGGAAGCCCTGATTCCCGTTCTACAGGAGATTCAGGAGAGCCAGGGGTATCTCTCCCGCCAGGCCGTCAGCCTCGTGGGGCGCCGCCTCAAGCTACCCGCCAGCAAGATCTTCGGGGTGGCGACCTTCTACAATCAGTTCCGCTTCGCTCCCAAGGGCAAGTACCACTTCACGATCTGCCGCGGGACGGCCTGCCACGTGAAGGGGTCGGAGAAGGTGCTGGACATGGTGACCAAGCAACTGAAGCTCAAGCCCGGGCAGACCTCGCGGGACAAGCTTTTCAGCCTCGAAATCGTCGCCTGCATGGGCGCCTGCGGACTGGCGCCCGTGGTGAACGTCAACGGTGAGTTCTACGCCAAAGTGACCCCGGCCAGACTGGGACGAATCATCCAGGACTGCCGCCAGAAGGAAGTGGCCAATGGTAAGCGCTGAAACCAACAAGACGAGCGTAGCGGGCCGGTGCTGGCAGGAGCCGCGGAGGCCTTCGCCCAAACTCCTGGCCCGGATCAAGAGCGGCGAACTGGCCAAGATCCGCGCCGCCGGCGGCGACAAGCTGGAGGCCTACCTGGCCGCCCTGCGCCGCGAGGTTGTGGACAAGCCTGTGGTATTCGTCGGGGCGGGCACGTGCGGGCTGGGCGCCGGCGCGGGCAAGACCCTCGCCGCCGTCCGTGACTACCTCCAGGCCCACAAGGCCGACGTCAAGGTCGTCGAGGTCGGCTGCATCGGGCTGTGCTCCGAAGAGCCCGTCATGGACGTCCAGTTGCCCGGCAAGGCCCGGGTGAGCTTCGGCTCTGTGACGGCGGAGAAGGCCCCCGGCATCCTCGATGCCATGCTCTCCCGCCAGGAGGCTCCCAAGGACATGGTGCTCGGACAGTTCCGCGGCGCCAAGGAACAGGCCTGGCAGGGAATGGCGTATCTGGACGAGCACCCCTTCCTGATCCACCAGCGCCGGGTGGTGCTGGCCGGCAGCGGGATCGTCGACCCGCTGGACATTGACGAGTACATCGCCCGCGGCGGGTATTCCTCCATGGCGGCGGTGCTCGAGGGCATGACCCGCGAGCAGGTCTGCGACTCGGTGATCGCCAGCGGGCTTCGCGGGCGAGGCGGCGGCGGGTTCCCCACGGGCAAGAAGTGGAAGTTCGCCCTGGCGACCTCCGCCGACCAGAAGTACCTCATCTGCAACGCCGACGAAGGCGACCCGGGCGCGTTCATGGACCGCGCCGTCTGCGAAAGCGACCCCCACCGCCTCCTCGAAGGCATGGTCATCGCCGCCTACGCCATCGGCGCCACCAAAGCTTACGTCTACATCCGGGCCGAGTACCCCCTGGGCGTCGAGAACCTCACCCGAGCCATCGAGCAGGCCAAGGCCTACGGGCTCATCGGCGAGAACATCCTCGACAGCGGCAACAGCCTGGAGATCAAGCTCAAGAAGGGCGCCGGGGCGTTCGTTTGCGGCGAGGAGACGGCCCTGATCAATTCGATCGAGGGCAAGCGAGGCATGCCGCGTCCGCGTCCGCCGTTCCCGGCCGTCTCGGGCCTGTTCGGAAAGCCCACCGTCATCAACAACGTCGAGACGCTGGCCAACCTGCCCCTGATCCTGGAGCGTGGGGCCGAGTGGTTTGCCTCGATGGGCACGACCGGCAGCAAGGGCACGAAGGTGTTCGCCCTGTCGGGCATGGTGCGGCGGACGGGGCTGGTCGAGGTGCCCATGGGCACGACGCTGCGGCAGGTGGTCTTTGACATCGGCGGGGGCATCCCCAACAACAAGAAGTGCAAGGCCGTCCAGATCGGCGGGCCCTCCGGCGGCTGCGTCCCCGAGGCCCAGATGGACATCCCGACCGATTACGAGGCCCTCAAGAATTTCGGCACCATCATGGGCTCCGGCGGGCTGGTCGTGCTGGACGAGTCGACGTGCATGGTCGACTTCGCCAAGTTCTTCATGGAGTTCATCCAGTCCGAGAGCTGCGGCAAGTGCATCCCGTGCCGGGAAGGCACCAAGCACATGCTGGAGATCCTGAAGGCCATCACCCGCCCGCGGCGCCGCGAAGACGAGGCTGACGCCCTCGTGCGGTTCCAGGGCATCATGAAGCTCAAGGCCCTGGGCGAGATGATCAAGTCCACCAGCCTGTGCGGGCTGGGGCAGACCGCCCCCAACCCCGTGCTGAGCACGCTCAAGTGGTTCCGGGACGAGTACGAAGCCCACGTCTTCGAGCGGCGATGCCCCGCCGGGTCCTGCCGCGAACTGGTGGGCGTGACGTGCCAGAACGCCTGCCCGGCCGGCACGGAGACGTGGCGGTACGTGGCTCACGTGGCCCGGGGCGAGTACGGCGAGGCCTACCGGGTCATCCGCCAGGCCAACCCGCTGCCGTCGGTCTGCGCCCGCGTGTGCCATCACCCGTGCGAGAAGGGCTGCCGCGCCGGCACCACGGGCGGCGAGCCCATTGCCCTGCGGGCGCTCAAGCGATTCGTGGTGGACCGGGTGGATCCGGGCAGCTATCGGCCTCCGTTCGCGGCGGCCAGGCCCAACGCGGCGAAGATCGCCGTCATCGGCGGCGGGCCCAGCGGACTCACCGCCGCCCACTGCCTGAGCCTCATGGGCCACAAGGTCACCCTCTTCGAACGCGAGAAAACTCTGGGCGGCATGCTCACGGCGGCCATCCCCGCCTATCGCATGCCCCGCGAAATCCTCCAGAAGGAAATCGACGCCCTCCTGAACGCCAACATCGACGTCCAGTACGGGCGGGCCATGGGCAAGGACTTCACCCCCGAAGACCTCCTCAAGGCCGGCTACCAGGCCGTCTACGTCGCCGTCGGCTCGCACAAGAGCAAGAAGCTCGACCTGGCCGGCGAGGACGCCTCGGGCGTGATCCCGGGCATTGGGTTCCTCAAGGCCCATAACCTTCACAATGAGTCCCTGGCCAAGGGGCGCGTCGGCATCATCGGCGGGGGCAACTCGGCGATGGACGCCGCCCGCGTCGCCTTCCGCCAGAGCGGCGTCAAGGGCGTGACGATGTTCTACCGTCGCAGCCGCGAGGAAATGCCCGCCTACGCCGAGGAAATTCACGCCGGGCTGGAAGAAGGCATCCAGATCGAGGAACTGGTCGCCCCCGTGGCCGTTCTGGCCAAGAACGGCAAGCTGACGGGCATGCGGCTGATCCGCAACGAGCTGGGCGAGCCCGACGCCTCCGGGCGGCGCAAGCCCGTACCGGTGCCCGGAAGCGAGTTCGAGGTCGAACTGGACACGCTGATCGTGGCCATCAGCGAAGAGCCCCAGGGCGAAGACCTGAAGGGCCTGGCCCTGACCAAGTGGGGCACGATGCGGGTGAACCCCGAGAGCCTCGCCGGCGACCGAGCCGGCGTGTTCGGCGGCGGCGACGTGGTCAACGGCCCGGGCACCGTCATCGAAGCCATCGGCGCCGGAAAGAACGCCGCCGCCATGATCGACCGCTACGTCAAGGGCAAGCTTCTCAAGGTCCTGCCGTCG
>JAPLNA010000259.1 GCA_026693065.1 Planctomycetota bacterium
CTTGCCGTCGATGGTCAGCGCGGCGACGGTCAGGACGCCGCCGGTTTTCTCATCATCGGTGACGATCCGGGTGTGCGGGGCCATCGCCAGGCGGACGAAGGTTTCGGTGCACCCGTTGAGGTTCAGGGTCGCGCCGCCCTTGGGCGAATCGAGCAGTTCGACGAGGGCCTCGTCATTGACCTGGTCGCTGTTGGCCCAGTAGAGGCAGTCGTTGTCGCCCTGCCCTCCGACGACGATTCGCCCGCCGACGGCGTCGAGGCCGGCATCCTTGGCCAGGGTCAGTCGCCCGGCCTTGACCAGCCAGTCGCCCTTCATGGTGTTGGGGGCCTTGCCGGCCAGGACCATCGGGCTGTTCGCGGCCCGTCCGCCGGCCTGGCCCTGGAGGATCTGCACCGTGCCGCTGCCGCCGATGGGCCCGCCGTAGCCGCTCGCCCGGCCGCCGTTGTCGAACGTCAGCACGTGGTCCTTGTTGGTCAGGGGGTTGAGGCACCCCTGACCCGCGCCGCGGAAGGTCGCGTCGCCCTTGAGCACGCCCACGTTGCTCTGGCCCAGGGCTCGCCCCGGGTCGGAGACCACGCCGCTGACCTCCACCATCAACTGCAACTTGATCTCACGGACGACCATCGGGTCGCTCTGGGCCGAGCCGCACAACAGCCGCACGCTCTTGACGGCGTTGTCGCTCAGGACCGCCCGGGCGGCGCCGCTGGCGAGCTTGGCGACGGTGACGAACTTGCTCCCGTCGGCCGAGGTCTGCAACTCCGCGCCGTCCATCAGCCCTTTGCCGTTGGCGCCCGTCAGGACGTCGACGGCGTAGACGAGGGCGGGCTTGGCGAATTCGAGGGTGAAGGAATCGCCGGCCTTGGGGGCCTTGGCGGATTGATAGAACGTCGTGTCCTTGCCGTCGAAGGCGAAGACGGGTTCCAGCAGGTCCCGCGTGCCGGCGGTGGGGGCGAAGGAGGCTTCCATCACGGGTTTGGGGGTCAGGCCGATGAGCCGCCCGACGGCCGCGTCCTGAGCCTGGAAGCGAGCGGAGAACCCCGCCTCCGTCACGGTGTTGTCGGGCCCCCAGGTGCGTTCCTGGCGTCCGGCGACGGCCCGGGCGCGGACGAGGTTGCCCTCGGGCCCCATCTCCCACGCCACCGCCGTCGCCCCGATCACCGCGTCACCCTTCTTGAGCTTGCTGTTGTTGCACTCGTACATGCTCCACTGCGACCAGGGCACTTCCAGGTCCCACGGGCAGGTGATGGTGGCGTATCCGCGATCGATGAGCCCGCGGGCGGCGTTGCTCCGGCTGATCCAGGTCATGATGATCATGTCCTTGGCCGCCCCCGTGCCCAGGCCCTCCCACTTGACGGTCTTGCGACCGTGCTTCTTGATGCTCTCGTTGACGCGGGCGATGAAGTAGTTCGCCAGGTCGCCGTCGGTCTTCAGCTCGTGCCGGGCCATGAAGGCCTTGTAGCCGCTGTAAAGCTGGATCCGCCCCATGGACACCTCGTCGCTGCCGATGTGAACGAAGGGGCTGGACTTGAACACCTCGCACATCTCCCCGATGATCGTGTCCAGGGCGGGGTAGATGGCCTCGTTGGCCATGTTCATGCAACCCAGGCCGATGGGCTGTTTCGTCTCGGGGTTGATCGCGTCGAAGATCTCGGGCAGGCAGTTCAGGGCGGCCCCGCTGTGCCCGGGCATTTCCAGTTCGGGCACGATGGCGATGCCGCGGGCGTCGGCGTAGGCGACGAGGTCCTTGAGCTCCTCGAGCGTGAAGAGCTTGGGGCTCTGGGGCTTGGCGCCCAGTTGCGGGTACTTGGTCGAGGGGAACGTCCAGCCCTGGTCGTCCGTCAGGTGCAGGTGCAGGTAGCGAACCTTGTACATGCGGCAGGCCTCGACCATCTTCTTGAGCCACTCGACCGGCTGGTTCTGTCGGCCGCAGTCGATCATCAGCCCGCCGTAATCGGAGTGGGGCCAGTCCTTGACGGCGAGCCGGGGCAGCGTCACGTCCCCGCCGGCCTGGCCGAGGGCCTGGAGGAGGGTGGCCGTACCTTCGACGGCCGCCCGGTAGTCGAAGGCCTCCACGATCGCCTGCTCGCCGACGGCCAGCGTGTACGCCCCGTCGGTGGTTCGGACCAGCTCCGGCGGCCGGACGACGAGGATGGGCTCGTCGGCCTTGAGGGCCTTGTTGAGTTTCAGCACGATGTCGCCCGCCCGGGCCGGGCCGGCCGTGACGGACAGTTGCAGCCCCGTCAGCAGGTGGATCTCCCCGGCGGCGCGGGGGTTTTCATTCCGCCGTTGAAGGGGGAGTCGCGGTCGTAGACGTCGTCGGCCCGGGCGGGGGCCAGGGCTGCCAACGCCGCCAAGAACAGGCACAGGGCCGCCAGGGAAATCGTTCGCTTCATGTGTTTTCGCTCCTCGACGGGGCCGGATGGATCCAACATGCGGTGCAACCGCCGGGGAGTATAGCCGGGCCGGGCGGATGCGGCCGCTTTATTTTCCTCGCCCGGGCCGCGTAAGAATTCTTCTTGGCAGGCGAACAGGCGGCGGGGAGAATCGTCGCCATGGCAAATCTAGCAATATCGTGGCCCCTCGCTTTCGCGGGGCGCCGGGTGGCGGCGGCGTTGTTGGCCTTCTTTGCGGGCGTGCTGGCCGCCGGAGCGGCGCAGCCGCCGGCGTTCTCCCCCTGGCCCAAGGAGTACAAGCCCGGCCCGGGCGAGTGCGTCATCGGCGAGGGTAAGCGGATCGTGTACGACGACGCGTCGATTGCGCCCCTGGCGGGCATCGTCGCCAAGGACATCCGCATGGCGACGGCCGTCGCGCTGACGACGGCGCAGGGCAAGGCTGCCGCCGGCGACGTCGCGCTGAGCCTCGACCCCAAACTCCCCAAGGAGAGTTACGTCGTCACGGTGACCGGCGAGGGCGTCTCGGTCGTCGGGCAGAACTACAACGGCCTGGCGATGGGCACGGCGACGCTGGTGCAGAGCGTGGGCAGGAACGACAAGGGCGAGGTCGTCGTGCCCGTGTACGTCGTCAAGGACTGGTCCACCGCCGAGTACAGCGGCGTGATGCTGGACATCGCCCGCCAGGAACACACGATGGAGGTCCTGCGGGATGTGATCGATCTGTGCCGGTTCTACAAGATCCGGTTCTTCCGGCTGCACTTTTCCGACGACTGCAATTTCCTGTTCCCGTTCAAGGCTTTCCCTCAGGTGAACACCGGCGGGGCGTGGAAGCGGCAGGACATTCTGGACCTCGTCCGCTACGCTGACGAGCGTGGGGTGACGCTGGTGCCCGAGCTGGAGACGCCCGGGCACTGCACCTTCCTGTGCCATCGCATGCCGGAGGTGTTCGGCAAGGGCCCGGGCATGGACGTGACGGGTCCGAAGATCTACGAGACGCTGGACGTCATGGTCAAGGAGCTGTGCGAGGTTTTCGCCAGCTCACCGTACATCCACATCGGCTGCGACGAGGCCCGCGTTCACACCGACAACCAGCAGTTCATGAAGGAGCACAACCTCAAGGACGACGGCGATCTGTTCGCGTATCACGTGAAGAAGATGAACGAGATCGTCAAGAAGTACGGCAAGCGGACGATGGCGTGGGAGTGCCCCAGCTTCGACAAGGACGTGATCAGCACGGTCTGGAACATCACGAGCAAGTTCGGGGAGGACAAGCACGGCGAGACAGCCAATACGCTCAAGGCCGGCCGGCCCGTCGTCCAGGTCACCTGGGTGCCCAGTATCGGCGACCCGATCGCGGTCCTGTACGACTGGCGGCCCTGCGGCAAGCAGAATCAGTTCGCCGTTCCGGGCATGCTCGGGTCGGAACTGGTGTTCTGGCAGAACCACGGCAACATCGCGCTGCGGGTGCTGCGGTTCAAGATCCCGGTGCGGAACGAAGTGACGTACAACCCGGGCGTCCCGGACTCGTATCCCCAGTTCGCCGCCCGCTACGCCCGCAGCCAGGACCAGTTCGACCGCGTGGCCACGGGGCTGGAGCTCAAGGTCGGCGCCAACGTCCGCACGCTGGAAGACTGGATGCTCGAGGGCGGCGCGGGGTTCATCGGGCCCGTCTACGAATACACCGGCGATCTGGAGGCCGAGTTGGTCTGCAACGTAAAGGACGCCGTCATTCATTATCTTCTGGAAAACGGCGAAGGCTGGGATTACCCGCACGCGAACGCCCCGGTGTTCACCCCGGCCGTGCTGAAGAACCTCAAGACCGAGGTGGGCGGCACGACGATCTTCAAGGCGCGTCTCTACGACAAGAGCGGCCAGCCCGTCGGGCGGACGCTGATCCGCGAGTTTCACAACAACCCCTACACCGTCCGGACGGTCGGGGCGGTGCGCGAGGGCGACCCGCGATTCGCCAACACGATGGCCTTCGAGCTCAAGCAGCACATCAAGACGGGGCTCGTGCGGTATCAGATCAACGGGCCCGTCACGACGCACTCCCCGGCCTATACGAAACCCTTCCGCATCGTCGACGACGCCACCGTCACGTTCCAGTACTTCAACGAGGCCGGGCAGGCCAAGGGTGTGCCCTGGCGGATGCTCGCGCGGAAAGTGGACTTCGACCCCTTCAGCCTGACCTACAAGAAGGAAGTCACCGCCACGCGCGGTCCGAAGGAATTCGTCGATCTGACGGTGGACGGGCTGGTCGACCGGAACGAATGCCTCAATGAAACCAACCTGAAGCAGGAACTCACCGTCGACCTGGGCCGGGCGCTGGACGTCAACCGCGTGGTTCTCTACACCTTCTGGAACCCCGACGACAACCGGGCGTACCAGTACACCATCGCCCTGTCGGCCGACAACAAGACGTGGGCCGTCGTCGCCGACGCGGCCAAGAACGCCGCCGCCGCGACGGAGAAGGGATACACCCACACGTTCACGGCGCAGAAGGCCCGGTACATCCGGGCCACCGTGCTGGACAACAGCCGGACGCGCGGGGTGGAGATCGCGGAGCTTCGCGCCTTCGGCCCGGACCAGAAGGCGGGCGTGCCCACGACCCCGAGCACGCAGGACAAGCTCAATCCCCAGTTGCAGGCGGACCTGAAGTTCCTGGCCGGCACGGACCTGGCCGACGTCAAGCCGACGGAGATCAGCGGCACCTGGGACCAGATCGGCCAGACGTTCGGCCCCAACTTCAACTGCAAGCTGGTGGGCGATACGAAGTTCGACTGGCAGTGCGGCTCGGCCTCGGGCACGCTGGACATCAACGGCAAGACGCTCAACTGGACCACCGGCGGCGGGAACGGCACGGTGGTCAGCGTGAACCTCGTCGGCAACGGCGGGCGGATCAAGTGGGACGGCGGCTATAGCGGCGGGTGGGTGACGTATCCCTCGGTCATACGCAACAAGAAGCCCAACACGTTCAGCGGCGTCTTCCAGATTCGCCACGGGCTGATGCGGCTGGAGATGCCCCCGGGCATGGCGGCCCTGTCGGGCGACATTGAGATGGGCGGGATCGACGGGTGGAACGAATCGTTCCTGGTCTGGATCCAGCCGGACCAGTTGCCCGACACCTCGTCGATCATCACGCTGCCGCTGTATAAGGACACCAAGAACCATCGGGCGACCCTTATGCTGTCGGGCAACTCGGACACCATCGGCACGCTCACCGTCCAGACGGAGACCGTGATCGACCTGGGCGGCAAGAAGGGGAGCACCAACGGCATCTCCTTCGCCGACTCGTCCAAGAAGGAGTGGGACGCGACCAAGACCCTCACCATCAAGGGCGAGGGCGTGGTGCGGTTCGGCACGTCGGCGGCGGGCCTGACGGCCAAGCAACTGGGCATGGTGAGTTTTGAGACGCCCGCGGGGAAGGTCAAAGCGAAGATCAACGCGGACGGCACGTTGTCGCCGCAGTAGAAACCCCCGCCCCGCCCAGGGCGGGCGTGAAGAGAGAAGATCGGAAGGACTGCGATGCCGCGAATGGTATGGGCCGGCCGGATTGTCGTCGTGATCGGAGTGGTTGTCGCGTTGGGTTCGGCGGCGTTGGGGCAGAGCGCCCCGGCGGCGACGGGGGCCGACCCCGCGGCCGTGGAGCGGGCCGCCGCCGTCAAGGCCGAGCAGGCCAAAGACTGGGACGCGGCCCTGCTGCACTACGAGACGATCTACGATTCCACCCCGACCACGCCCGAGCAGCGGGTTGAACTTCGTCACAAGTTCGAGGAGCTGCGGCCGAAGGTCAAGCCCAACGGCGATCTGGCCAAGGCTTCGCTATACAAGGCCCGGACGTATGTTTTCCGCAAGACGGAGATCGGGGCCGTCAAACACCAGTACACCGACAAGCAGATCGAGGATATAAGGAACGCCACGAGAGCCTGGGCGCGGGAGATCGTGCTCGCGTCGATGGGCAACATCCGGGTCATGTCGGACGTGGTGGTGATCGACAAGCCGCTGACGAAGATGGAAGGCTGCCCCGACCCGGACAACTGCGTACCCCACTTTACGGACCTCGAGCCCGGCGATTTGGACTTCGTGATGGGTTACGCGTTGACGGGCGGGTTGCCGACCTCCTGCTGGGCCGCCACGTGGGGGGTCGCCTGCAAGGGGGCGATCTACTCGGGCTTCAACGACGGCGGCGACGGGCGGACCGGCGGCGACGGCGAGGTGCAGGTCCACGAGTGGATGCACGGGCTCCAGACGATGATCGACGAGCACCAGATGTACCCGCGAGGGCTGGTGGTGAACCCCGACAGCGGCATCGGCAACTGCGGCAAGAACTGCTGGCAGCCCAAGGAGGGCAAGGGCAGCCTGTACGACTGGTATCGCCACATGCTGTGCGCCCACGTGACGCGGAAGATGTGGCGGGGGGTGACCGTGCTCCGCGGGCCCGACAACGTGTGGTTCAACGCCCTGAACCTTTGCCCGCGATACCTGGTGGTCGGGGGCTTCGAGGCCGCCGGCAGGGCCAATCATGGGTTGGACTACGCCTACGTGGACGAACCGACCGTCAAGCCCGTCGACAGAGCCAAGGCAGGCCCCTACCGGTGGCGGAAAGGCCAGGCGACGGGGCGCGACCTGAACTTCGGCGACCTCTACACCGACACGCGTGACAAGGTCGCCTACGCGGCGGCCCTGGTCCGCTCGCCCGTCGCCCAGGCCGCCCAGATCCGCGTCGGCAGCGACGACTCGTGCAAGGTCTGGCTCAACGGGGCGCTCATTATCAGCGAGCCGGCCCCTCGCGAGTGCGGCCTGGACCAGAACGTCGCCGACGTGCAACTCCGACAGGGCGACAACCTCGTGCTGCTGAAAGTCGCCAACGGCGGGGGGGACTGGCTGACGAACTTCCGCGTCACCGGGCCCAAAGGCGCCGCCCTGCCGGGGGTGACCTACGCCCTGCCGGGCGAAACCCCCGCCGTCAAATGAACCGGTTCGGGCGGATGGGATAGACGCCCCACGTGTCGCGGAGGCGCTTCATCTCGAGGATGTTCTCTCGCTTGGCGTCGACGGCGAGGGAGTGGCTCGAGCCCATGATATAGCCCCCGCCCGGGGCGGCGCCGGCGAAGGCGTGCCGGGCGTCGGCCCGGATGTCGTCCACGCCGCCCAGGATGATGTGCTCGTGCCAGATGCCCCCCCAGAGGCACAGGCGGTCGCCGACGGCCTGCTTGAGCTTCGCGACGTCCATCCCCGCCGTGCCCTGGATGCCCTCGTACGCGTCGTACAGGTCGGCGATCTCCTGAATCACCGGCCAGATGTGCCCGCAGCAGTGCTTGAGCACCTTGAGCCCGCACGCGCGGGCGGCGGCGACGTGCCGCTGGTGGAAGGGGTACACCATCTCGCGATAGACGGCCGGACTGGCCATCAGGCCCGTGCTGGAGCCCAGGTCGCCGCAGGGCATGATCGCGTCGACGCCCAGGGCGGTGTAGACGGGCAGTTCGCGGAGAAGCCAGGCCGTCGTCAACTCTTGTTGCTTGCGGCAGAGCTCGGGCTTCTCCAGGATGCTCATCCACCGGTCTTCTTCCGTCGCCCCGATGCCCGGGAACACGATGTCGCCGACGAGGAGCATGACGAAGTGCGTCTTCTTCTTCGTGGCCACCATGTGCCGCACGAACTCCCACTCGCTGCCGGTCGGGTCGAGCGGCGGGGCCTTCACCACATCGTCGAGCTGCCGCTCGAGGTCCGCCATCGTCGGCTCGACGTAGCCGGCCGTGGCGAGCTTGTAGGGCATCAGGTCGTGCGTAGTCGCCGAGACGCGGAAGAGGTTGCCGCCGGAGTCCCGGTAGGTCTGCTCGTCGAGTTTCTCCATCGGCTCGGGGCGGAAGCCCCGCTCGAGCACGCGGCTGGTATAGACGATGTCCATCTCGAGGGCGTCGATCAGGTCGCTGACGTCCCGCTTCATGCTCTCGACGACCTCGTCCCGCCGCCCGTCCCAGAAGGCCTGCGTCGTCCGCATCTTCGCCTGGGTGAGGGTGGGGCGGCCGAGGATGTCCTCGAAGACGTTGTAATCGATGGAATGCTCGCCCCAGGGAATCCGATCGCCCTCGCGGTGTTCCAGGGCGGCGATAACGCGTTCGCGTGGCAGCATGATATCTCCCGGGCCTGTTTCAGGCCGTTCCGGTTTCCGCGGCGACAAGCAACCAGCCTTTGCCCGGCTGGACAGGGATGGAATCCTCCGGGCCGAAGGCGGTCGCCTCCTGGAACCCCGGGATTGCCGCCGCGTGCAGCGTCGTTTTCTTTGGGTCCAGCCCCAGCGCCGCCCAGTCGATCGCGAGGCGGACGGCGGCGGGCTGGGAGGCCCAACTGGCCAGGGCGATCAGCGACCGCTCGGCCCGCCGGTACACGGTGGCCAGCACGTCGTCGCGCCCGGTGCGAACGGGGCAGGACGGATCCCAGTAGCCGATCATGTCGGCCTGGTCGATGCCGAAGTCGTCCCACGCCTTCCAGACGGCCCGCGGGTCGCCCTGGCACCAGGTCAACCGGCAGGCCATCCCGTAGAGCATCCCGCGCCAGCCGTTGCCCGCGCCCAGCATTTCGCTGAAGAGCCCGCCGGGGATTCCGGAGATCTCCACCAGCCAGTAGTCCGGCCCGGCCGCTTCGTAGTCGAATCCCTCGCCGAACCACAGGCTGTCGAGGTATGGAAAATGTTCCATATTACGACCGGCCGTGCTGCACATCCCGAAATCCGGAAAGAACTCGTTCCCGCCGTGGAAGTCCACCAGCGAGCCGGGGCGGGTTCGTTGGAGCACCTTGCGGACCCGCTTCATCACCTCGCGGTCGTACCCGATGCCGTCGAGGTACAGCCCGTCGATGCCCACCCGGGCCAGCAGGAACCGCAGCCCCTCGAGGTAGTAGTTGTGCCACCGTGACAGGCCGACGGTCTCGAGGGCCCCGTCGCTTCGCCCGTTCCACTTGGGGCTGTCGATCGAGACGCCGCCGGTGTCGTCGATCGGGCAGGCGTTGTCGGCCCCGAGCGGCTGGTGCCAGGCCGCCCGGTAGCCCCCGACCAGGTGCTCGCAGAACCACGCGTCGCCGGTGTGGTTGCGGTAGAGTTCCTGCCGGGCGAGGCGTTCGGGATCGGCGAACCCGGCCCCGTCGGTGAAGACCTCATCCCCCAGCGACCGCAGGAGCCAGAGTTCCGCGGCCCGGTTGCTGAGCTCCCGGAGCGTGTAGTAGATCTTCAGCCGCATCCGGCGGGCGTGAACGGCGTCGGCGTAGTCTTTGAGTTCCCCGACGGTCAGGAAAGGGTAGTTGATGTAGGGGTTCAGGCTGTTGCCCTGGTGCACGGTGACGATCTTCGCGCCGGTGGCGGCCTCCTCCTCGGGGGGGCGCTGGTAGTCACCGCGATGCACGATCCGCCACTGCCAGTGCCTCCGGTCGAGCGTCTTGACGGGGGTGATGAGCAGGCTGAAGTTGAAATGCAGTTCCTCGCCCGCCGCGACGGTTCGCTCGCCGGTGAAGGCGTGCACGCCGAACGAGCCGTCGGGCTCTTGGCCCATGCGGACCCCGCCGCGCCCGCCGTTGCTCCAGTCGCGGTAGACGCCGGTGCGTTTCAGGTGCATGATGGGCCAGTCGGGCTGGGCGTGTTTGAGGCGGCACTGGAGGCCCGCGTGTACGTCGCCGGCCCAGAACCAGTTGTTGTTGGCCTTCTCGTCCCACGTCCAGTCCAGCGCGAGCGGGCGGGCCCCGCCGCGATGCCCCATGCCCATCAGATACCGCGACGCGCCGGGCGTCAGGTGCACGTCGAGGCCCACTTCCTGGACGTGCTGGTCGCGATGGGCCTTCAGGGCCAGGCGGTAATCCACGTGTCCGTCGCATTCCATGCGGGCCTGGCAGGAGAGCGACCAGCCGTCGGCCTGGCCGAGGGCTTCCCACGCCGCCGCCCCCGGCGCCTGGAGAACCACGCGAGGCCCGTTGCCGCGGAATTCGACGGGCCCCGCGTCGGTGCGGACGGTGAACCGGATCGGGCGGGCCAGCAGCTCCACGGGCGGGTTGTCGATCCGGTCCACGCTGGGGGAGAAGCGGCTGACCAGGCTCTCGGGAAGCCCGTCGCCGCCGAATCGCAGTTCGCGGCCGAGCACCTGCACGGTTCGGCCGGTGAGTTGGACGGGGACGTAGGGTTCGACCACGTCGTCGTCGACGCCGATGCGGGAGTCGAGCCATTCCAGGCGGGCCTGGCGCCACAGATCGCCCTCGCCGCCGTCCTCGAGGACGGCCTCGGCGACGTTCAGGCGGATGCGGATCTCGTGCGCGGGGGCGTTCGCCGCTGTCAGAACCGCCGACGCCTCGTAGAGGCCCGCCCGCGCATCCCGGGGCACTTTCACGCCGCACCACAAGGGCTGGACGCGGCCGATGGGGACCGAGACGGACTTCTCGAAACGCCTGCCCAGCCAGTCGAAGCCCCCCAGGTTGACGCAACGGAACGCGGCGGCGGGGATCACGCTCGAGCCGGGCCCGCGGGCGTCGCCGAACGTCAGGGCCAGCGAGGCCACCTCCCGCCGGGCCGCGTACACGCCGATCTGGAACGCATAGAACTCATTCCGGCAGGCGTCGCCCTCGAAGAGCAGGCTCGGCCCGCGCTGGATCCATCGCTGCGGCAGGTCGTCCGGCATGCGGATGGGGAAGGTGCGGTCCTCGGGGAAGACCAGGTACGCCTCGCCGGGGTGGGCCTTGAGCAACGCCTCGGTTTCGGCCCGCGTGGCGATCACTTCCATGGGGTAGAAGCTGTCGAACTCGGTGACGGCCTGGATGGCCACGGCCTGGGCCTCCGGAAGCGCGTCGGCCCGGGCCAGCACGTCGGTCGACCAGCCCGCTTCGGCGGTGGCCTCGGGCGCGGCGTACTCGATGTGAGGGAACGCCAGCCACACGCCCATCTTCGCCACCGGCGCGTGACGCCAGGGCAGGTAGTACACGAAGTAGTCGCCGGGCGTGTCGGCCTGGAAGATCAGGTCGCCGGCTTCGCGGGTGACGCTCACGCGGACGAGGTTCGTCACTCGTCGCCCGTCGGCCTGCGAGAACACCAGGATGTTCTTGCGATCCGGGTGGGCGTCTCGCCGCCGCCAGGGGATCCGCACGCGGACGGCCTTCGCGGCCCGGCTCACGCGGACCACCGCCCGGTGATTGCCCAGCGTCTTGGCGTTCCAGTCGCCGATTCCGTATTCCATTGTGGCCTCCGATCAGTATCCGTCGTGGATGCTCCGGGTGAGCACCTGGACGGGTTTGCCGACGAAGTTGATCTTGAGCATGCCGATCTGGACGGCCTTGTCGGGGCAGGTGCGAGGCAGGCCGCGCACCAGCAGCCGCCGGTGCTCCTGCTTGAACCGCAGCGCCCGCCCCTCGGGCAGGAGCTGGACGCTCTTGACCTTCGAGTGCAGCCCGCCGATGGCGAGCGTCTCGCCCGGCCAGTAGTACACCCAGAAGTAGCAGTCCTTGCCCTTCCTCGTCCACGTGCCGCACCCACTCCAGGTGTCCAGCCCCACGGCGCGGTCGACCTGGCCGTAGACGACCTGCCCGTACGTGCTCATCCACTTGCCCACGGCCGTCAGTCGCTCGACGGCCTCGGGCGGGACCGAGCCGTCAGGCCTCGGGCCGATGTTCAGCAGCAGGTTGCCCTGCCCGGCCGTGACCCGCTTGAGCATCTGCACCACGCCGCGGGCGGAGTGCCAGTCTTCCGGCGGGGTGGGGCGCCAGCCCCACGAGCCGTTGAAGGTCATGCAGGCCTCCCACGACCGCCCGGCCCGGGCGGGGGCGATCTGCTCCTCGGGCGTGTCGAAGTCTTCGGGCAGCAGCGAGCGGTCGTTGACAACGATGTCCGGCTGCAGCCGACGGACCATCGCGTTGCGGTCGGTGACCTCCCACTTTTCCGGCGTGTCGAGCGGCATGGCCGCGTCGTACCAGAGAATGTCGATCTTGCCGTAGTTGCTCATCAGCTCCCGCACGAGGGCGGTGGTGTAGTCGCAGAATCGCCGCCGGGCCTTCTCGTCGTTGAAGCAGCGGAACCCGTCGGGGTGATGCCAGTCCATGTGCGAGTAATAGAAGCCGCACTTGAGCCCGAACTCCCGGCAGGCGGCGACGTATTCGGCGACGAGGTCGCGGCCCGGCCCTCGCTGGACCGCGTTGTAGTCGGTCTGCTTCGTGTCCCAGAGGCAAAACCCCTCGCAGTGCTTGGTGGTGAGCACCATGTACTTCATGCCGGCCTTCTTCGCCAGCCGGGCCCACTCCCTCGGACTCCCGGGCCTGGGGTTGAACGTCCGCGCGAGCTTCTCGTATTCCTTGACGGGGATTCGCTCGCGGTTCATCACCCACTCGTGCCTCCCCAACTGGGAGTAGAGCCCGAAGTGCACGAACATGCCGAACCGCGCCTCGGTCCACCACCGCATCCGCCGCACCCGGTCGGCGACAACCTCCGGAGATTCTTCCGCCTGCCTCGGTTTCCTGGCCATCGGATGTGTTCCTTGTATTAGCGCGCCGGGCCGCTAGGATCTTGCGTCTCGTCCGAGCGGGCGATTCTATCGGCCGCGGACGCCTTGACAATCAAATTCGCGCCCCGGCCGGGCCGAACCCGCGGGCTACTTGCCGGCCTGGCGGAAGTGGTCTTCGGTCAGCGGGCCGATCTGTCGGCCGGCGGGGTCGAACAGCCCCGCCCGCACGAACGTGGGCTTGTCGATCACGAGGGGGGCGACGTACGCCGGCGATTGGGCCGTCGGGGCCTTGCCGTCGAGCGTATAGTGGCAGGTCCAGTGCACGGTGTGGACCAGCCGTTCCAGAACCGCGTCGGCGCCGGCCAGGCGCTTCTGGAAGTTCGCCCAGCTCTTGCCGGCCTGGGAGTTCCAGACGCGTTCGCTCATGGCCGCCAGGGGCCAGCGCAGGTTGGCGATCTCGATGGCCTGGGGCTGTTCCCACGAGCAGATCTGCGAGCCGCTCACCCGGGGGTTCGGGGCGATCTGTCGCCAACTGGTCTTGGCGTAATCCTGCGTGAATTCTCCGAACAGATCGACGTTCCAGTCGTAGATTTTCGGCGTGTACTCGGGCAACACGCGCAAGACGTACAGCGGCGTCCATGAGGCGTTGATGATCGTGTAGCCGTCCTCCACCAGATGGTGGGGGGCGTAGAACCGGTTCTCGTAGAGCATCACGATCACGTCCTTAGGAATGGGGAACCGCCCCCCCGATTCACGTCCGAAGCCCTCCCACACGATCGTTCGCTTCCCGTTCTTCTTGACGGCCGCGTCCATCCGGATCAGGAAGCGGCGGTACAACTGATGCGTGTCTTTCGGGCCCAGGCCCAGCTTCTTGAGGGTCTCCTGAAAGTGGACGTTCTGGTCGGCGTAGACATAGTCGGCCTCGTCGGCGCCGATGTGGAAATAGGGGGAGCTCTGGAAGACCCCGCACATCTCGCCGATGATCGTCTCGCAGGCCCGGATCACCTCGTCGCGGGCGAAGTTGATGCTGGCGTGGTGCTCGTAGGGCTTCGTGCCGCGAATCATCCAGAAGTCCGGGTCCGAACGGTTCAGGGCGGCGCTGTGCCCGGGGATGTCGAACTCGGGCACGATCGTCACGCCGCGGGCGTCGGCGTAGGCGACCAGGGCGGTCAGTTGCTCGGCCGTGTAGAGCACGCCGCCGTCCCGGTTCTGCAAGAGCACCTTGGGAAACGCCCGGGTGGGAAACGTGAAGCCCTGGTCGTCGGTCAGGTGCAGTTGCAGGAAGCGGATCTTGTAGAAGCGGCACAGGACCACGATCTGCTCGAGGTTGGCGATCGAGTGTTCTTTCCGGGCCAGGTCGATCATCAACCCCCGGTAGGCCTTGTCGGGACTGTCTTCGACGGTCATCCGCGGCAGGGCGGCGGCCTGGCCCTGCCCGCCGATGGCCTGGAGCAGGCTGACCGTGCCCGCGGCGACCGCGCCGTAGGTGCCGCCGGCCACCGTGGCCCGATCGCCCACGGCCAGGCGGTAGGCCTCGCCCTTGAGGGCCTTCTCCAGCGTCAGCCCGACGTCGCCGTCCCGGCCCGGGCCGGCGGCCACCCGCAGCGCCAGCCCCGTCGAGGCGGCGATCTCCTCGGCCAGCACCGCCGCCAGGGGCGCCAGCCCCGGCTCGCCCGCGACGATCCGCGCCGACGACAGACTCATCCGTCCGCTCTCGAGCGTGACCTTCTTCGGCCAGGGGATCCACGCGGGGCTGCTCCGGTCGTCGGCCCCGACGAAAGGCTTCCTGGGCGTCGGCGAGACCAGAGGCTCCTGCACCTGGGTCGGGCCCGTGCCCTCGCCGGGCGCCAGGCCCAGGGCCTCGGCCGCCGTCGTGGCCACCGCCAGGCGGGTGAATGTCACCTGGCCGGCCTTGATGCCGAAGGCGTTGAACAGCCCGCCTACCCGGGCATCGCCCTTGCCCTGGAGGGCCTGCACCCGGCGGGGAGAAGCCGTGATCTGGCCGGAGGCGTTCATCAATTCGGCCCCGTTGCCCTTGCCCGCCCACACGGTGAACGCCAGACGTTTATTGACGGCCTCGACCTTGACCAGGAACGTCTGCTGGGCGGTACGAACGACGCCCGAGCTCTCGCCGGCCGCGACGCCCGTCAGGTCTTCGTCCCGGAAGCCCACGCCGTCCATCTGGCCGTGGTCCGTGCCGTCGGTGGCGTTGAGGAAGCAGTAGCCTTTGAAGTCGGCCGAGGCCATCCCTGTGATGGCCACCCAGACGGGGGCCTGGGCCGCGTCCAGCGGCGCCGCCAGCGGGCGGAAGATCCACTGCCCGCCGCTCTTGGCGCGGAACCCGCCGCCGTCCTGCGTGTTGCCCCCTGACAGCCACGGATCGTCCCCCGCAAAGCCGGTGGCCTGGCCGTCGAAACGGTCCAGCGCCACCACCGCCCCGCCGGCCGACCCGGCCAACCCCGCCGCCCAAAACACCCCGCCCGCCAGGGCCACCATCCACGTGAATCGGTTCATCGTGACGACTCCTGTCCGGCCGTTCGCCGCCGGGCCGCTGTGCCGAGCGTACATCGGGCGAGGGCGAGAAGCAACGGCCTCCGGCCCGGGCGAAGGGGACAGATCACTCGGCCATCGGCGCCGACAGGATCGCGGCGCGAATCGTCTGGCCTTCATAGCCGTACCAATACACTTCGGTAATCTCCCCGGCGCTGGCCTCCTGCTGCATGGG
Organism: Planctomycetota bacterium; assembly: GCA_026693065.1. Classification (GTDB taxonomy): domain Bacteria; phylum Planctomycetota; class Phycisphaerae; order SM23-33; family SM23-33; genus JAPLNA01. The sequence goes on from JAPLNA010000259.1 coordinate 15,585, forward strand.
ATCGAACACCAGCCCGGTGGACGTCCCGTCTTCGCCCCCGCCGGTCTCCTGGCGATGGGCGCCGGCCGCGTCGGACTTTCGATAGCCCGTGATGATCGGATAGCCGTACCGGCCCATGTCGAGTGGCCGGCCGACCTGGGGGTCCTTCAAGTCGACGGCCCAGTAGACCCAGTGCGTCTTGGTCTTGGAATAGCGATTGGCGCCGCCGCTCTTGCCGGCGTCAAACCAGATCCCGACCGACTCGCCCGGGCCCTTTGTCAGGGGCCTGGCGAGCTTGAACCACCCGAACCCCGTCGAGCTGACGCGGATCGGACCGCTGAGGCTCTTGACGGTCCGCCGCACCGACTCGGGGGGCAACTGCTCGCCGGGTTTGGGTTCAACGGCCGGGGCCTTGAGATCCGTCCGTCCGGACCACTGGAGATATTCCTTCAGAATGTCGGCGGCGCCGGCGTACGGCTTGTAGAGGCAACGGGCGCGCCAGGAAAAGGCCTGGTCCACCTTGAACGGGCGAACGACCACGTGAAAATCCCACGCGGGGTTCAGGTCGCCCCCGCCCACCGGCGACTGGCTGAAACGGAGCGTCTGGGTTTCGCAGATGCACTGTCTGTCGAACATGTAGACCCAGGCCATCTCGCGGCAGCGGCCGAAATAAAACGGCGCGTCGAACTCGTAGTCCGAAACGTTTGCCGCCAGACCGGGCCATTTCCGCGAGTCCACGGTCTTCCAGACCTTGGGCTCGAAACGGGCCACGTGCGTGGAGCGGACATCGTGCGCCGGCGACAGGGCGGTGATCCATCGGGCGGGGGATGATTCGTCGCCCTTGTCGCGGCCCAGGAAGCAGATCGATCGGTCGCGAGGCCCGTTGATGTAGGACGCCCAAAACATGCCGATGTAGTCCCCGGCGTAGGACGCCTTGCGGGGCACGGCGGTGAATTCCAGGTCGATGTAGTGCGGGGCGACCAGCGTGATGCGGGTCATGCTCTCCAGCCCCCAGGGGCTCTGGTCCGGCGGACAATAAATGCCCACCGATTGCGGGCCGAACCGCCATAGCGTAAGTCGCCCGCCCCGAGGGGCGAACCCCGCGTCCCGGCCGTCGAAAATGTGCTCGAAATTGATCCCCGAATAGAACGGAATGAACAGCGGCCGCCCCTCACGCTTGTGGACCAGCTTGGCGATGCCGTTGTAGCCGCCCCCATGCCCATCGAGAGTGTCGTTGCCGACGACAACGGCCTCCAGATCGCCGGCCTGGAGGGTGACGCTCTTTTCCGCCAGCGGCTGGGCGCTTCCCGTCAGGGCGGGGGCCTTGTCCTGGGCCGCCGCCGGAGCGAACGCCAAAGCCAGAAGCAGTATCACAGCGCCAACGGAACCGAGGGTCGTCATGATCGCACCTTTCGTTCCAGCCGACATCTCCGATGATTCTATCTCGCTGTCGGGTTGCGATGGGCAAATTTCCGACGCCCCCACCGACGTCCGCGTCGGATCCGGCAGCCGCCCGGGGCCCGGACGCGGGGATTTGTCTTGTCGTAGCGGCCCGCGAGAGGTAAACGCACAACCACGGCGCATCAACAGGAGCCCGAACGTGACGAGCACAGAGCAGCCGGTTATCAGCCCCGAGGACCGCCGGGTTCTCCGCGACCTGGCCCACCGCGTGGCCGAAATCGGCCGCGGGGACGAAATGGCCCGGCGCCGCCGGCGGTGGAAACGCCACACCGCGATGGACCGGTCGGTCCGACCGGTGGTCTACATCGACCCGCAGGGCTCCTGGGACGAACTGATCCCCCCCGGCCTTCTCCGCTGCCGCGAGGGCTGGGGGCGGACCGTCGAGCGGGAACTGAGGCAGCGGATCTACTTGGCCGAACACTTCCTCTCCGACAACGTCATCGAGGCCGAGTGGATCGTGCACAAGGTCATCCGCAGCACCGGTTGGGGGCTGACGCCCCGTCGCAAGCCCAGTGCGGCCGAGAGGGGGGCCTTCGCGTTCGATCCGGTCGTCACGGACGCCCGCGATCTGAAGAAGCTTCGCTATCCCGAGGTCGCTCACGACGAAGCCGCTACCGGCCGCGAGTACGAGCGGGCCGCCGACCTGCTGGGCGACATTCTGGACGTCCGCGTCAAGGGCACGTGGCAGAGCATTCACCTGATGAACGAGTGGACGGCCCTGCGGGGATACGACCAGGTGCTGGCGGACATGTATGAGAGCCCCGCCCTGCTGCACGAGGCGATGGCCTTCCTGGCCGAAGGGCACCACCGCCTCCGGAGGCAGTACGTCGAGCAGGCCCTGCTGGGGCTCAACAACGACAACTCGCCGATCTACACCAGCGGGCACGGCTACACCGACGAACTGCCCCGCGCCGGCGCCGACCCGGCCCGCCCCGCGCCCGCGGACCTGTGGGCCTGGGCCGAGGCCCAGGAAATGGCCGTCGTCTCCCCCGAGCAACATGAGGAATTCGTCTTCCAGTACGAGCGCCCACTGCTGGCGCCATACGGGCTGACCGGCTACGGCTGCTGCGAGGACCTCACGCGGAAACTGCACTTCGTGCTGACGATTCCCCGCCTGCGCCGGGTGTCGATCTGTCCCTGGGCCGACGTGGACGCCTGCGCCACCCAACTCGGGCCCGCCGGCGTGATCTTCATGTGGAAGCCCCAGCCGGCCCACCTGGTGGGAACCTTCGACGATGATCGCATCCGCACCTACATCCGCCACGGCGTGACCGCCGCGAAATCGCACGGCTGTGTTCTGGAACTGGCCCTGTTGGACACCCACACCTGTGAAGGCCGCCCCGAACGTTTCGACCAGTGGAGCCGGATCGTCCGCGAGGAGGTCGAACAGTGGTAGCACCTGGTTTCCGCGTTGAGGTCGCCCCATAGCTACGGTATGCTCTCCCGCGGGAGCGACAACATGATCAGAAAGAACGTCAATTACGGCATGGCGATGCATGAGTGGGGCAACCTTCTGGATAGTGGTGCTCTGCCTGGTGACCAGGAGGCGATGGCAAAGTCACATCTGGCTGGCCTGAAGGCCGAGAAGAACATGGCCTATTACCTGGACGCCAGCTTCGGCCAGGACCCGGACCTGATGGTCTTCAACAACCTCCAGTTCGCACACGGAGGTCAGACGGCCCAGATCGATCATCTGGTGCTGTCCCGCTGGAGCGCCTATTTCATCGAGACCAAGAGCGCCGCCCACAAGATCAACATCAATCCTCATGGCGAATGGGCGCGAGTGTATGGCCGCCGGTATATAAACTTCGAGTCGCCGGTGGAGCAGAGTAAGCGGCACGAGGAGCTCCTCTTTAGCCTGTTGGCCTCGCGCCTTCCGGAGTTCATGGGCAAGATGCTGGGGATGCAACTTACCTTCCGCACGGTCATTGACACTCACCATCTGGTGGCCGTCTCGGTCGAGACGGCCATCCAGGGGCGCGGCAGAAAGGCCATGGAGCCCCACCTGCGAAAACTGGACCAGATTCCGTCCATGATCGGCGAGAACCACAAGGCCGTGCGGTCCAGCCTGTTGGGCAGCGTGTTCGCCGAGATGCGGGACGGCAAGACCAAGAAACGTCAACCGGCCTTCTCCGAGAAGGAACTGGAGGGTTGCTGCCAGATCCTCCTTCAGGCCGACATCAGCCAGACGCCCCTGGAGAAGGTCCACGCCTTCATCGAATCTCTCCCGCGGGAGGCCGCCGCGCTCCGCGATGCGGAACCCGAGCCCGAGGTCGAGTCCTCGCCGGCGATTGGTTCGCCCGCTACGGTCGCAAAGGCGCCCACGCCGCCCGCATGCCCGAAATGCGGCAGCCCCATGGCCCTGCGAACCGCTGCCCGCGGCGACCGAGCCGGAAAACAATTCTTCGGATGCACGAAATACCCCAAGTGCAAGAGTATCATCAATCTGGACTGACAAGGCTGTTCCGCCCGATGGCGGGCGGGTGGCCGAGCCGATGGCCAGAGGAGTGTTTGCCGAATGAGTGGCAAGAGATACGTGGACGTGTTTCACCCGCGGCGGGAATTGGGGCGGACGGGGTTCAGGGCGACTGCCGTGGGGATTGGGGATATTGCCGACCGGGCTGTGCCGCTGGAGGCGTGCGTGGCGACGCTGCGGAGGGCGCTGGAGGCGGGGATGAACGTGATCGACACGGCCCCAGGGTATGAGGCCGGGTATGGCGAGCAGATGGTGGGCCAGGCCGTCCGGGAACACGGGCGGGAGAAGGTGTTCGTGATCGACAAGGTCGACCACCTGCACGAGCCGGTGGCTCCGCAGGTGGAGGCGAGCCTGCGGACGCTGGGGCTGGAGGCGGCCGACGGGTTCTTGTTTCACGCGGTTTCGCAGGTGGCCGACTGGCGGAGGATCGCCTCCCCGGGCGGGGGGATGGAGCAGTTGGACGCCTGCCGGCGGCAGGGGCGATGCCGGTTCGTGGGGCTTTCCACCCACCATCCCGACGTCGCCCGCGAGGCCGTCGAGTCGGGCCTGTGCGATCTGATCCTGCTCCCGATCGGCCCGTGGGTGGACCGGCGGTACACCGACGAGGTTCTTCCGCTGGCGAAGGCCCGCGGGATCGGCACGTTTACGATGAAGACATTCGCGGCAGGCAAGCTGATCTGCGACACGAGCGGGTACGGCAAGCCGCTGGCCCATCGTCCGCGGGGGAAACTCTCCTCCGGCGGGTCCGACGAGGCCGGCGCCCCGGCCCTGCCGCGGCTGAGCGTCCGCGAGTGCGTGCACTACACCCTCAGTTGGGACGCCGACGTGTCGCTGCTGGGCATGAGTTTCCCCAACGAGCAGGATCCGGCCTTTGAGGCCGTGCTGGACTTCCCCGGCCCGCTGCCGGCGGTGGCGATGGCGGACATCCGCACCCGTGCCCTGGCGGCGGTGGAGGGCAAGGGCACCAGCTGGTGGGACCCGCCGCGGGACTGACCTTGCGCAGGGGGCGATCTGGACGCGGTAGACGGCTTCCTGGCCGTTCCAGCCGCGGCCGAAACCGTCCTTCAGGATGCCGATCGTACGGCGATACGCCCCGTCTCGCCGGGCAGAGGGCGGTTGTGCCTGGCTCCGGGGCGGGCGTACCAGAACGTGCCGGCCGCGTACGTCGTCGGGATATTCCCGTTCTCGGAGGCCTCCATGTCCATCTTCAGCGCCGTCCGGAACGGGATCGCGTCCAGCAGGCGCTCGCGGGAGACCGTCTGATGCCCGGCCCAGTTGGCTTTTCCTCGCCCATCGCGGCCGGGGGCGGACAGGAAGGGCGAATTCCAGAAATTGGCCATCCCCCACGCATAGCCGTAGTAATCCTCCGTCCCCGTGCCCAGGTGCGAGGGGAACGCCTCGCCGTCGACGTACACCCGCTCGTCCCCCTCGCCGTACCAGCACGCGCCGGCGTTGAAGACGCTCAGCGTGTCGGCCACGTACACCCCGTCGCCGGCGATCTCGATGTAGTTCCAGTCGCTGGGCCGCTCGGGCGAGCCCAGCCGCCAGTTGGCGTGGAACAGCATGGAGCGATCGTCCCACGTCCAGTGGCCGGCCCGGGCCGTCATGGCGGCCTGCACATCGGTCTTCCCCGTGTTCCAGAGCTGCACGCGGGCGCCGGACTGGTAGGGCATCACGAAGTAGCAGGAGAATCGCCCGTTGGCTTCCACCTGGCGATTGCGATTCCAGTGCGGGCGGATGAACACGCCGTCGGCGACCGGCTTGGCCGGATGAGCGTCCTTGTCGAAGTACCCGCCGCCGAAGAACTCTGACACCGGGCACCAGACGGTATCCTCGCCGTCGAACGTCATCGCGACGAAGAGACGGCGAAGGGCCTCCGGCTCGACGGTCGGGGGCAGCTCCACGACGAACTCGCGGATCGCGCCCGGCCCGGCGGGCAGATCGACGGCCAGCGACTGTCCCGGCTTGACGGCGCCGGTGGCCTTCTCTTCCCGCCCTCCCTGGACGCTCGAGGGGGGGTTCGAGAGAACTTCGCCGGCGGCCTTCCGTTCCGCCCGCACGGCGTCATACCGGGCTTGCGTGAACGACTCCACCGCCGTGCCCGGTTCGTAGCTCCGGTAGTTGATGATGTAGTAGAACACGGTGTACCCGGGCGGAGTCGTGGCCGTCGCGTGCGTTTCGATGGTGATCTTGCAGCCTTTGGCATACGGGATGGGGAAGTACAGGTCGCCGGCCATCTGGCGGTAGCCTTCGGGCAGTCCGATCTGATGTCCCTGCGGGCGGCCGTCCTTGTCGACGGTGTCCTTTTCGTCGGAGGCGATGAACGAGAAGGGTTCCTCGAAAATCCCCCGCCCGCTGACCAGGTTCGAGAAGTCTCCCTGAAGGGCGGGCGTATCGGCCCCGTCGAGGTAGAAGCGGATCGTCATCTTGGGGGTTTCGTTGCCGAAATCCAGCGGCTTCCAGATCCGGGTGACGCACCCCGGGCCGGCGTCTTCCATGATGACGTACTCGGTCCGCCCGCCGACCTTCTCCTCCCGCAGGTAGTGGTTGTAATCGTGGTTGTTCCACCAGGAGGGCGTGCCCAGCACCTGGGTTCGGTCCCAACTGCTGGCCTGCTTGCAGAGGTAGGGCGGGCTGGGCCTGCGGGCCAGGGCGTCGCGGTCGACCATCTCCGCCAGGAGCGACCGCATGCTCACCGGCCGATTCTCGGGCGACAGGTTTCGCGAAATCCGCATTCTGCCATTCTCCCTTGCCTCCATGGCCGGGCAAGTGTTTTCTTGGGGCATGACCGTGTTCGCGGAGCGAGGGAGGCTGAATTCGCTTGTTGAAACCCCCCGGCCCGGTAGAATCGTGAACGTCGCCGACGACCGGACTCCATCGGCGCATTGAAGGCGTGGGTCGTGAAGAACCTGTCGCATAACCTCATCGTTGCTGTTGCCTGCATGGCGATGCCCGGCTGCCTCAGCCGGCAGGAGGAACGCGGGATGGACACCGGAAGCGAGATTTCCTCGGAGATCCAGGCCGGATTCTATACGCCCGGCAGAACGGGCGGGTTGTGGGACACCTGGGCCTGTTACCATGAAGGGAAGTATTATCTCTTCTATGTGGCCGGGCCCCCGGGCAAAAACGATCCGAGGATCCCGCCAGGCTACTTGAAGGAATGGAACAGTTTCGAGTTGGCCACGTCGGACGACGGCGTTCATTGGAAGCAATACGGAACGGTCGCCCGGTGCAGGAAGAACACCTCGATGGGCTCCGGCCACATCTGGAAATCCCCGGACTTTGCCCGGGATCGCACCTGGATCATGAACTACTCCGAATTCTTCGGCGAGGGCGAGGACTACTGGAGCCACGTTAAGCACTTCCACGGCCAGGATATCATCTTCCTCACGTCGACCGATCTTCTTCACTGGACGAAAGTCGACGACGCGTTCCGTTTCGGTGCAGACGGCCGCTGGTATAAGGAAAAGGGGCGATGGGATTCCATGGACGTTCTTCCGCGCCCGGACGGTTCGCTCTACGCCTACTTCACGGCCGAGCCGGTGCCCGAGACGCTCAACTACAAGGCCTGCTGTGCCGTGGGATTTGCCCAGAGCAAGGACGGGCTGAAGTGGGAGGCCCTGCCTCCCTTGCCGGGTGAAACCCATGGAGAGCTCGGCGGCATCGAGACGATCGGAACCAGGTACTACATGACCATTGGCGCGGGCGAGATATTTGTCGCCGACAAGCCGGAGGGCCCCTTCCTGCGCCAGAAGAAGAATCCGAACATGCTCGGGGACAGTGCCGCCTATTATTCACGGTTCTTCCACACTGCCCCCGGCGGCCCGCTGGTCCACAGCTTCTACATGCAGGGAGTTTCCTATTCTACCCCCTTCAAGGCGGTCGACGTCGATGCCGAGGGAATACTGCGGCTCACATGGTGGAAAGGGAATGACAAGCTCAAGGAGCGAGAGGTCCCCGCCCCGTTTGCCGCCGAGTCGTCCGGGTCTCGGTTCGTTCGATTCCTGCAGCCGACGCTCCATCTGGACGCCGCCTGGGTCGTTGAAGCTTCGCTGGCCCTGCCCGAAGACAACACGCCGACGGGCTTCTATCTCGACAGCGGCGACGGCGCCGGACAAGTCGTGCTGTTCACGCGGCAGGGGACAACCTTCGGCAGCGTCGCCCTGGATGGCTCGGGGAGAAGTGACGGAGCCCTGCTGACCCGCGACCTGGATTGGGGCCCCCAGGTGAAGGTGCGTCTGCTCATGAAGAAGGACATCATTGAAATCTACGTTAACGATTACCTGATGAACAGCAAACGGATGAAATGTAACGGCAGGATCGGCGTGGTCGGCAAGGCTGACCCGGCCGCCGTAAGGGATATCAAGGTGTGGACGGAAAAGCGATGAGGCGGTGTACGTTTTCCGACTGACGCCCGTTGAGAAGCCACAGGCTGGCCCTCCGCTTCAGATCGGGGTAGTTGGGCCTGCCGCAGGCAAGACCATCGCACCTCGTTCAGCAACCTTGGGCTGGTCGCCGGACTAATGGAAATTGAACGGTAGAACCGCCTCAAGCAGTCCCAACGGGTTTCCGACTTGATTGCAGGCGGCCCTGAGGGCGGATACTTGGGTCGCGGCTAGAGGCAATTCCCGTTCCAGCGCGTCCAATTCGGCGGCCAGGTTATCCCACGTGCGTCCCCACCACCGGCCGACAACCCCGAGGGTCGCCCCGATCAGGCGGACGGTCGGGCCCTGGTCCTGGGCGAAGGCCAATTGCCACGCGTTATCCAATCGCTCGGCTGCCGATACGGAGTCGGTCGGCCGCAACAACAAGGCTCGGTAGGCTTCAATGAGTTCCCACGGATGCCCCTCGCCGCAATCCCACTGTGCAGCGGTCGCCAGATAGCGTTTCCGGTCGTCGGGCGTCCCTCTTTTGAGCAGGAATCGCAGGAGGAGATGATGGGCGTATTTGTCCTTGTTGTCGGCATGTGGGGCCAGAGACGCCAGGGCCTGGTCCATCGGCCCCGTCACCGCCTCCAGACAGGCACGTGCCGATTCCGTCGTACAGTTCTCGTCGTCCATGGCCGCAATCGCCAGGTAGGCGCCTGTCTGTTTCCGCTCGGCCGCGGCCAGGGCCGGATCGGACAACTCCCCAAAAGCCTCCATTGCCTTGCGAAACCTGGTCTGCGATTCCGCCGCATCGCCCAGAAACGCCGACACTTGCCCAAGTGAGCTTTGCGCCCTGGCGTACATCTGCAGGCCCGGCACGTATCTTGGCACTTCGGCCCAGCGGCCCAGCGTGGCGGCGGCCCCTGCAAAGTCAAAGCGATTCATGGCGGCCACCGCCAGGTGCAGATCGACATAACACACCATCGCCGGATCCTCATCGAAGAGACGATCCGAGAGCTGGCGGATATCCGCCTGCCAGGCCGGCTCGACGGCCCCCCGATGATTGGCGGCCGCCAACTGGCTGGTCAGAAATGCCAGCCGGACCTTCGGGGGCAAGACTTGGCCGGCGGGCTGGCAGCTTGCCAGCCAGGACAGTTCCCGCCCCAGCACGTCCAGGTCGACGGCCTTGCTTTCCAGATGCTCCCGCGCCGCCGCCAGGTATCCCTGCCACAAAGTCCCATCGTGCAGGCAGGCCTGGCGGACCTGGTCCAGCAAGGCTGCCGCGACGCTCCCGGGTTCACTGAATTCCCCAGAGGTCACGACGTCTCGCCACGGCGCCGGCGCCAACCGGCCTCGCAGGCCCAGAACGTCCCATGCGGATCGTAGGGTTCGGCTGTCGGTATCCATGAGGCAACGGCCCGGAAGCCCGCTCCGCTTGAGCCGCTCCCGGGATGTGGCAGTCGGACTTCCCCACGAATACGCCACCAGATCGGCGTATCCGATAACGGGGTGTCCCCCTTTGCTGACCGGGTGAATGGCCATTGCGATCCGGGAAGCCCGGGCCGGGTCAACCTCGGCCAATTGCCGCAGAATCTCGCTTCGGACCGGTTCCCAGTGATGACTGAACGTGGGTTGGCCTCGGCATTCCAGGAACACATCGATCGACGTGGCCCCGTCCAGCGGCAGTAACCGAAGCACCCAGTGAACCAGTTCGATGACCCCGGCCGTCCACCGGTCGCCAGGGACTGGAGCGAGGCTGTCCACGGTGATTCCGAGAACTCCCGTGCCGCTGTCCAGCAGCGACTGCAGGGCTTTGTCCACCTTGTCGGCGGAACTCACATCCACGCAGTGAAAGCCCGTCCCCATGTCCGACAACGCCTCGATGAGGATTGGCGGATCGTGATCGATTTGAAGGCTGGGGATGGCGGGACTCTATCGGTCGAGTCCGTGCGGGTCGGGCTCCTGCCGGCCCCCCAGAACCCCGATTACCCCGGGCGATGGGTCCTGGACCTGGCTGACTACGCTCCCAGCCTACGCCTGCGGACCCTCGATGAGGCGGTGGTTGTCCAGTTCCACGACGGGCCGAGGGTGAAACTACTGTGAGTGTTGCTGCCGGTTCAACTTCTGATCCCTGCGATACCGGCGCGTGCCAGTGGAAGGGAATCGGGACGCATGCTCCGCCCCAGCCCTGCTGGGGGTGGTTGGGACAACTGTCGATCGAGGCCTTCGCCAGGAACGGCGCATCGTCGATCGAGCCCCGTTGGATTCAGGGCGCGTATGCGTGGCTCTACGGGCGCCTGGAAGGGGACCGCCTGTCCGGCCTACCCAAACCGATCGCCCCTCCGCTGTCCCCACCGGCGAACGGCTGCCCGTTGCTGCTGGCCGACGCCGGCGGCGCAGGGCTCATCGGTTGGGCCAGCGTCGATTTCCTGAACTATCCTCATGCTCCCGGCGACACAGAATCCCTCCGGGCCGCCCAGAACGCCTCATCCTTCGTTTGCGACTGGTTTCGTCAATTGGATCTCCGGGACGCCTGGCCGTTCATCACGTTCCGTTCATGTCGGGAATTCGACGGCGCCAGCACCGCCCTGGCGGTCTTTGCCCTCACCCTTGCCCGCAAAGCCGGGCTCCCTCTGCCCGAAGACGTGTGCGCCACGGGCTGCTGGGATCTGCAGCGGTCATGCCTGGCCCCCGTTGCGGCTGAAACGTTGGCCGCCAAACTCCGCAAGGCTGCCGACTGGGGTTATCGGCGGATCCTGCTGGTGGAGGGACAGGCCGGTTGGCAGGAAATGCCCGGTTTGACGCCGATCTACCTTCCAGCGGCTCCGGCATACGCGGCCCTGCACATTCTTTCGCACGTGCTGGGGAACGTGGGCGACGAAATCGCCGCGGGAATCCTGGCAGTCTTTGATCAGGCGGCGGTGTGGAATCCGCAGACCCCCATCGGTGTGGACCAGGTCTGCCGCGCGACCGAGCCCTTCATCGAGTCCAGGGGCCTCGTTCTTTCGCGCCACATGGCCCACGACATGCGTTCGCGGGCGATGCTGCACGCGGGGCGTACCGCTCAGGCCGCCCGGGAAGCAACCTGTGCTTCCCAGGCCCTACCGGAGGTCCTGCCGGAAGGTTGGCTCGGCGACTACCTGATCTGGCACGAGCCGGCCCACCGCGCCGTGATTGCCATTGATCAGGGACGCTGGCAGGACGATGAGGCGGAGCATGCAACGGTCGACCGTCGCATCGCTCGCCTGGAATCCGAGACGCCGCGGCGAAGCATCCTGCTGGCCGGCGTTCGGCTGCACAACACCCGCGGGAGGCGATACGAATATCTGGGGCGACTCAATGAAGACTCGGGTTTACTGAGGAAGTCCTGGGACGACCGCCTGCGGTTTCGCGAGTCCTGGCCGACGATCGACGAGTATGCCAGCCGCCTGGGCTTGCGCGATGGTGGGATCCGGCGTCAGCACAACCAGTGTATCGATGTTCTCACCAGTTATTGGATGGTGGAACGAAGGCTTCCGGCCGATTGGGGTTTTGATGCGATCGGGCTCTGGCCGGAACCACTTGACCGACCGCAACGGAACTGGTCCATGTTCGATCTCGCTGCTTTTCTGAAATGGAAAGCAATCGCTGCCCAGCCTCCCGACGACGTGGTTCTGGAAGAAGTGCTGTTGGCCACGGAGGACGCCGCCGCAAGATTCGCCGGGCGGTATCCGTCGTACGTGCCATTCGAAGTGATCCTTCAGTTGGATCTGGGCGATGAGTCGCTCCGGAAGAGAGCGGCGATCAACCTTGTCAGGTCGGTCCTCTTCAGTTCTGATCTGCCCGCTGACAGTATTCTAGCCGTGACGGCAATTCGAGCCGAGAATCTGGCGAGCAAGTACCTCGATCGTATGCCACGCCCCATACGCCCTCGATGCGGCACTGTATTGAGCGACCTTGCACAGGAGTTGCTGGCCAGGCCTGAGAGAATCGCGAGTCGTTGTCCGTATTGACACGTACCACGACACCCGGCCTTGGCTATCATCGCGATATGACGCCTGCATTTTGGACATTTCCTGGCCGAAGCCGACATTCGCCCTTCTGCCGCCCGTTTGTGTCAATGCCGGCATGAAGCAGTGGCCATGTGAAGAGGGGTATTCTCAGACGTCCATTCGGGAAGATGTGTTCTCCGGAACGTCCCCGCATTCCCCGATCGGGCAGAGAACCGGCTTTCCGTCACATATGCAAGAATGTAAAAGAGATTGCGCCGACTGACGTCCGGACTGACGCCTGCGGCGCTTCCGGAAAGCTCCGCGAACCGCGTAGGCCATCCTGAAACGCCCAGTCGCCGGCGCGAAACAAGGCCCGTCGGAAACGGCGGAAAGCGTCTTGCCCCATATTCCGATGGGCTGGTCCGCACTACACCCGAGAGGACTCGAACCTCTAACCCTCGGTTCCGAAGACCGCCGTATATAGCACACAACCGCATACGTTACCGTGCCTTATGAGTGTGGTTATTCAGACTGACGCCCGGGTTGACGCCCGCCAAGGAGCCCCGATTGCGGTAGCGCTCCAGCAATTCCCACGCCGAGCGGGTCCGGGCCGACCAGTTGGTCACCGGGAAGAAGTGGCGGGGGAACAGTTCCCGGAGGCCCGTCTTGGCATCCGACAGGTCGACCACCAGCACCATCCGGTACGACCGGGTCCAACTCTCGGCCCGGTAGTAGTCTCTCAGGTCCACGGCGAACTTGGCGCCCTCCTTCGTCGGTCGCCCCGGAGCGCGTGATAGGTATGGCCGGGCCAGCACGTCCGGCATGGCGTTGTTCTCGATCCGACCGACGAAGCTCACAAACTCCTCGTCGACGGTATCCATTGCAGGGCCCTCGACTAGGCCAGCGTCGATTCGGACGTCCAGATGCGTGGCCAACGCCCGGGCCTTCCGGATGGTCTCCCGCGTGAATCTCGCCATTTCTTCGGGCCTGCCCGCGTTGCCCCGCCGGAGGGTCGCATGGATGAACTCTTCGCCCAGGCGAGAGGACTCGTGGCTGTCAGATGCCCCATTCTGGTGCCTCCCTCACTTCCCATCCGTATCCGTCAATTCAATCTGGCCGATCCACATGATGTTGGGTCGATCTACCGGGCCGCCGCCTGGAAGCTGGTAGATTCGCAGGTAGCGTATCTCCTCATCAGACAACGGGTAACTGCCAACCGCGGTTTGGTTATTCTTCACCGTAACGACTGTTTTCCAGGCGTCGCCGGCTTTTGCCTTGGTCTGAACGGCGTAATCGCGAGAGATCCACCACTTGCCGTGCGCTTCGTTGTAGACGTCGTAGGCCCACGTCACCTGCAAGCGGCCGCCCCGGCGGGGCTTGGCGAGGGCAATCTCGATGCCGTGCGCCGCGTCCTTTTCCTCGGACGCCCAGGAGCATTCCTTCCAGCCCAGGTCCTTGCGATTCCTGATCCCGTCAACAATCGGCGCCAGCGAGTAGTCATGAAAGCTGGCTGTCGAAATCAACCGGGTCCCGGCGGGCATGCCGTTGACGTTCCTGTCGAGCGTCACCAACGTGCTGGAATCCAGTTGGAACTCGAATTGGCCGCCGACGAGGTCGGGCGTGGCACTGACTACGGGATCGACCGCGAAACGTGCGATAAACTCCTGAGGTGTGCCCCCCCCCTCGTTCACATGCGTCATCGGAGTCCAGCCCTCCGGCCCCGGTCCCGTGGCGACGGCTAGCCACTCGTCCGCGACCGCCTTCCGTGACGACGGGAGCGGCCATTCTGCCCCCGCCCGAAAACACTCCCGCCACAGCGCAACCCAGTTGGAAAGGAAGGCGTAGCGGGCGGCAAGATGTCCCTGGCGGACGCGCCAAAGCAAGTCTGGGTCGTCCTTAACCGCCTGCTCCGCCTGTGTCCAGAGGATCTCGGCCTGGCGCAAGGTGTCGAACTTCAGGTACCGGCTGTCGGGGGCGGCGGTGCATTTCATGTAAAAGCCCTGAGCCGCCTTGTGCAGCAGGTCCATGTACCGGCGGATGTACCCGGCGGCGGATTCTCCGTAGTAACCGCCAAGGAACTCGTCGATCAGCTTGCGATCGTCCTGGTCGGGATTCCAGAGAAGCTGTGCCAGCAACCAGGCTCGCAGTTCGGACATCTCCGAGCCGTACGACTGATAGGCGCCCTGTTCGAAGAGCCCCTTCACGTTGTGCTGGTGGAAGAATCGCACGTTCGGACCGAGCGAGAACCAGTTGGGGTAAGGGAGAACGTAGTGAGCAAAGTCGGTCGTATAGTCCCAAACGTAAAGCCGCTTGCTTATCTTGCTCCAGCCGACGATGTCTTCCGCGAACGACTTGTTGCTTGCATCTTCCATCGGAGCCGCGAAGTTGCATCCGCTGGCACAGAGACGGACGATCACGTTGGACGCGGGCCTCACGGTCTTCGGAGGAGTGCGGCTGTACTGGTATGCAAGCGTGTCAAAGGCGACGCCCGGGAACTCGGGCCCGAGTCTTCCCGCGACGTAGTTCAACAACTCGATAATGGTGCCGGCGTGGCTGCCTTCCCGCTCATCCACTGCCTTGCAGCCGGGACACTCGCACGCGCCGGACCAGTTCTCAAACGTGTCGTCTTGAGAGATGGATACTATGCTTGCCTCCGGCGATTCCTTCAGCCACTGCCGCACCCGCTCGACCAGGAAGTCGCGCAGCTGCGGGTTCGTGGTGCACAGTTGCGACCTGTGTCTGTCGCCTTCCGGATGTGTGCGCCGCCCGTCGATCAGACTGAACCACTCGGGGTGCTTGTCGAAGTACTCGCCTGGCGGAACCAGCCCGAAGAAGGTGTGGACAAAACCTTTGTAGACGATCTTCCCGCCGTGCTTCTCGTCGAGCCTGCTGTTGAACC
This sequence comes from Planctomycetota bacterium, assembly GCA_026693065.1. Lineage (GTDB taxonomy): Bacteria > Planctomycetota > Phycisphaerae > SM23-33 > SM23-33 > JAPLNA01. The sequence goes on from JAPLNA010000259.1 coordinate 30,738, forward strand.
CGTTGCAGGCGTTGCGGGCGGACCAGTCGGCGTCGAAAGCCTGGAACCAGTACGGATCGCGCGATTCGAAGGCGGGGGTTTCGTCCACGGCGAGGTTGCCGATCGCCAGGTCCGGATGCTTCGGGATCCGCGTCGCCCAGGGCGCCCACCACCGCACGCCGCACTGCTCCTGCAGAAAGCGGTAGACGGCGTAGAGCGTGCCGCGGGGCCGGCCGCCGGCCAGCAGCATCCGGCCTTCCTTCACCCGCATCGTCAACTGCTCGCCTCCGAATGACGCCAACTTGACTTCCGGAAAGAGCTTCTGCGCCAGGGGACCTGGCCCAATGATGATGACCGAGGCGGGCGTGTTGTCGCCGCCTTCCCGCACATCGAACGGCGCGCCGGTGATCTGCTTCAAATGGCTCGCCAGCTCATCCGCCGCACGTCGCTCTGCGGCTGTAGCCCCGGGCTGCGTCAGAATCACGCACGCCGCCTTGCCCTGCAACGCGATCTTGAAGTCACCTTGTGTCATACACCCCTCCATTACCATGGCGGCGACACACAGCACGGCGAATGTGCCTGCGGACCGAAGGGCCGCTTCCGTGGGAAAGTAACTCGTGTCACCTGGCTTCTTCACGCTGCGATGGTCACTTGATGTCAAACCTCCCCAAAGGCCCTCGACTCCGATCCAAAACGCCATGAACGCGGGCAACTTCCGGGGCGGAGGGACGGACATGGGAACCGCCGCCGTATCGGCCTCTACGGGCCGTAAGTCGCTCGGTGGGGTAGGGGCGGAGCCAATATGCCATCACACCAGGGACCTGTCAAGCGAAGAGGCGGGAAAACGGCGAGATCTCCGGATCCGACCTCCGGACCGCGTCCAGACTGATCCGGGATTCCTCAGATAGCCTCGTGCCACATGTGGCTGGGCTACTCAGACCCACCTCTGGAAACCCGTTTACCGATGTGGCCGGACGTGCTATAGTCGCGGCGAGTCATGAGATTGTTTGTCGTGGCATTATTCGTGCTGGACTGACGGGAGAGGCCGTCATGAAGAGATCATCATCGTCGTCCGATGCGGCGTTCCGCTGGCCCGAGGGCCGGCGGGCGGCACTGAGTTTCAGTTTCGACGACGCCCGCGCCAGCCAAGTGGACGTGGGAATCCCCATCCTCGATCGCCACGGCGTCAAGGCCACTTTCTACGTGATGCTTTATAACGTCGAGCCGCGATTGGCCCAGTGGAAGGCGGCTCTGGCGGCCGGGCACGAGATCGGCAACCACTCCCTGCGCCACCCGTGCAGCGCCAACTTCGGCTTCGCGCGAGACAGCGCCCTGGAAGACTATACCCTGGCGGACATCGAGGCCGAGATCGTCGAAGCCAACGCCCGCCTTCAGGAACTCCTGGGCCAGACGCCCCGCACGTTCGCCTATCCGTGCGGCCAGACGTTTGTGGGCCGCGGCGCCGGCTGCGCCAGCTATGTCCCCGTCGTCGCCAGGCACTTCCTGGCCGGGCGAGGGTTCCTGAGCGAGCCGTTCAACAACCCCGCCCTCTGCGACCTGGCGCAGCTGTGCGGAGCGCCCAGCGACGATCTATCCTTTGCCGAGTTGCGGCGCCGGACGGAAGCGATCCTGGCCGAGGGCGGATGGCTGATTTTCTGTGGGCATGAGGTGGGGCAAACCGGCGGGCAGACCACGCGCAGCGAGGCCCTGGAGGAGTTCTGCGCCTATGTTACCGACCCGGCCCGCGGGCTGTGGGTGGACACCGTCGCCGCCGTCGCGGAGTACGTGCGCGACCAGCGAGGCAAGGCGAACGATTGAACGAGGAGATCGACCATGTTCTCAGCAGGACAGCCGGAGATTGACGCGATTGCCAAGGTGATCCGGAGCGGGAGGCTTTTCCGCTACAACGACCAGTCGGAGTGCGTCCGGTTCGAGCAGCGGTACGCCCGCTATCTGGGCGTGAAGCACGCGACGATGACCGCCAGCGGGACGACGGCGCTGACGGCGGCCCTGGGCGGACTGGGGATCGGCCCGGGCGACGAGGTGCTCGTGCCGGCCTGCACCTACATGGCCACGGCCGTGGCCGTGCTGGCCGTCGGGGCGATCCCGGTGATTGTGGACGTCGACGAGTCGATCACGATCGACCCGGCGGCGGTGGAAGCGGCGATCGGCCCGCGGACGCGGGCGGTCATGCCCGTCCACATGTGGGGCCTGCCCTGCGACATGGGTGCCCTCATGCGGATCGCCCGGCGCCGGAAGCTGCTGGTGATCGAGGACGCCTGCCAGGGCGTCGGCGGCGGGTACGAGGGGCGCAAGCTAGGCGCCATCGGGCACGCGGGGGCGTTCAGCTTCAACTACTTCAAGAACATGACGTGCGGGGAGGGCGGAGCCGTCGTGACCAACGACAAGCGGGCCGCCGATCGCGCGTTCTGCCTGGTGGACTGCTGCTCGTTCTACTGGAAGGGCCGCCAGAGGGACGTGAAACCCTTCGCCGCCAGCGGGGCGCGGGCCTCCGAGATCGAAGGGGCCATGATGAACGTGCAACTGGACCGGATCGACGGCTGGATCGCCGCCGCGCGTCGGCGGAAGAACCGCATCCTGCGTCAGACGGCCGCGACCGAGCTGAAACCCATCCGCTCCAACAGTCCGGACTACGAGTGCGGCACGCACGTGATGTATATCCTGCCCACCGAGAAACAGGCCGATACGTTCGCCGGACTGGTCGGCGGCACGGTGGCGGGCAAGACGGGACGACACGTCTACACGGAGTGGCACCCCATTCTCGAAGGGCGCGGGGCCCACCACCGGGCGGTCGATCCGTTCCTTCTCCCGCAGAACCGGCGGTGTCGGCGGACCTACTCCCGCGACATGTGCGCCCGATCGCTGGATATTCTGAATCGGACGGTCATGGTGGGCACGCACCCCGACACAAAAGCCGACCCGGTCGCCGAGCGGATCCGGAAGATCAAGGCCGCCGCGGCGAAGGTGCTGTAACGCCCCCGGCCGCCACATCGAGAGCACCGACTGCGGTATCTTCGACAGCGGGCGGGCGTTCGAACTGGCTGTCGTGGTACGGCCCGATGTTCGACAACGAGATCGAGGTTCCTGCAAGACGAGCACTGATTCTTGCGTTTGTAAGGTAGGCGAGAAGACGGTGACCGCAGGCGTCCCAACGGCCTTGCCGTTGCTCCACCTGTGCCAGACTCGGATTCGTGAGAAGATCAGCAGCTACACAGGAAGGTGCCCAATGACAATTCGACGTCGAAACAATGCAGTGATCGTTCTCTGTGTCGCCCTGACGGCCGCACTCCTCGCGAACGCGGCCTGGGCGGCCGAACTGAAACTCTGTCCGACTCCCAAGTCGCTCAAGCTGACCGGCGGCGATATGCCCCTGACCGCCCAGGGGCGGATCGTCGCGACCGACCCGAAGCTCAAACCCTTCGCCGTGATCTTCTCCAACGAACTCCTCGCGATGACGCAGATCCGCATGGAAGTCGTCGAGGGCGAAGGCAAGCCCGGCGACATCGTCCTGAAGATCAATCCGCAACTGCGCGCTGACCTGGACATCCTTACCGTCCAGAACCGCGAGGTGAAGAAGGTCCGCGACTACGCCCACACGATCGACATCGGCGACATGTGCGTCGTCGAGGGCTGGGATTACCGCTCGGTGTGCGAAGGCACGGCCACGCTGCTCCAGGCGATTCAGATCGCCGACGGCAAGGCCTCGCTGCCGAAGATGGCCGTCAAGGACTGGCCCTTCGCGGACTACTGCGGGTTCATGATCGACTGCGCCCGCCAGGACGTCTCCCTGCACGCCCTCAAGAGCTGCGTGATCGCCATGCGGTTCTATAAGGTTCGCTACCTGCACCTGCACCTCTCCGACGAGAGCGCCATGATGTTCCCGCTGCGGAAGTACCCCAACGCCGGGATGCACAACGGCGCGATCAACAACGGCGACACCCCGAAGGTCTGGGACCGGGCCGAACTCATCAAGCTCGTCGCCTTCGCCGACGCCCGCGGCGTGACGCTCGTGCCCGAACTCGAGACGCCCGGGCACTGCGGTAGCTATCAGGCGGCCCTGCAGCCCGCGTTGGGCGATTGCGGCCTGCGGATGATGGACATCGCCAACGACAGCATCTACCCGCATCTGGAGGAGATCATCAACGACATGTGCGAGGTCTTCAAGAGCACGCCGTACTTCCACATCGGCGGCGATGAGATCGAGCTGGACCGCTTCAAGGCCGCCCCGCACGTGGCGAAGTACCTCAAAGACCACAACATGAGGCCCATCGACAAGGGCGGCATCGACGACCTGCTCAAGCAGCACGTCCTGCGGCTGAACGAGTTCATCAAGAAGAACGGCAAGAAGACGATTTACTGGGGCGGCTACCAAGGCCCGCCGCAGGACCCGGAGATGAAGGACTGCATCGTCTATTCCTGGTACACCGGCGCGAGGGATGCGCTGGACAAGGGCATGACGATCATTACCGTGCCGTGGGAAATCCGCGGACCGCGGTGGAAGTGGAATATCTTCAACAGCAACAGCGACGACCTCAAACGCACCGACAACGTGCTGGGCGGTTCTCGCGTGGCCTGGGAACAGGACGCCGAGGGCTACGTGAATGCCCATGTCTACGGGATCGATCGCCAGGAGGGCACGTGGAACGTGGACCCGGGCCCCAAGAGCGAGGCGGATCTGAGGGAGCGAATCGCCGCCTGCAACGTGAAGCTGGCGATGATCCTCCGCCCGGTCACGTTCCAGCTCGACGGCAAGTTCGACAAGGGCATCTACACCGGCCCGCTGACCGTCAGCCTGCCGGGCCCGGTCGCCTCCGGGTGCAGCGTACACTACGTGATGGACAGTTCCGAGCCGACGCCGAACTCCCCCCGCTACAACGGGCCCTTCCAGGTCACCGGGACGCTGCGTCCGCGGGCGGCGATTTTCGACGACAAGACGGGCGAACTGGTCGGCGGGTACGTGTTCGGCCCGAAGACGGCCTACCGCGGGTTCGAGCAGAGCCTGAGCACGGGCAAGCCGGTCGAGGCCAGCGGGCCCAAGAACTCCGAGGAGGCCGCCGAACTGGCCGCCGACGGCTGGGTGGACGCCTCCAAGTTCTGGGGCTCCATCCCCGGGCCGCAGTCGTGGAAGGTTGACCTTCAGAAGGAATACCAGATCGACCGCGTGCACGTGTTCACCTACTGGGACAATAACCGCTACTACCAGTACACCGTCGAGGGCCCCACCGACGGCAAGGACTGGAAGCAGGTGGTCGACGCCAGCAAGAACACCACGCCCGGCACGGAGAAGGGGTACCTGCACAAGTTCGAGGCCACCCCGGCCCGGTACGTGCGGGTCAACATGATCAAGAAGTGGGCCGGTAAAGGCTCCCACGGTCGGCGGGGCCCTGGCGCGGTCCAACAACTTCGTGAACGCCCGCGCGGAGGCCGGAACGGTCTGACCGCCTTTCTCCGGGGTTGCGGACCCCCACAGGAGCACGATGATGACAACCCTGTACGGCGTATACCCCGAACCCCACGAGCTCGCCGAGGACGGCGAGGCACGCACGATCGTCGTCCGCAATCAATACTATGAAATCGCCCACAGCCTGGATCACGGCGGGGCGATCTCCTCGATTCGCCTGCTGAAGGCCGGGGGCAGGAACCTGCTGAGCGGGCCGTGCGGCTGCGAACTCGGTCTGGTGGGGGCGCCCAAGCCCTTCTCCTCGGGCCGGCAGACGAGCGTCGAGGTTCGCCGCGGGGAGGAGCCCGTGCTCGTCTTTCAGTCGCCGATGAAAGACGCCGACGGGCGCGACAGCGGGGCCGTGCTGAAGGTCACGTACCAGCACCGCTGGGGGCACGTCAAGATCCGCCAGGAGCTGGTTCTCCCCAAGGAAGGCGTCGAGGCCAATCGCCTGCTGCTTCACAGTTGGGTCCTGCCGCCGGAGTTGACGCACTTCGGGTTCCGCCCCGGGGCGGCGGCGGAGGCCGCTTCCTACCCGCCGTGGGCCATGGGGCTGTGCCAGTGGGGGCGTTTCAGCCCCGGCAACGGGTTCGGCTGCCCCTACGAGAGCCGGTACGTGCCCCGCTACGTCTGTTTCGCCCAGCCCGGGCGGCAGGGCATCGAGTGGTTCGTCGGGTCGGAGCTGGCCCAGTGGGATTACCAACTGACCGGGCGCCCGGGCCACGGGAATCTGCGGATCGAGCCGCGGGGCAACCCCCCGTCGGTTGCCCTGAGCGTCTGCGCGCTGGAGCTTCCCATGGGGTCGGTGAAGCTCAGGGGCTCGTACGCGTTCGACTCGTATATCGGCGTTCCGATCATCACCGGCCGGGCGCATCAGCCGTTCCTCAACAAGTCGTTCCAGCGCTGCGCCTGGCCGACGAACGAATTGGTGGAGCGCTGGGCGCGGGAGGGCGTGCGGACGGCGCATTTCCACCACGACGGCGATAGCGGGCGTGACGGGCTTTTCTGGCGTGACGGGGCGTACCCGCCCTTCGAGCTGGCGGACATGAAGGAGTTCGACCGGGTGATCGCCGCCTGCCACCGGCACGGAATCCGCGTGGCGACGTATTTCTCGAACAAGGAACTGCACCCGAGCGTCCAGGCGTACAAGGACCACGCCTTGCAGTGGGCGCGGCTGCCGGAAGACCGCCGCCGAGTGTTTCACAACGACGCCGCCGGCAATCAATACGGGGTGCAGATGTGCTTGCGGTCGGGCTGGATGGACTGCCTGAAGGAATACGTCGACACGGTGCTTTCCCGGCACGATCTGGACGGCACGTACTACGACTGGAACGTCGGGATGTACTGCCACAACCTCGGGCACGACGGCAGGCCGTACGCGACGGCCGAAATCCCGCCCGGGACGTTCGGCACGTGGGAGTTCTCCCCCGGCGGTCACTGGGACATCGACGAGCTGCTGGAGCTGATGCAGTGGACCCGCCGTCGGGTGGGCCCGGGCGGGCTGTCCATCGTCCACACCACCATGTGCCCGATGGCGGCCACGGAAAACTTCGCCGACTACGTGGTCGCCATGGAATGGGGCTACTCGAAGCTCTCGACCGGCGCGCCCGCGCTGGGCGAACTGCCCCTGGAGTGGAACTTCATGGGGGCCCGCTCGCGCGGGGTGATCGGGTATGGCTGCCTGGAGGCCACCGCTCCGGAACGGGTTCATCGCCAGATGACACTGCG
>JAPLNA010000260.1:0-5064 GCA_026693065.1 Planctomycetota bacterium
GGAAGAAAACCCAAGCGAAGAAGACCCAGAAGCAGCCGAAGAAGACCAGGGGTTGGCTCCCCTATGAAGAAAACCCAGCCGAAGAAGCCCCACCTTTTCGGATCGTCTGATTCCCTACGCTTTCAAAACGCCGCTGACACAGGCGATAGGCCGCCGGACTGCCGGCTTCGGACGGGTTGCCCGAGAGGTCGAAGCTGGCGACCTCGAAGTCGGGGAAGGCCTTGGGCAGCCGGGACAGAAGGTCGATCCAACTACGGTAGGACCCGCCCCCGTTGAGGTTGATGGGCACAAGGGAGAACCGTCCGTCCGTCGTCGGCTCGCCCGGGGAGATCTGTTCGATCTTCAAGGCCGTCTCCGACGCCATCTTCGTCAGCGCCGCGATCTTCGTGTTCACCTTCACCGACGGCTCAAACCGGATGGGATTGGCGTCGAGTTCCTGGCGGATGTCGGTGAGTTCCTTGCCGGCTTTTCGCCCCAGGCTGGCCAGCGTGAGGGCATTGGCCTTCTGGGCGTCCAACTGTTTCTGCTGCTCCTTGCAGGCCTCTTCGATCCGCTTCTGAGGCATGACGGTGAGCACGTAGAACAACGCCAGTCCGGCGACCATGACGGCCCCGGCGGCCAGGTCGATCCGCGGGAACGCCCATTTCTTCAGGATCGCATTCACTTGGGAGAGCCCTCCTGCCCTTGCGAGGCGGCCAGACGACATTTCAGCAGGAAACCGAAGGCTTTCTGTCCGTGGAACAGCCGCTGATTCGAGTTGACGTGCTTGACCTCGCTGAAGAGCCCGTTGCTTTCCAGCCTCAGGATGAAGTCCGATACGTCCTTCTCGCCGCGGGCGATGCCGCCCAGGTCCAGGAACAGCACGCGGCGGGTCTTGCCGGCCTCGCCCGTGTTCTCGGAGACCCGGCGGAAACTGCTGTTCTCCAGCACGACATTCTCGCCGAGTTGATCGCCGACCAGCCGCAGCAACAGGCCCCAGTCTGGTTGCCGACCCACCAGGCGGACCGAGCTGAGCTTCTCCCTCGCCCCGCCCAGTTCGCCCTTGAGCCCCTGCAGAATCTTCGTATGCGTCTCCACGCTGGCGGCGAGCTGTCGCTCCTGAGCGGCCAGCAGTTCCGTCGTCCCGCCCCGCCCCGTAAGGCGGACGAAACATCCGATCAGCAGCACGGCGGCGTACACCCCCAGGCGAACCCCCCAGGTACGCAAGTGGCGGCGTTGGGCTTTGGCCCGCAGGCGAAATGCCGGTATCAGGTTGGGGGCTGGCATGGTCCTTACCTCGCTTCCAGACGGCACAGGCCGATGGCATCGACGAACGCCGGCCCACATTGCGACGCCAGCGAGGGAGGGCATTCGTCCAGTTCCGACGGGCAGACGGCGTGCACGGGCACGTCCAAGATGCCGCCCAGCAACTCGCACAGCCCGGGCAAACCGGCCCCGCCGCCCGTCAGGTACAATCCGGCCAATTCCGCGTCGGAGTACTGATTGGCCAGGTAGCTCAAGGCGATCCGCAGTTCCCCCGCCAGACGTTGAAAGTGGGTTTTGACGGGCGTGGAGACGTCGGGTTTTCCGGAAACGCCCTCGGCCCAGAGGCGTCCTTCGGCGCCCGGGGCGCCGCCCAGCCGTCCGGCCAGGCCCGCCAGGCCGAATTCCCCCAGCGCCCGCTCGTACACGACCACCGTCTGGTGCATCAGCAGGACGCGGGCGGAGACCCACCCCAGGTCGAGAATCGCCGCCAGCCCGCCGGGTTTGGCCAGGAGAGGCCCGCATGCGGCGGTCACCGCGGCGGCGTGGGTGGTGAGGCACTCCACGTCAAAGCCCTGCCCCTCGAAGGCGTCCATCAGGGCCGCCGCGTCCGTGTGGACCAGCCCGGCCGCCATCACGAATGTCGAGTTTGCCGCCCGCGCCGGGGCCGGAAGGTCCCAGCAGGTCATCTCGAACGACTCGGGCGAACGCTTGTGCATCCGCGCCAACTCCGTCCGCGCCAGTACGTCCAGGGGCGCCCCGGAGGTCCGGGGGGGCAGTTCGAGCACGCCGCTCATGACCTTGGTTTCGGGCACCGCCACCACAAGCGAATGGCCCTTGAAACCGCTGTGCCCCAGCAGGTCGGCCAGTTGCTTCAATTCACCCGGCTCGGGAACCGCCGAGGTCGTCGCCCGGGGCATTTCCGCCACCGCGTCGATCCGCCAACGCCCCCCCGCCGCCGACAACTGCGCCGCCTTGAACCGGCGGGACCCGTAGTCCAGCCCGATTCTCGTTCGTGTTGTCCGTCGCCAAGGCGCCATCAATGTCCTCCGGTCATGGAACCAATGTCAAAGAGCGGCAGGAACACGCTCAGGGCCACCACCGCCACCAATGCGCCCATCACGATCAACATGACCGGCTCGATGATGCTCATCAGCGACCGCAGCGTTATTTCATTCTCTTCGTCCAGAAAGTCCGACAAATCCAGTAACAACGAGGCGACCTGCCCGGTTTCTTCCCCGCTACGAATCGCCTCGTGCACCGACGGGGCGATCAGGCGCGAGTGCTGGAACGCCGCGCTCACCGGTTCGCCCCGCCCGACGGCCTCCTCGGCCTTGGCCAGCAGCTCCACGTAGTGCACGTTGCGGGTCGCCGTCCGCGTCAGGCGGAGGACCTCCAGCACGGGCAGGCAGCTATCCATCAGCACGCCCATCAGCCGGGTGATCCGGGCGGTGGCGAAATTGCGGGTGATCGCCCCGACCTTCGGCAGCCGAAGCAGCAGCGAGTCCACCGTCCGCCGCCCGCCTTCCGTGCGGATGTACGCCCTGAGGGACATTCCCGCGGCCACCCCCGCCCCCAGTACGATCCACCAGTAGCTCTGCAGGAACGCCGCCGCCGACAACAGCGCCGCTGTGCTCGGGGGCAGCGGGCAGCCCAGGCTCTTGAACAGCCCCCCGAACCGCGGCACGACGAACAACAGCAGAACGATCATCACGCCCGTCATCACGGTCGCCAGCAGGCAGGGATATACCATCGCCGACACGATGCAGTTGCGCACGTGGAGGGTTTTCTTGGTCAGTTGCGACAGGCGGTCGAGCACCGCCCCCAGGCGCCCGCTGGCCTCGCCGGCGGCCACCATGTTCCGGTACACCGTGTCGAAGTAGTCCGGGCGGCACGCCATCGCCGCCGAGAGGCTCTGCCCGCGTTCGATGCGCTGCCGCACGTCGGCGACGGCCTCTTTCCACGCCGGATCGGCCGTCTGACGCTCCAGCGCGCGAAGCCCCTCGGCCAATTGCGTCCCCGCGTTCACCAGCATGTACAACTGCCGGGTGAACATCGACAGATTTCGCAGCCGTTTGCCCTTGCCCGAGAACCGCCAGCCGCGACGCGTGCCTCCCTCGGCCTCGCCGGCGACGGGGGAGACTTCCGCGACGAACAGTTCGCGTTTGCGCAGGTCCTCGGCGGCCTGCTGGGGGCTGTCGGCCTCGATCACGTCGGAGACCTGCCGCCCGTTCTTGTCGAATGCCCGGTATGCCAGTTTCATTCGCTCAGGCTCCCTGCGCGGCCATGCCCTTGACGGCCTCGGCCATCGCCTCGCTGTCGCTTTCGCCCTGGGTGTGCGTTACGTTGAGCACCTCCTCCAGGCTCGTCCGCCCCGACAAGGCCAGCAGCACGCCCTCCTGTCGGAGGGTCAGTCCGCCGTCGGCCAGCCACCGGTCGCGAATGATGTGCGGGCTGGTGCCCTCGTGGATCATCCGGCTGATCTTGTTGGTGACATTCAGGAACTCGTACACTCCCACGCGTCCGCGGTATCCGGTGCCGTGGCAACGTTCGCAGCCGGTGCCGTGGGAGAACACGCCGTCGAAGTCCTCCCCCAGGGCCGCGTCACGTAACGCCGTCACCGGCGGGTGGTATCGCTCGATGCAGTGCGGGCAGACCGTCCTGGCCAGCCGCTGGGCGAGCACCCCCCGCAGGGCCGTCGAAAGCAGGTACGGCTCGATGCCCATGTCCAGCAGGCGGGCGATGGCGCCGACCGCGTCGTTGGTGTGCAGGGTCGCCAGCACGAAGTGGCCCGTCAGGGCCGCCTGAACCGCCACCCGGGCCGTCTCGTGGTCGCGAATCTCGCCGACCATGATCACGTCCGGGTCCTGCCTCAGGATGCTCCGCAGCGCCCGGGCGAATGTCATGCCGATGGCCTCGTGGACCTGGATCTGGTTGATGATCCGCAACTGGCACGCCACCGGATCCTCCACCGGCACGATGTTGCGTTCGGGCGTGCGAATGACCTCCAGGGCCGAGTACAGCGTCGTCGTCTTGCCGCTCCCGGTCGGGCCCGTCACCAGCAGCATGCCGCAAGGCTGCGAGAGGATCTTCTTGAAGACCTCCAGCGTTTCCGAGCGGAAGCCCATGTCTTCCATGCGGACGGTGAGGTTGGCTCGGTCGAGGATGCGGATAACGAGTTTCTCGCCCGTGAGGGTGGGCATGCTGCTGACTCGCAGGTCGATGTGCCTGCCCTCGGCGATGAGCCGCACGCGGCCTTCCTGGGGCAGGCGCTTCTCCGCGATGTCCATCCGCGCCAGCACCTTCACGCGCGAGATGATCAACGCGTGCATCCCCGTCGGGGGGCTGGGCACTTCGCGCAGCATGCCGTCCAGCCGGTAGCGGATCCGCGTGCCTTTCTCGTCAGGCTCGATGTGAATGTCGCTGACCCGTTCGCGGATGGCCTTGAGGAAGACCATGTTGACCAGCCCGATAAGCGGGTTACTTTCGTCGGCCTGGTCGAGGTTGACGACAGGCGTCTCCTCCCCGTCGTCGGGTTCGGGGGCCTTGAGGGCCTCCTGCTTCGAGAGCGAGGCCAGCACCGTCTCCATGTCGGCCTTCATCCCCGCGTGGCGGTTGATGAACTCGACGATGTTGGCCTCCATCGCCAGCACGGGACGGATCGAACAGCCGGTGATCTGCCCGAGGCGGTCGATGTTGGGCAGGTGCTGAGGCTCGGCCATCGCGACCGTGAGCGCGCCTCGCACCTTGAACATGGGCAGAACCTTCAGGCGAAGGGCTTCGTCTTTTCCGATGAGCTCCAGCAGGGCCGGGTCGGCCAGC
>JAPLNA010000260.1:5102-6429 GCA_026693065.1 Planctomycetota bacterium
GCCCCGAGCGGAGCTGGCAGGAGCGGAGCCCCAGCCGTTTTGACAACGCCGACAACAACTGCGGCACCGTGACGAGTTCCTGCTCGAGAAGCATCTCGCCCAGGATTCGCCCGGTGCGTTTCTGCTCGCCCAGCACGCGAGCCAGTTGCTGCTGGGTAAGGTAGCCTTCCTCGACCAGAGCCTCGCCGATACGGATTTTTTCTTTGCCAGTCGGGTTCATGCCACCTCGGCCAGGGCCGCCTCCAGACTCTCGTACTGCCGGAACGCCCCGTCCAACCCCGTCAACGCGAACACTTCCCGCAGCGTCTCATCCGCCCGGCACACCGAAAGGGACGCCCCCGCGCGAATGGCCTTGTCGTTAACGTCCAGCAGAGCCTCCAGGGCCTGGCTGTCGACGAATTGCACCCGCCCCAGGTCTACGACGATCCGGCGGTCGTCGTCCCCCATCGCCCGCGCCAGGTGAACGCGGAATTGTTCCACGTCGGCCCCGGCAATGGGGCCCTGAGGCCGCAGAATTACCACTCCGTTTTGCCGTTCTTCGTCAATCTTCATGCATCGTGCCTCTATGTCCGCGGACCCTTCCAGGCCCGATCGGGTGGTAGACCCGCATTACCCATCGGCAATCGGCGGCTGGACTTGAGCAAGCGGCCCCAATCTTCAACGTATCCCCAAAGAGGCCCTTGACAGCCCTTGCCCCTTCATGGCAAAATCCGCCCAGTGAGACTCGGATTCCTCACGGGACGGCGCGGGTGCGCCCATGTCCGGTTGTGAGCATAAAGGAGCGTTTTCATGGCGAATGGCACGGTTAAGTGGTTCAACAGCACGAAAGGGTTCGGCTTCATCACCTCCGAGGACGGGTCGGACCTGTTCGTGCACTACAGCGATATCCAATCCGACGGGTTCCGCACCCTCGAAGAGGGCCAGGCCGTCACCTTCGAAGTCGCCGAAGGCCCCAAGGGCCCCAAGGCCGCCAACGTCCAGAAGGCCTGAGCGGTTCATCCCCACAACACCGAACGCCGTCCGAAAGGTCGGCGTTCTTCATTTATGGGGACTAAGAGGGACTCACCGCAGAGGACGCAGAGAACGCAGAGGAAGAAACAGAGAGAGAAGAAGAAGATAATCACGAACCAGATGGGCTGAGTCCCTCATTCCTCCCCTCCCTGTATTCTCTTTCCGTCCCTGCGTCTTCTCTGCAAAGCAATCATATCACTACTTGTTTTCTTGGCAAGCTCTCAGGCGGCGAGGGTGGAGACATCGGCTTGCCGGACTTTGAGGGCTGCCGTCATGATCGCGTGCCCGGACGGGGTCACCCGATAGTAACGCGTAC
>JAPLNA010000261.1 GCA_026693065.1 Planctomycetota bacterium
GGGGGTCAGCTCGCAGGACAAGGGATTCCGCCGGCGGCGGGGAAAGGCCAGTTCACCGCCGGGGGGGCAGGGTCCTCCCAGCGGCCGCGGGCTCGTGCAGGATGAGTGTGGATGGCGCTTGTGCCGCCCCCTTCGGGGCTCTGGTGTTGGGGGGGCGCCGGGATCCACGAGCTGCCGAGCCTGTCGCTTAAGTCCCCTTTGCCCGCGCGCCATCGCGGCGCAGCTGGGGACTCCTTAAGATCGCCGGTCTGTGCTACACTGTCGGGCAGCGGGGTAGGCTTCGCAGATGCCCGAGGTGTTGCGATGGATCCTGTGTTGTTCGATGTGCCTGCCGAGCCCCTGGCGAACGCGCCGAAGCCGGTCTGCGGCGGGCGGCGGTTCCGCGATCTTCCGGCCCGCGACCAGTTGGTCCTGCGCCCGCGCAGCCTGGACGAGATGGTCGCTCCCGAGGACCCGGTGCGCATCTTCGATGAGCTCCTCGGCCAGCTGGATGTCTCCGCCTTCGAAGCCCGCTTCCCCGGCGGTGGTGCGCCGGCCTATCCGCCCGCCTTCGTGCTGAAGCTGTTGGTCTTCGCGATGGCCGAAGGCGTGCGTAGCGCGCGCCAACTGGCCCTCGTCTGCAGCCGCGACGTGCGCTTCATGTGGCTCGCTCATGGGCTGCCGATGGATCACGAGTTGTTCAGCGACTTCCGCACGGACTTCGGCGACGAGATTGAGCGGGTGTTTGCTCAGACCGTCGCGCTAGGCCTGCATGCGGGCCTGATCACGATGCGCCACGTGAGCGTTGACGGCTCGAAGATCGCGGCCCACGCGAACCGCAAGGCGTACTCGGAAGCCGAGCTGACCGAGCTTGTGAAGCAGCTGCAAGAGCGGGCGGCGAAGCTGTTGGCCGAGATGGCGGCGCAGGACGAAGCCGACGACACGGCCGAAGCCGCCGAGCGTAAGGCGCGGTTGCCGAAGGATCTCGCGGACATCGAGCGGCGCCAGGAGCGACTGCAGCAAGCCAGAGATGAGCTCCTGAAGAAGGGCTGGGGCCGCATCAGCGAGACGGATTTCGAAGCGCCGCTGCAGAAGACGCAGGACGGCAAGCGGCCCGGCTACAACGCCCAGATCGCGGTGGACGGCGACAGCGGCATGGTGGTGCACCAGGGCCTGACGGACGCGCAAAACGACACCCACGAACTGGCCGCGATCCTGGCCGGCGTGGTCGAGAACACAGGCTTCAAGCCGGACGTGGTGGCGGCGGACTCGGGCTACCAATCGGCGGCGAGTCTGCAGGCGCTGGAGGCGGGCAACTTCAACGGCTACGTGAACCAGCCGCAGGCCGCGAAAGACGGGCGCTTCGGCCACGAGGCTTTCAGCTACGACGGCGAGCGCGACCTGTACGTGTGCCCCGGCGGGCACGAGCTGCCCTACAAGGGCCTCAAAGACCTGCGCTACGAGGGCTGCCGGGTGTACCGCTCGTCACGCCTGTGCTGCCGCGACTGCCCGCGGCGGGCCGAGTGCCTGCCCGAGAAGGCGAAGTTCAAGCAGCTGGTGGTAGCGCCCCACGCCGAGCAGCTGCAGGCCATGCGGCGCAAGCTGAAAACGGAAGAGGGCCAGGCGGCATTGAAGCGGCGCTTCGCGACAGTCGAGCCAACGTTCGGCGTGATGAAGTCGGTGCTGGGCCTGCGGCAGTTCCTGCTGGTGGGCCAGGAGAAAGCGGCGATAGAACTGGCGCTGGCGAGTGTGGCGATCAACATGAGAAAGCTGGTGAGCTGGGCGCTCAAAGGCGGGAGTCTGGGTCAGCTCCAGCAGGCCCCCGCAGCGGCGATGTAGGGGGCCAGAAGGGCCGTTCTGGTGCCTCGATCCGCGTCTCCAGGGGCGTCCGTGAGCGCCCCCAGACCGCGCCGCAAGGAGTCCAGCACCGGAACCGGCCAATAATCATGGCGCATCAGGGGCCCTCCAAAGCCCACCGCCTGGCTCGTGGTGGCACACAACAGCCGCCCGGGACTTAGGCGACAGGCTCTTCCGCTCGTGGCATTGAGCTGTCGCCCGCTTCGCGGGCTGTAGGGCAACGACGCCCCGGAAGCGAGACCGTGAAGCTGGCTGCGCGATCCACGCGCACATCCACACTCATCCTGGAAGAGCCCCCCTGCACGCGAGCCTTGACCGAA
>JAPLNA010000262.1 GCA_026693065.1 Planctomycetota bacterium
AAGGTGCGCAGGAATTCCGCGAGTCCCTCTTGGAGGGACGCCAGTTGTTTGGTATTCATGTTTGTCTCCAGGACCAGCTGGCTCACAAGAACCATCGGCCTGGACCCCCGAATCTCTTGAGCCTCATTTGCGCTGTAGTGGTAGGGGTGGCTGTCGTTGAGCCCGAAGAACCCCGGCGCGAGGAACGTCAGGAAGTTCTCGGGCGGGAAGGAGAACGAGCCGGCGTATTGGACCGTCAGCCCCGCGCCGCGGGGGCTTTCGCCGGCGGCGCCCATGGCGGTCAAGAGCTGCGCCGCCGCCAGCGACGCCCCGGCGAGAAGAACGCACGCCAGGAGCACGGCCAGTTTCACGGAACCGCGCACTCGCAGGCGGCCCAGCGAGCCCAGGGCGTTGGCGCCCACGTACAGGAGCATCGCCAGGAAGGTGTAGTAGGTGCACTGGGGATTGCCCGCCAGCATCGACATGGCGGCCGCCAGCGAACCGGTCAAGACCCACTTGAGTTTCGGCTCGGTTAGCAGGGCGTCGGCGGCCAGGAACAGCAGGGGCGCCCAGACGGCCGTCGACATCAGGCACACGTGCCCCGCGTACACGTGCAGGAAATAGGGCCCACCGAACATCGCCAGGGCCCCGGCCAGCAGACCGGCCGGAGGGCTCATCTTCCGATGCCACGCCCACAGGTACACGAACAGCCCCATCAGGAACACGTGCAGCGCGAAGCTCACGTTGATCGCCCGGTCGAGGGGCAGCGCGAGGTACATCAGGTTGGGCGGGTAGAGCATCGCCGACTGAAAGCCCCCGACGAACGGCACGCCGCAGAAGACGTGCGGGTTCCACAGCGGCATGACGCCGTTTTGCAGTTGGGCAAAGCCGAACTGACGCCAATAGGCGTATTGCGAGGCCATGTCCGCCCCGCGATGCGACAAGACCGTTCCCGAGCCCCCGAACAGCACGTCGCCGAACATCAGCAGCGTCAAGCCCCCCAGGATCGCCATCAAGACCAGCAGATGGTAGAGCGTCCCCTTTGCCGTCGTGGGAGCAAACGGTTTCGGGCAGAAGGTCGGGTTCGGCCGGATGAGCACGGGGAAGACGATACCACCATACCGGGGCGGGGCCAAGCGAAAACGACGGAGTCTTCGGATCGCGGGAAATCCGCTTGTGTTGGGGGGGCGGTTCGGGGTAAAAAGGGGGGGTGTAGATCCCCCCTGGTTAGCACTCTGGATGGATCCCTTCCACAAACGAGCTGGCTAACGGACTTTTACTGGAGAAAAGAATGGTGGCAAAGAAGTCGTGGATGATTTCGATCGCGTTGGCGGCGGCCGTCTGTTTCACGGGCAATGCGTCCGCGGAACGGTTCGGCATGAACCTGCTGCCGACCCCCAAGAGCGTCAAGGTCACCGGCGGCGAGCTGCCGCTGACGGCCCAGACCCGCATCGTGGTCAAGGACGCCAAGCTCAAGCCCATCGCCGAGATTTTCTCGCGTGAACTGCTGGGCATCACGACGCTGAAGTTCGAGGTCGTCGACGGCGGCGAGGCCAAGC
>JAPLNA010000263.1 GCA_026693065.1 Planctomycetota bacterium
GGGTATGTCCCTGACGCCCAGCACCATCACTTTCTCCCACAGGGCGGCGGCCTTGTCCCACCGTTCGGCGGCCTCGTGGAGCCGGGCCATCTCGGCGTAACCGCGGGGGTCTTTCTCGTTCAGTTGGATGGCCGCCTCGATCATCTTCCGGCAATCGGGGGTGGGTCCTTCGGCCCGGAGGAGGTAGTCGGCATACGTCAGCATCGCGCCCTGGCGGTCATCGGTCTTCGTCTGCAGGTCGTTCAGGATGCCCTTGGCTTTGTCCGGGCGGCGGGTGTTCTGGTACAGTTCCGCCAGCCGTCCCGCGGCCAGGACGGCGCCGTTCTTGGAGTGTCCGTAGACGAACGTGAACTGTTCCTCGGCCTTGGACGTCTCGCCGCTTCGCATGTACAGCGAGCCCAGGGCCAGGCGGTTGTCTTCGTCGTCCCCGTCCACGGCGACGATCTGTTCGCGTTTCTGGATCAGGCTCTGGAGGCTTTCGCGGCGTTTCTCGGCCGAGGCCAGGGCCTGGTCACGGACCCACTTGACGCGAATCCCGCCGGGCATCTCGATGGCCGTCTTGACCCACTTGTCCAGGGCGGGCTGGTCTTTCTTCATCGCCGCCACCTGGGCCAGGCCCACCGCCGCGTCCAGATACCGGTTGTCCAGATCCCAGGCGGCCTGGAAGTCCTTCTCGGCCAGATCGTATTTTCTTTTGCGGGCGTAGCAGCGGCCGCGATTGACGAAGACCTCCTTGGCGTCTTTGTTGGTCGCCAACACTTTCGAGTAGGCCTCGATCGCCGTGTCGGGGTCGCGCAGGGTCATGGCCAGGTCGCCCAGGGCCGTCTGCCCCGCGACCGCGTCCAACGCCTTCAGTTGCATCGCCCACTTCCGGGCGGCGTCGAAATTGTTCCGCCTCAACTCCGCGATGAACAACTGGCCCACGACGGCCTTGTCGTTGGGTTTGGTTCCGTGGGCGCGCTCCAGATGGACGAGGGCCTGCTCGAAGTCTTCGCTCATCGCGTAGAACTGGGCCAACTGAACGTCCCGCTCGAACGGGTCGGCGATTTCGTGGAGGCTCTTGAGGTACGCCTCCTTGCGCCGGGCGGGGTCGGCCTCGCTGTAGACGGCGCGGGTGAATATGATGTTTCGGTCGTCGGGCAGGCGCTTGAGGGCGTCTTCCAGCAGGGCCAGCAACTCCGTCCGCCGCCCCGCCGCGTCATACATGGCCGCCAGATCGCGAATCGCCTGCGTGTCGTCGTTCTTGCGACGCACGAGCCGCTCCATGTCACGGATGGCCTCCTCCCTCTGCCCCGCCTGCCACTTGGCGAGGGCCTTCTGGCGGTCCTGGCCCGTGCCCAACTGGGTTTGAAGGGCCTTGGCGAGCTTGTTGCCCGGATCGAGGCGGAGCGCCTCCTCCACGTTCGCCGAAGCCCCCGCCGTGTCGCCCAACATCGATCGGCACTTGGCCTTCAGCACAAGCACCTGCACCGTCGACTCCGTATCCGCCGGCGGCACCAGGGCCTTGAGAATGGCCTCGGCCTTGGTGGGGATGTTCTTGCTCACGCACAGCTCGGCCAGCAGCAGCGTGTTGGGGAACGTCAGGACGCTGGGGTTCTTGTCATAGGCGGCCTGCAGCACACGGTAGGCCTCGTCGAGCCTCTTCTCTCCCAGCAGGAGCCGGGCCTCCAGGTTCACGCTGGCCTCGTCGGCGGTCCGCTCCCGCATGGCGACCAGGCACTGGCGGGCCTCGTCGATGGAGGGCTGGCGGTCTTTCTCTTCCTTTCGCCCGGCGTCGTTGAGCAGGGCGTGCCCCAGGCGGTAGTACAGTTCGCCCGTCATGGCCTTGACCATTTCCGGCGAGGGTGTCGGCGAACCCGGGCGGGTGTCCGTCGCCCCCTGCAACTCCCGGATCGCCTCGCGGTAGGCCTCGATGCCCTTGGCGAACAGGCCCTGGCGTTCATAGACCAGCGCCTGCATGTGGCAGACGCGGTGCAGCTCTCCGGTCTTCCGGCGGGCGTCGACCAGAACCGCCATCGCCTTCTCGTACAGGGCGGCGGCCTGCTTCTTCTCGCCTTTGCGGTCGCAGGCCACCCCCTCGTTGATCAGCACCTCCGCCACCGCCAGGTATCCCGTCGCCGACTCCGGGGCGGCGGCAATGGCCTTCTGGAAGAGGCCCAACACGTCCTTCCGAGCGGTTTCCCTGGACGCTCCCTCCGCCGGCATCATGCGGTACTTGAACCCGCCCAGCCCGACGTAGAAGTCAGGATTCTTCGGGTTGGCCTGGATGGCCTGCTCATAGGCCTTGATAACATCCTCGGCGGCGGCTCTGTCTTTGGTCCGCAGGAACTGAAGGTAGGCCAGGTACTGCGACCAATATTCCGCCGAGTCCTTCTTCAGTTCGATGGCCTTGCGGAAGTCCGCCAGGGCCTTTTCGCCGTAGGTCTGAGCGTCCACATCCGACCGCATGGCGTAAACAATGCCCCGGCGGAACAGCGTCAGGTGGTCGGCGGGATCGATCTTGAGAATGCCGTCGGCCTCCTCCAGGAACTGGACATAGGGGCGGTCGACAGCCGGTAGCACCCGGATCGCGTTAAAGTAGAACTCCGCCAGCCGCCTGCGGGGCTCGATCGCGTCGGGGCTCTGCCGCTTGGCCTCCTCCAACGCGTTCCTGAACAGTTGGTAACGAGTGTTCTTCTGGGCCGTCTGGTTTGCCGGAGTGGCCTCCAGGGCCTTCCAGGCCACCTCGGACAACCGCAGCAGCCGGTCGGTCTTGTCTGGGCCCTTCGAACCGCTCACCGCCTCCATGTGGAAGCGGATGGCATCGTCATACTTTTTGTTGGCCAGCGCCTCGTCGCCCATCCGGGCGCTCGCGACC
>JAPLNA010000264.1 GCA_026693065.1 Planctomycetota bacterium
ACGGCCAGGGGCTTGAGCTTCGGGTCCGTCGCGACGATCCGGCTCTGGGCGGTCAGGGGCATGTCGCCGCCGACGACCTTGAGCGACTTGGGGCTGGGCATGAGCTTCACGTCCCCCGCCCGGGCCGTGCTCGCGCACAGCACGGCCGCCAGGGCGACACAGAGCACATTCATCGTGTACTTCCGGCGTGGCGTAGTCATCGGGCGATTTCCTTTCAGGGCTTGGGGCTCCCGGCGGGGGAGCGGAAAACGTACAGCCCGTTACTGTCGGTGACCAGAAGGGCCTCGTCAAGCAGTTTGGCCTGGCAATCGTAGGCGGTGGCGCGGAGGGGGCCCTCCCCGGCCGGGAGGGTAACGCTTTCGACCTTGACGATGCTGACGAAGACCCAGCAGATGACGCTGACGCCCGCGCCGACGCCGAAGGCGCCGAAGACGTCCACGAAGCCGCACACCCGCTTGCCCGCGACGGTGAGGCACCCGCCCGAGAGGACGAAGAACTGGCGGCGGGGGTGATCGGTCAGGATATTGTACCAGTTGCCGGCGGCGACCTCGGCCCCGACCTTGTCGTCCGGGCCCAGCAGGATCCCCGGGCCCGTCCAGCGGACGCCCAGGCTCCTTCGCGGGCCCGGGCGGCCGGAGGCGTCTACCACCTGGACCGCCGACCAGCCCCAGCCGAACTCGGCCTCGAACGAGTCGCCGCTCTTGCCCTCGTACTTCACGTAGTTGCCGTCTCGCACGAACGTGGTGCGGAGGGCGGGCGTGTCGAAGGACGAGCCCTTGCTTCCCCCGCCGTAAATGAACACGTCGTACTTCGCCCACCCCAGGCTCGCCAGCCCGGTCAGCTTGATCTTCTGCCCGCGGTAGTACTCGCCCGTCACGCCGTTGAGGAGCGTGGCCGTCAGGTTCGCCCCGGCCTCGGGCAGGCCTCGCGTGGTGACGAACACCTGCGACTGCGCCCCGAGGGCGTAGTACGTCAGCGTCACCTCGCCGTTGCCCGCGTCGTCGTGCAGCCCGGTCTTCGTGTAGTCGGAGGTCAGCAGGTTCATCATTTCGAGCTGGCCCTTGCCGACGCGATTGTCCGGCCCGCCCTCGGCCAGGCCCGCCTCATACGGCCGGCCCGGGGCCACCGACACCACCGAGAGCTTCTCGCCGGCCTCCTCGCGGAAGTCGCCGATGGCGAAGGGCATCCGCCGGTCGGCGGTGCGGGGCAGGTTGAAGAGGACCTCGCGATTGGCCTGGGTGTCGAAGAACGCCAACTGGCCCAGCCGTTTGACGTAGCAGCCGGCCGGCGTGGCGAGCAGGCCCGCCCAGCGGCGAGTGGCCTCGACGGACGACTCGGCCGGCGGGGTGCACCCCCCCGCCAGGACCGCCCCGGTCTCCCGAAGGGCAAAACGTCCGACCAACTCACGCCCGATGTACGCGACGGCGTCCGGGCGGAACGGGCCCCGGTAGGGCCAGGGAATCGCCATGTCCACGGCCGTCCGCGTCCGCGTGTCGTCGCCGAAGGAAATGCGGGAGGGCCAGATCGGTTCGGCCGGCAGGAACAGGTGAACGTCGCGGATCGTTCCGGAGGCCGAATCGACAAGGACCTCCGCGGGGCGAGCGCCCTCGCGACCGAATAGCGCCGCCCCCCAGTACAGTCTCACGACCGGCGCGGCGGCCTCGCCGGTCAGGGATATCCAACGGAGCCGCCGCCCGGTGAAGCGGGGCTCTTGCCCAAACCAGCGATACCAGACCACCGCGCCCGTCTCGGGCGAGACGGCCATCACCGGAGCGGCGTCGGAGGAACGCCCGGCAAGAATCACGCGGTCGTCGCCGGCGATCAGGTCGGGCGCGAAGGGCAGCGTCCGCCGCCAGCGGAGGGCGCCGGTTTCCTTGTCCACGGCGAGCAGTTCCGTCCCCACGGCGAAGACGACGAGGCGGCCATGGAAGCCCGCCGAATCGGGCGGCTGGCGGAAAGCCATCTGCCAGGCCAGCCGGCAGACCGGGCGAAGGCCAAGGCAATAGAACCGGGCCTCGGAGAGCACGCCGGCGAACTCGCCAGCGGGTTGGGAGGCAGGCGGGGCCACGAGGAACGGATCGCGGCAGGGAAGCGTCCACCGCTTGGCGAACGCCGGGCCGCTCTGGCCCGGCGCCCCCGCCGCCTCGGGCGCGAGCGTCCGTTCCAGAAGCGGCTCTTCGCGGACCTCCACGAGGGCGCCGCTGGGCAGCATGATGTGCTCGGCCCCGCCGGCGCGCGGCGCGGGAGCGGTTTCGACCGCCTGCCCCGTTGGGGCAGAAAGGCGGAGGATCTCGTCGCCGGATGTAATAAGGATAGACGCCCCCGCGATGACGCCGGGCGCGTCGGCGTCGGATTCGACCGGACGGCTCCAGATCTCCTCGCCGGTGGCGATGTCCAGGGCGGCCAGTTCGTCGGCGTCGCGGACGACCAGGGCCCGCCCGCTCAGGCCCAGGATCTGGTCGGAGGGCACCAGCGGGCTTTCCCAGTCCAGTTGCCCCGTCTCGCGGTCGAGGGCGATCACCCCGCTGTGGTCGCGCGGGGCGAAGAACGCCTGCCGCCCCACCACCAGCGGAACGCTCCCCTCCCGCCGCATGTTCAGCCGGGGCGACTCGCTGCCGCCCACGTAATACGTTCGCAGCCATTCCACCGCGCCCGTGCGGGCGTCGCACCGGGCGAGCACACCCATGTTCGTCGAGACGTACAGCGAGCCCTGGTGCAGGGCCACCCCGCAGGCGTAGTTGGCGGTCTCCATCCGCGCGCCCTGCAAAGTTGTCGTCAACAGCCGCCGCTTCCACAGCGTCCGCGCGTCATCGGCGGCCAGGCACACCACGTACACCTTGCATGTGCCCTGAAGGTCCTGCTCCATCGCCACGACGTACACGACGCCGATCCCAGCCGTGGGCTCGCCGAGGACCCGCATCGCGTCCCACTCCGGGCGGCCTTGCGTGGTCCAGATCTCCCGCCCGGTCGGGGCATCGAGGGCCGTCAGGTCGCACCAGCCCTGCCCGCGTGCCAAAAGGGCGTAGACGACCCGCCCGTCGCTCGCGGAGGGGCAAGGAGAGCCAGATGCCATCGGACGCCACACCGGAACGGGAGAGGCCTCGCCATCCTCCGCCGGCGGGTCCAGCTCCCCCGGGGCGTCCGATGCCCCCGGGGCCGCGTGGTGCCAGCGGAGGGCCATCGTCGACCCGTCGTAGCACACGATATACCGCGGGCCCGAGAGTACCAGTTGACGCCCCTGCCACTCGATCCGCCGAATGGCCCACGGGCCCAGACTCCACGACTCGTAACGCCCACGCG
>JAPLNA010000265.1 GCA_026693065.1 Planctomycetota bacterium
GGATGTGTCAGGGCTTGACGGGACCGCCCCCGGGCGGGATAATCCCGGCGTGGTGTAATGACAACTCTCGATCGCATCATTCCGATCCTCCGCCAGGCGGCCGGCCTGGCCGACGGAGAGCCGCTTGACGCCCGGACCGGGCTGGTCGCCTCGGGATTGTCGTTGGATTCCGTGGCCGTCCTCGAACTGATCGTCGCCGTCGAAAACGAGTTCGGCATCGAACTGCCCCAGAGCGAGCTGATCGAGTCGCACGCCCTGGAAACGCTGGGGACGCTGGCGGCCCTGGTGGAAGCCAAGGGGCAGGGGGGGTGCTGATTGCCCGGCGAGTTCATGGCCCGAGGGTCGCCCCAGAAGCCCGCGATCGTTCAGGACGGGCGGGGGCTGACCTATGACCAGTGGCGCCGGGCGTCCGGTGCGCTGGCCCACCGGTTACGCCGCGCGGGCCTGGGCGACGGAGCAACGATCGCCCTGCAACTGCCCAACGGCCCGGAGTTCGCCATCGCCCTTTTGGGCGCCTGGCAGGCCGGCGCCGCCGTCCTGCCCCTGGACCCGGGCATCACCACCTCCGAACGCGACACCTACTGCCGCCGCGCCGGCGCCGCGGGCGTCCTGACCGCCGCCGACCCGCTGCTCCGGGGGCCCGACGAACCGGCCCACTCTCCCGCGCCGGCGGCGACACCCGGGCTGGCCCCCGAGGCCACCGCCCTGCTGCTGCTCTCCTCCGGCAGCACGGGCGAGCCCAAGCTCGTCCGGCGGACGTGGGCGCGCGTACGGGCGGCGGCCGGGGTGTTCCAGACCGCCCTGCCCTGCACCGCCGACGACCGCGTGCTGGGCGTGCTGCCCTTCTATCACGCCGCGGGGCTCTTCAACGTGCTGTTGGCGAGCCTCCATCGCGGGGCGACGCTGTTCATTGAGCCGTTCTCCCCGCGGACGACCGCGGCGACCATCCAGCGCGAACGCATCACCATGCTGGCCGGCTCGCCGTTCATGTACCGCCTGCTGGGGCAGACCCGCTTCGCCTCCCCGCCGGATTTCTCGAGCCTTCGCATCGCGTACGCGGGCACGTCGGCGATGAGCATGGCGATCCTCGAGGCCTTCCAGGGGCGATTCGGCGTCGCCATCACCCAGGGCTACGGCACGACGGAGACCAACGCCGTCGCCGTCACCCGCCCGGGCCAGCGGGTGGACCGCCCGGGTCTGGTCGGCCGGCCGTATCCGGGCATCACCGTCTCGATCCGCGACGACGCCGGCGAGCCCCTGCCCGCCGGGGCCGAGGGGACCGTGTGGATCCACAGCCCCGGGGCCGCCCTGGACTACCTGGGCGATCCGCAGGCCACCGCCGAGACCTTCCGTGACGGGTGGGTCGTCACGGGCGACCTGGGACGGCTGCACGAGTCGGGGGACCTGGAGATCCTCGGTCGGCGGCGGGCGATGCTGAACGTAGCCGGTCGGAAGGTGGCCCCGGCGGAGGTGGAAGCCTGTCTCCGCGGGCACGGGGCGGTGGCCGAGGCCGCCGTCAGCGGCGCCCCCGGGCCCGACGGCTA
>JAPLNA010000266.1 GCA_026693065.1 Planctomycetota bacterium
CTCCCTCTGACCGGCTACCGGCTACTGGCTACCGGCTACTTTTCCCGTTCACCGCCATGGCAACGGAAACCTTCCATACCCTCATCGCCCGCAACCGGCGCAACAGCGTCATTCTCATCTTCGTGTTCCTTGCCCTCTTCGCGGGCGTGGGGCTGATGATCGGTCTGGCGTGGGGGCGAGGCAACAGCACCTTCGGCGTCACCGTCGCCGCGGGCGCCGCGGCCGTCGCGTTTGTCCTGACGATGGTCAGCTACTACGGCGGCTCGTCGATCCTGCTGGGCATGAGTTCGGCCCGCCAGATCACCCACGACGACGACCCGCAGTTCTTCAACGTGGTGGAGGCGATCTGTCTGGCCGGCGGCATCCCCATGCCGAAGATTTACCTTATCGCCGACTCGGCCATGAACGCCTTCGCCACCGGGCGGAACGCCCAACACGCCTCGGTCGCCATCACCACGGGGCTCCGCTCGCGGCTGAAGCGGGACCAGCTCCAGGGGGTGATGGCCCATGAACTCTCCCACGTCCGCCACAACGACATTCTCTACGCGATGCTCGTTTCGGTGATGGTGGGCGTGCTGGTGATGCTCTGCGACGTGTTTCTGCGGAGCACCTTCTGGGGCCGTTCCGGCAGCCGGCGACGCGACGACCGCGAAGGCGGCGGGGCGTTTCAGATCGTCCTGATCGTGCTGGCCGTCTTGCTGGCGATCATCGCCCCCATGCTGGCGAAGATCATCCAGTTGTCCATCTCCCGCCAGCGGGAGTACCTCGCCGACGCCGGCAGCGTCGAGTTGACGCGGAACCCCGAGGGGCTGATCGGGGCGCTGGCGGCCCTGAGCGCGGACACCGAGGTGCTCGAGGTCGCCAATCGCGCCACCGCTCCGCTGTTCATCGTTCACCCGATCAAGAAGTTCGAGGATCGCTCCTCGAGCATATTCGACACCCACCCGTCCATACCCGACCGCATCTCACGGCTGCGGTCGCTGGAGGGCTAGAGCGTGCGCGGGTTGGAACGAGGCATGCGATTGGCCCTGCTGTGCCGCTGGGCGTTGCTGGCGTGCCTGGGCGGCATGGCCGTGTGGGCGTGCATCGCCGCCGCCGTCTCCATCGAGCGGGAACCTCCGGTCGTCCTGTCCGTCTCCGACGGGCTCTACGGGGTGGGGGCCCGGCCCGCCATGGGCGTCATCGCCCTGTGGGAATCCGCCACAGGCCCGGCCGAACTGTCCCAGGCCTTGGCCGTCCAACCCGCCGGGCACGTTCGCATCATGCTGCCCTACGGCCCCCGCGGCTGCTGGTTCACCATGCCCCCCGGGGGAGTCAGCGACCGGGTTTTCGAAGTCGAGGGGATTCCCTACGGCCCGCTGGCCTTCGCGCAGGCCAGCGGGCGATTTGCCGTCATCCCGTCCGGCGTCCGGGTCTACCTCGTGGACGCCCCGCTGGTGCACGCGGCCCTGGAGGCCGATCCCGCTGACGCCGCCCAACTCCTTGGCGAGTTGGTCCGCCGCGGGGTCGTCGCCTGCTGCGACCCGGGGGAGTTGGGGCCCTTTCGCGGCCTGCGGGATCAACTCCGCCGCCTGGCGCCCGGCGTGTTGGCCACGTACACCCCCCCGTGGGACGCCCGCCTGACGGGGGACCTGCGGGCCTTCCCCGGCCTGCGGGAGCAACTCCGCCGCCTGGCGCCCGGCGTCTTGACCGTTGACACACGCCCGTTGGACGCCAGCCAGACGGACGAGCGATTCCTCGCCCGCCCCGACGCCAGAAGCGTTTTCTTCATCACCGCCCGGGCCTCGCTGGCCGGCGCGGCGGCGGAGCAGGGCTTCGTGACGTACCTGGTGGACCCGGCGGCGACGGATACGGGCGCCGCGAGGCTGTTGACGTACCCTTCGGCGCCGGCGTTGACCAGGCACCTCCGCGAGGACCGCATCCAGCTCGAGGAATTGCGCCGCCACGCCACCGGCCCGGGGGATCAGTCGCCCAGCGACGCCACGAGCGTGCCGTAACGTTCGAGCCGGCGGGGATCGACGTCGACCCCAAGCCCCGCGCGGCGCATCACGCGAAGCCGCCCGCCGAACGTGAACCGCAGCGACCGGTAGGTCAGGTCGTCCCGCATGAGGAATCGCCCCCAGTTGCCCTCGATGAACCGCGGCGTGGGAACCCACTGAAGCAGCCGCCTCTGGGCGGCCGACAGGATCGACGACTCCCCCACCAGGCACCCGGCGACGAAGGGCACGCCCCGCCGGGCGGCCTCGAACGCCAGAACCGCCGTCGGTCGCCACCCGCCGTTCTTGCCGATCCGCAGGTTCCACCACACCCGCCGCGGATCGGGCGCCGCCAGCAGGGCGCGGGCGTCCTCCGCCGTCAGGAGCGACTCATCGGCCATCAGCGGCAGGGCGCATCGCCCGGCCAGTTCGGCCAGGGCGGCGGCGGACAGTTTCGCCGGCTGTTCCACCACGCACACGCCCAGGCCCACCAGTTCGGCCACGCGGTCGGGCACCTCGGCCGCCGGCCAGGCGCCGTTGACGTCCACCCGCAAGGTGCACTGGCCCGCGGCGATCCGCCCGGCGAGTTTCTTCGCGACGATCCGCAGGTTCTCCCGGTCGACGTCCTCGCCCAGGCCCAGCTTGACCTTGAAGTCCCGCAGATCGAACAGTCTCATCTTCCACAGCCTGGCCGCCGTCCGGGCCGGGTCGCTCGAGCCGACCACGCCGGAGACCCTCCCGGCGATCCCGTGCGGGGCCTCCGGAAGGGGCAGGTCGGGGACGTCTTCCGGCGCCAGTTGCCCGCCGCGTCCGAAGAGCCGGCTGACCAGGGCCAGTTCGACCGCCCCGGCGGCCGAGAGGATGCACCGCCCGTCGGCCAGGCCCGGGAGTTCGCCCCCGCTCAGACAGGCCGGCCAGAGGATCTGAGACAGGTCGCTCAGGACGGATTCGATGGTTTCGCCCGTGACGTAGGGCCTGGGCAGGGCCTCGCCCCAGCCGCAGGAGCCGTCGGCGAACGTCACCCGCACGACGATGCCCTCGGCGAGTTCGCGGCTGGCGGCGGAATGCTCGAACGTCCGCATGGGCACGCGAGTGCGGTAGACGTCCAGCTTCACCGGCCCGGGTCGATGGTCGCTCACGCCCGGGCTACTCCAGCACTTCCGGGGCAAGGAAGTAGACTAAGAACGCCTTGCCCGCCACCGCCGTGGCGGCCGGCGCCGCGGGCACGGCGGCCCCGGGCGTTACCGGACGCCGCACGGCGCTCAAGGCGCCCCGGTCGGTTCGAACCAGCTTGAAGAGTGAGTCCAGCTCGGTCACGGGGATGAGCTTGCTCTGCCCGCAATGCGGATCGGCGACGTCGATCCGCCCGGTGAGGTATCCCACGAGCATGCCGCCGTGGGGATCAACTTGCTCAGCCCGCAGTGGTCGGCGGGCGTGTCGATGCGTCCGCTGAGGAACCCCACCAGCGAGTCCTCGCCCACCAGGACCGGGGCCGTGCCCTCACCGGCCAGAAGCCCCATCGTGAACTGCACCGGGCCCGCGGCCTTGCCGGCCGGCGGAGGCACGACCTTGCCGGGGACGACGCGAATCCGGTTGCCCATCTCGGAGTAGTAATCCGTCGCGAAGGCCACCACGGAGGTATTGGGCGTCAGGTCGGCCGGATCGGCCTGCTGGAGCGGCGAGAAGGCGTACCCCTTCACGCGGACGAGCGCCAGGTCGGGCGCGCCCGGCTCGGCGGATCGCACGCGCTCCAGTTGGGCCGGGGCCACCGTCCGCGAGTCGATCTGAACGTACACTTCCATCGCGTCGGCGGCGGCCTTGGCGTCGACGAGCATCAGGTCGGGCCCGATGGGCACGCCGACGGCCTGGCGGAAGAGCAGACGGTCGTAGGGCGGCAAGGGCAGGACGGGCGACCGCAGCTGCCAGCTTCGCCCTTTCGGGTCGGGCATCAGCAGCGTGACGTCGGTCTTTCGCGTCGGACTGACGCCGAAGAAACCCACGCTGCCCTTCTGGGCCTTGAGCTTCTCCACCAGGTCCAACGCCGTCTGGTACGCCGGCGACTTGACCTTGTACCCCGGCACCAGGCGCATCGCCTTTTCCACCAGGTCGACGATCGTCTGCTTGTCCGACCCGCTGGCCGCCGATCGCAGCCGCATCAACTCGGTATACGCCCCCAACGCCGCCAGCCCGCGCTTCTGCTCGGCCAACGCCATCCCGTGCGCCTGCTGATACCCGGCCACGAGGGGGTATTCCTTCGTCAGGCTGGCCAGGTACGTTTCGGCCTTGTCGGCCTCGCCCCCCCAGAGCATCGCCAGCCCGAGCAGATACCGCCGCAGGAACGGATCGCCCCAGAGGTCAGCGGCCTCCTGGAGTTTTTTGTTCCCCGCCGTCATCCCGTCGCGGTACTGGGTAATCTCCTTCTCCGTCTTGCCGCGTTCGAGCCGGAGGGCGTGGGTGATGGTGGTCTCGGCCTCGGCGAGTTTCTTGGCGTACGCAGCCCGACGGGCGACAAAGTCCTTGGGCGCCAGCCAGTTCGCCCCCGCCCGGCGCTTCCGCTCGTGGGCGGTGGAGCGGGCGCGGTCCATTTCCTGCCTCAGGTAATACGACTCGGCCCCCGCGTTCATCCGCGACATGACGCGTTCCCACGCGAAGACCTGCACGTCGGCCATGCTCGCCCGGTCGGCCGAGAACGCCCGCTCGGGCGCCGCGGGGTTGACGGCGCCTTCGACCGACACGGGGACGGAGGGCGGGGCGAGGGGTTCGTCGAGGTCGGCCCCCGCCGGGCGGGTAGCGGCGGAGGGCTTACTCGAGGCCGACAGTGGCGAGTCCAACGACGTCGCCGGTTCCTCGCTGGGCACGATGTGGATCACGTCGGCCAGGGGCACCTTCGTCACCCCCGATTCCGAGCGGACGAGGAGCACGTCGCCTTCACGGCTGGTCTGGCCCTGGAGCATCTGCCCCCCGCGGAGGTAGACGACATCCGCCCGGGCCAGCCCGGCCGCCATCAGTACCGCCCCCGCCAACAGCCAGCTCCGTCGCATGGTCCGTCTCCTGTGGCCTCACCCAGCCTCACCCAGTCTACCGCGCCGGGCCCGCTTCGCCAATACTCCACCATTCCAAGTCATCCCCGGTTGCGAGGCGTCCTCTTGAAAAGCGTGATGTAGAATCACCACCGACGGCCCCTCCTCCCGGCTCCACGCCCGTTCACTATCGCCTGCCCGTCGGGTATGGCCCCGCGGGGGTTCCACCCCCGCTCCTGCCGGCAGGCGGTGAGGCGATACATCCCGGGGGGCCCGGGGGGCGGGCCCCCCGCCTCTTATGGCACGGAACGGCCTCCCGCAGGGCGATCGGGAATGAGTCGCCATGGGATGGTGGTTGCGCCTTCGCCGCAACCCACGGCACCCTCGATCGTCAAGGCAGGGCCTTGGAGGCGATGTCCTTGCGGTAGTAGCAGTTCTTCCACGTGATTTGCGCGGCGGCTTCGTAGGCGCGTTTCTGGGCCTGGGCGATCGTCGCTCCCAGGGCCGTCACGCCCAGCACACGCCCGCCCGTGTTGACCAGCTTGCCCTCG
>JAPLNA010000267.1:0-3993 GCA_026693065.1 Planctomycetota bacterium
CGGCCGAGAGGGCCGTCGAGGCCTCCGTGAATCGCTGGGCCGCCAGGTGCGGCCGCGCCAACGCCAGGGCGGCGGAGAATTTCGCGGCCCGATCGAAGAGGCCCGCCGCGTTGCCCCAGTCGCCGGCGGCGAAACGGGCTTCGGCCTGGTCCCACAGTTCGATGGCGTCTCGATAGGCCTGTGCGGTGCGGGCCTCCTCTCGCCGGGCCTCGGCGGCGAGGCGCAGTTTCGTCAGGTCGCCGGGGCCCGTCGGGGCGGTCGCGTTCGAGGGCGCCGTGGCCGGCGCGGTCGTCGGGGCCGTCGCCGGAGTGGAGGCCGGCGAGGTTGTCACAACCGGGGCGGTCTCGGGCGCGGGAGTTTCCGGGAGAGGCGCCGGGGCGGAGGCGGCCTGCTCGGGTGAAGCCGGCGGGGGCGATTGCTTCCGGCATCCGGCGGAGGGGGCAAGGACGCCCGCCGCGAGGATCAGCCAGCCGACGGCAATCGCGGGATGGACTCGGGCAGGCATGTTCCGTTGCTGTTTCATGGCAATCCTTGCGGGGGCGTGGTCGAGAACGTCACGTCCTCGAGCGGGCCTCCCGTGGCCCCGTCGCGGGCCTCGAAAGTGAATCCGAACGTAGGGCCGGGCCCCTGGCCGACCTTGAGCAGGATCTCGCTCCAGCCGGCCGGCAGGACGACCTCGACCGAGCCGTCCCGGGGCGTCAGCCGCGGCCGCGGGGGCAGCGTGTGGACCAGCCGGCGATTCACGCGAATGTCCATGCTGTCGTCGCAGCCGACGTCGAACTGCACGCGACGGGGCTGGCGGGCGTAGGCGAAGCAGGCGGCGAGCATGACGGCCTGCTGATCGTTGGAGGCCTCGCCGCGCAGGTCGATCAGGTTGGTTGGCGATCGCATCACCCGCCAGCGGGTCTGGCCGACGTGGGCCGGGACGATCGCGAAACGGGTCGTCAGGTCGATCAGGTGCAGCTCGGGCTCCAACAACTGGGCGAACCCGCTGCGGGTGGCCGGATCGTTCTGCCAGGAGCCGGCGACGAGCCACTCGCGGATAAACGCGTCGGCGGTGCGGCGGGGCGGCTCGGCCGGGGCCAGGTTCGCGTCGGGGGGCAGGTTGGCATCGAGCAGGGCCTCTCGCAACAGGGCGGCGGCTTCGGGGGCGCCCGGCGAGGCCGGATAGGTCCGCAGGAACCAGCGAAGGCGATCGACCCTGGCGACGGCGGGGCCGCCCTCGGCCCGGCGCATCCAGTCGAAGAGCCGCCAGGCTTCGGGTCCGCCGCCCATCGCCGGCAGGGCCTTCTCCACGGCGGCGACCACCGCCGCCCGCTCGGCGCCCAGGTGCTGGGTGACCGGCTCGATGAGATCGATCGCGGCGTGGACGGCGCCGGGGGCGCCCGCGCGGAGGGTGTGCCCGGCCTTGCCCTCGCGCTGGACCCACTCCCAGGCCGTGCCCGGATCGCCCGGGGCCAGTAGGTCCTCGAAGGTGCAGTCCCCGATCATCGCCTGTCGGAGGCTGCGGGGGAGTTTGCCTGAGGCGGCCTCGGCGGCGGCTCGAACGCCGGCGGGCGAGAGGGCTCGCCCGTAGAGATGCAGCCCGCCCAGGGCGCCGCGCAGGTGAAACTCCTCCGGCGCCACCGCCAGCCGCCACCCGCCCGCGCTGCGGCGCCCGAAGTACAGGGCCGTCGGACCCGGGCGATTCGCCGGCGTGGGGGCCAGCACCGGGCCGATGGGTTCGAGGCCCTTGGCCGGGGCGGGCTCGACGACGGTGGGCTCGAAGCTCTTGCCGCCCACGTAGGCGGCCAGGGCTGCTCCGTCCCACGTCATGGCCACGTGATGCCACAGCCCCGCCGTCACGAGGGCCCGGGCGGAGGTCAGGGTCGCCACGCCCTCGGGGCCGCCGAAGACCCTCGCCCGAAGATGCCCGTCCGTCACCGACAGGTCGAAGCCGGTCATGCCTTCGGCGGCTTCGTTCTTGGCGGCGATCCACTGGGTGCCGGAGGCCTCCGGGTCGATACGGACCCAGCCTTCCACCGTGAACTGGTTAAGGGCCAGGCGAGGCGAGTCGGGGACCTCGATGCACCCGCTGCGTCCGTCCAGGTGGACGGCCAGGCCGCCTTTGCCCTCGACGGGCTCGACGCCGCCGACGACTCGCCTGGGCCCGGGCCCCCAGATCCGCCGCCCGGCGCGGCCGAGCATGGGCGGGGTCTTGTCGGTGATGACGTCGACGGAGCGTCCGTCGGCCTGGATGGCCGTGGCGCCCCAGACCGCCCGCCCATCCGTCTGATCGAAGGCGATGCCGGTGATCGGCTCCCCCGTCAGGGGAGTGCGGTCCAGGGGGATCCGCAATTGCGTCCATGCCCCGGCGGGCGGGAGAGGCCCGGCCCAAACGCCCGCGTCGGCCTGGCCCCAGACCCAGGGCTCGCCCCAGCGGCGCCCGTCGTACAGTTGGATGGCGACGGCCGAGGGGGGCCCGGCGGGGTCGAGGAAGACCCACTGGGTCAGCACGGCCCGGCGGGGCGGCGTCCCGGCGTGGTCGGAGAACGGGGCCGCCAGAATCACGCCATGCGTGCCGGGCTCGTCGACGATGGTGACGGCGGGCCCTTCGTGGGCCTTGACCGCGGCGCGGGAGACATCCGCCGCCCAGGTCCACGCGCCGACCGGTTCGCCGGCGGGCATGGTCCCTTCGACGAGCACACGTTCGCCCCCGGGGAACACGACGGCCGTGCGGTCCCACAGCACGCGGCCGGGGCTTTCCGTGCGGAAGAGGACTCCCTCGATCGCCCGGTCGGCGACACCCAGGGCCGAGAGCGGCACGCGGAGTTCGACCCAGTTTCCCTGTGTGGGGATGGGCCCGGCCCACCAGGCCAGGCGGGCGCGTTCGTTCCACGGGCGAGGCAGGGCCTGGGGCGGCGTCGGATCGTGCCAGGAGGCGTAGCGCCACTCTCCGTCGGCCAGCAGCCCCACCGCCAGGGCCGTCGGGCGGACGCCGCTGGCGATGCAGACCCACTGGGAGAGATACTTTCCCGCGGCCGCCTGCTGTGGGTCGGCGGGTCGGTCGAGTCCGGCGGCGGCCATGCCCGCTGCCCCGCCGGCGGCGGCGAGGGCCTTGGCGGCCTCCTCGCCGGCATGGGTGAACGGGTTGAGGCAGATCGGGAGCATTCGCTCGGCCTTGCCGGCCGGCTCGCCGCGCCAGGCGAGGGGTTCGGGTCCGCCGGCGGTTTCGACGCGGACGCCGACGCGGAGCCGGCGGGCATTGTCGGCCGACCAGAGGCTCGCCGGGAGCGGCAGCGAGATTTCATACGAGACCGTCCCGGCCAGGGCGTCGAAGGAACGGGCGGCGGTGACGTCGGGGGCGGTTTCGCCGTCGGCGTCGCGGGCGGCGGGCAGGCCCTGGGAGTCAACGCCGATCAACCATCGCCCCGAGACGGCCGCCCCGGCGAGGGAGACTTCCACGTAGTGGCCGCCCGAGAAGGTTCCGCGGGCGCGGAAGGGCTCGGAGCCCCCGGCCGGCGAGGTAACGTTCAGGTAGAGGCGGCGGCGGTCGTGGGCGAGACGGAGAGTTCCGACGGCCCCGTCGGTCGCGGCGAGGGGCACTTGGGCGGCCCCCTGCCAGTCGCTCAGTCGCCCGTCCGCGGCGGCCGGGGCGGCGGCGCGGTCCACCGTCAACTCTTTGGCCCCGCCGACGGCGGCGGAAAAAACGTGCACCCCGTCGCGTCCGGTGACGACGACGGCGCGGTCGAGGATCTCGGCCTGGGTGTCGTAGCCGGTTCGGGGGTAGTCCAGGCAGGCCAGGCCGGACAGTTCCTCCCCGGCCAGGTGCGCCCCGCCGGCGCGGTCGAACAGGTCGGCGTACATCGTGCCCTGCCCTGCGACGTACGTCGCCGAACGCCCGCGGAGGCCGGAGACGACCAGAAGTTTGTCGCCCAGTTCCCGCACGGCGTAGATGACGCACGCGCGGCCGGTGAGGGCGTTGTGGGGCAAGGTGTAGACGACCTCGCGGCG
>JAPLNA010000267.1:4019-10365 GCA_026693065.1 Planctomycetota bacterium
CCGACGAGTTCGCCCAGGCTCTTGGCGTACAGGCCGGCGGGGGTGGGTAGAAGGCCGACGGCGGCCTGGGACCAGTTCAGGGGGCCCACGTCGACGGGGCGTTTGGAGGCGAAGACCGTCGCGCCGTCGAAGCCGACGGTTCGGGGGCAGCCGGAGGAATCGAGGAAATGAATGCCGCGGGCGCCGAGGGCAATCGCCCGGGGCCAGTTGGTCTCATCGCCCAGGCACGGTCGCAAACTCAGCAGCGCCCCGGTCCGGGCTTCGACGGTCAGTTCGCTGGGCCGGCCACCCAGAGAGCCATAGAGGGCGCCCGCCCAATAGAAGGCGATCGTTCGTCCGCCGTCCTCGCGGCGGATGCGGACCTGCTGGACGGGCCAGTCGCCGAACCGCATCGGCTCGCTGATGATCTTGTGCCAGAGCACCTTGCCGCTGGCCATGTCGACGACGGTGGCGTTGGCGTCGCTGAAGCTCTCGACGGCTGCCGCGACCTGGGCGTCGCCGTCGAAGCTCGTGATGCAGAACCCTATCGGCGTCTGCCAGCGTATCGCCCCGGTGGCCAGGTCCAGGGCCGTCAGGTTCGAGCCGTCCGACAGAAGGAGGTTCTCGCCGGCGAACACGCCGGCCACGGGCTCGGTCGCCAGCGACTGCTGCCACACGACGCCGACGGCGGGCTGGGTGCGGACGCGGACGACGAGGCGGCCCGAGAGCGTGCAGAAGGAATCGCGCGGGCCCTCGGGCGGCGGGGCCAGGAGGATCGGGCGGGCCAGGGGGAGGCTCCAGGTTCTCGCGAGGGGCAGGGCGAGGGGCCCGGGGGCCTCGGGCGCAGCAGGCACGGGCGAGGGCTGGCTGGCCAGTTCGAGCAGTGACCCGTCGGCCAGGAGGGCGTACTCCGAGCCGGGCGGCGGAGTCAGGGCCAGCGTTTCGGCGACGGCGCCGGCGGGCGTGATCCGCCGGAGGGTGTTGGCGGCCAGGACGATCGCCTCGCCGCCGCGGAGGCAGACCTGGGCCGGCGCGGGGGTCTCTATCGGGAGCGTCCACAGTTCCCGCCCGGTATCCAGTTCGATACCGCCCAGTTCCGCCAGGCTCCGCACCAGGAGGGTCGAACCGATCCGCCCGGCGAGGCGGTCGGAGGGGATGAGCGTGCTTTCCCAGAGCAGTTTGCCGGTGGCGGCGTCGAGGGCGATCAGCCCGCTGTGGTCGCGCGGGGCGAGGATGAGCTTCTCGCCCACGGGCAAGGGGCTAGCGCCCTCGCGGCGGAACTGGACCGCGGCGCGGGCGTTCTGGTCGGCCGAAAAGTACGAGGCCACCCACTCCACCGCGCCGTCGCGGGCGTCGCACTTGGCGGCCAGCCCCAGGTCGCTGGAGCAGTAGACCCACCCGCCGTGGAGGGTGACGGGCCAACCGCCGGCGGCCTGGGTGAGCAGGCGGGAGTTGGTGGTGACGCCGCCCAGGGCTCGCCGCCAGAGCGTCCGCCCGTCGTCGGCGGCCAGGCAGGTGAGGAAGATCTGCACGCTGACGGGGGCGTTGGGGGCAGCCGTGCCGGCAGCGACGGCCAGGGCGTACACCCGTCCGGGGGCGGCGGCGGGACGGTTCAGCGGGCGAAGGCCCTTCCATTCGTCACGGGCGGCGGTGGACCAGCGGACCAGGCCGCTGGCGGCGTCGAAGGCGACGAGGGCCTCTCGCGGGCCCGGGGGCGGGGCGTCGTTGACGAGGGCGAAGAACGTCCGCCGCTCGCCGGCCAGGTCGGCGGCGACGGCGGGCGAGGAATCGCCGGCCAGGGCAGGGGTTCGCCGCCCCGGATGCAGCCCCGGGTTGAGCCAGATTCCCCTTCCGGGCACAAAGGAGCCCCACTGGTTAGGGGTGGCCGGGGCGCCGGCCTGCCCCGTTGAGTGCCGCCACCAGAGCGGCTTCTCGGCCCCGGGAGCGTAGCAGGCGGCCACGGAGGGCCCCGCCAGGTACACCCGTCCGTCGGCCTGGGCGATCTGCCCGATCGCCCACGACCCGATGGTGGCCGAGTCGAGGAACGCGTTGCCGGAGGGCGTGTCGGCCCACGCGGCGGCGGGAGGAAGCTCGATGCGTCGCCGGGGCAGCGCGGACAAAGCAGCCACCCCCATGCTGTCGTCGGGCGCCAGGATGGCCTTCTTGACGGCCTGCGCTCGCTCCTGCCCGCCCCGCCAGGGCAGGAGTTCCTCGTCGGGCACGGCGGCCATCGCTCGCTCGGCGGCCGCTCGCCCGTCGGGCTGGCTAGCCAGGCTGAGCCACAACCCCACGTGCGCTTGACGGCGAAGGGCCCCGTCGTTCGAGAATTCCAGCACGTCGCTGAACGCGCGGCAGGCCCAGGGGTATCCCCCGGCATGGAGCTGCCTCTGGGCCGCCGCCAGCATCGCCTCGTGCACGTTGCCCGCCCACGGATAGCGGCGGAAGAGCCGAACGACCTCGTCGCCCTCGCCGGAGTTGGCGGCCTCGCGCAGAGCGGTGCGACAGGCGGCCTCCTGGGCGGCGCGAAGGGCGTCCAGCCGATCGGCCGGCATCGCGCCGATGGCGTGGGTGATCAGCGGGCGGAAGGGCACGAACGGCGTGGCGCTCCCCACCGGAACGGCCTCGCTCTGCTGGCAGAGGTCCAGCGTGGTTTGAAAGCCCTCGACGTCCGTAACCCCCTTCCGCACCCCCACCCCCGACCCGCCGGAAAGGACTTCCCAGCGGGATTCGAGCTGGGGGGCCTGGGCGAAGTCGCGCGTACTGCCCGCGGCGGCCGCGGCGCGGCAGGCCTCCGCCGCCGCGCGGTTGCCGGCCTTCTCCCAGACCTCGGCGGCCTGGAGGGGATTTCCGCCAGCCTTATACAAGTCGGCCAGTTGGTTCTGCCACCAGTTCAGGGCGGTCTCGGCCGTGGCGTGGGCGGCGCCGGCCTGCACGTAGCGGCGGCATTGCTCGTATCGCCCCTCCTCGATCATGTCGCTGCAGCGGAGCTGGCACATGTTGATCCACGCGCCCCAGGCGGCGCTGTTGGGCGGGGCCTTCTGGGGCTCGAGGCTCTCGATGCCCTTGATGGCGTAGTCCCACCACACCCGCCCGTCCGGGCGGTTGGGGAAATCCTCGGCTAGGCGGGCGTACCAGTAGTTGCGACCCCACACGTCGCTGACGCGCCGCAGCGTCTCGGCGATTTCCTTGTAGGCCTCGATCCGCTTGGCCTCTTCCTGCGGGAAGTGTTCGCAGAGGGCCTTGAGGAACTCCACCCGCTGCATCGCCAGGATCTGCCAGCCCGCCTGCGTCAGGGCGGGATTGGACGTGATGGCCTGCCCGCTCGGGTCGAACGTCTTGAAGGTCTCCTCCCACGTCGCTCGCCACTGGATCGGCGGGGCTTTCCATTCCGGCGGCACGAGCGTCCAGGGCTGGCCCGACGGCGTCGGGTCCACCGCCGCCGACCACGACGCCGCCAGCAGCACCGGCAGGAGGAAGGTTGTCACTCGCAAGGGCATCATAAACCTACCGAGCATAACGCCGGGAGGCCTCCAAGGTTCCCCACCATATCATTAAAGACCGGAAGCGATAAGCGCAACCTTCGAATCCATGCTTTGGGAACGATCTCGCCACGCCAAACAGCGAGGAGCCGCCCTCGCGCTGGCCCGGGGAGATCCTTGAGAACTGAAAGGCCCTGCCTCACTACGGGCGGACGTCCAGGCAGACCAGCCTGCCCTGGTGGCTGCGGCAGTAGATCAGCCCGTGGGAAAGCGTGGGGGCGTTCCACCACTCGCCGGCGCCCAGTTCGGTGGCGGCGAGTTCCTTGTAGGCGTCCGGGCTCGCCTGGGCGACAGCCAGCCGGCCCTTCGAGCCGAGGATCACCAGCTTGCCGCCGACGAGGATCGTCGCCCCGCTGCCCGGGGCCGTCCACTTGACGGCGCCGCTCTTGAGCTCCAGGCACGTGAGCGACTGCCCGCCGTTCACGTTGCCCGTCACCCCGTAGAGGTAACCCTCCAGAAGCACGGGGGTGGAGAACTGGCTGGACAATTCGTTCTTCTCCCAGGCCTTCGTAAGGGCCTTGTCCTGAAGTTGGAGCAACGCCCCGCCCTTCCCGTACCCGGAGGTGATGAAGATGCCATCGCCGGAAATGATCGGCAGGGCCGCGTTCACGTCGTAACTGGTCTTCCACGGCGTCGCGGCGATGGGCTCGCCCTTGTCGGCCGAGAAAATCTGCAGCCCGTCGCCGGCGAAGACGGCCAGCAGGTCGCGGGCGCCGGAGCGGAACGCCTTGGGGGAGGAATAGCCGGCCTTGTGCGGGGGGGTCTTCCACGCCAGCTCGCCGGTATTCTTGTTGAAGGCCACGGTCACGCCCACGTCCACGATCACCCGGTCGCCCAGGATCAGCGGCGAGCAGGCGAAGCCCCAGTTGCCCGGGTTGCCGCCGTACTCGGAGGCCTTGTGGGACCAGAGGGGAGTTTCCTTGGCGGCGTCCCAGCAGGCGATCAGGCCCTCGATGCTGACGGTGTAGACGCGGGCGCCGTCGACGGTGGGGCTGCACCGGGGCCCGGGGTAGCTGCCGCCCTTGCAGGGATACGTCTTCTTCCAGATCACGTCGCCCTTGACGGCGTCGAAGCAGAAGACGGTGTCGACGTCGGCGGCGTTGCCCATGGTGTAGGCCTTGCCGTCGCTGACGGAGACGCAGGAGTACCCCACGCCGACCTGCGCCTGCCAGAGCGTCTTGGGGCCCGAGGCGCCCCAGTCGGTGGACCAGCCGGTCTCGCTGGAACTGCCGTCGCGCTGGGCGCCCAGGAACCCGGGCCAGTCCTTGCCCCCCCCGGCCTGGCCGGCGCTCCAGAGAACCCCGCACGCCAGCAACACCGCGCCGGCGGCCGCTGCCGCCATCGCCCCACCACGCCACGCCGATCGAAGATACGCCATGGTTATTCGACTCCTGCCAGGTCTGTCAGGCCCGCGTCGTGCGGGCGGTCTGGATGTATTGTATCGCGGCGGAGGCCTCCGGCAAGGGTTTCGCGACAATCCGGGCGGCGGGCCGGCACCAAAAAAAGATTGTCGTGGCCACGCGGGGCGGCCACGACAATCGGAAGTCAACTCTTCGTCGGCCCGGAAGCCGATCAGAACGTCTCGAACAGCGTCACGGTCGGGGCGTAGGAGTACAGCACGTCGGTGCGGGCGAGGATGTCGTTGTTGCCGGCGCCGCCGTCGAACTTCGTGAGGGTCTCGTAGAAGTGGACCGCGTCGCCGCCGGTGCGGCTGGCGCCGATCGTCACGGTGTCGTTTCCGTCGCCGCCCAGGATGCTCACGAGGTCGAAGAAGTTCGTGACGTCCAGCCCGAGGCCGGCCCCGCTGGCAATGTCAATCAGGTCGTCGCCCAGGCCGGTGTCCAGCGTGAAGGCGCCGGCAAAGTCGCAGCCGTCGCTGATGGTCACGTCGTCGGCGGCGGCGAGGGTGGTAATCCTCGTGATCCCGTTCACGTGCGTGTCATTCATGGTCACGCTGTCGACGCCGATCCCGCCGGAATACGTCAGCGCGCCGGCCAGATATGCCGAATCATTGAAGGTCAGTTCGTTCTGTCCGGCGCCCATGGTCAGGGTGACGGCGCCGACGCCGTCGAACTCGCCGTCGGTGACGAAGCTGTCGGCCCCGGTCCCGCCGGTGTAGGTGGTCGTTCCGCCAACCTCGATGCCCTGGAGGGACACCGCATTCGTGCCGGCCCCGACGTTGGCCAGGAAGTTGCCGCCGACGGACATGTCGCCCGCGGTGGTGTCCAGCGTGTCGGTGCCGACCCCGCCGGTATACGTGAACGCGCCCAGAACCTGGGTGTCGGCCAGTTGCACGTCGTTCGTGCCGGCGCCGACGTTCAGGGTCATCGCGCCGCGGACCTTGGCCGTGCCGTCGATGCTGATGGAGTCGCCGGTGGCGCTGCCGGTGTAGGCGAAGTTGCCGCTGGCGACCAGGAGGTCTTCGAGGTTGACGGTGTTCTCGCCGGCGCCCATCGAAACGGTCAGGGTCTTCATGATGTCCATGAAGTCTCCGCCGTCGGTGCCGCC
Organism: Planctomycetota bacterium; assembly: GCA_026693065.1. GTDB lineage: Bacteria > Planctomycetota > Phycisphaerae > SM23-33 > SM23-33 > JAPLNA01. The sequence continues at coordinate 10,046 of JAPLNA010000267.1, forward strand.
GGTGTTGATGCCGTCGTCGCCGGTCCCGCCGGTGTAGGTGAGGGAACCCGCCGTCAGCATGTCCACCTCAAACTCGTTCTCGCCGGCGCCCAGGCCCAGCGTCATCGCACCGGCGACGAAGAGCCCGTCGCCCGCGCCGGAGACATCCACCGTGACCGTGTCGCTGTTGCTCCCGCCGGTGACGGCGAGGGTCTTGGCGAACGTCGGAGTGTTCGTGCCGTCGTCATTGAACGTCGTCGAGTTCATGCCTTCGGCGTTGGCAATGGTGCAGGCCTTGGTGACCACGATGTTTCCGATGATGGACACGTCGTCGTTGCCGG
>JAPLNA010000268.1 GCA_026693065.1 Planctomycetota bacterium
AGGTGAAGAAGGTCCGCGACTACGCCCACACGATCGACGTGGGCGACACCTGCGTCGTCGAGGGCTGGGATTACCGCTCGGTCTGCGAGGGCACGGCCACGCTGCTCCAGGCGATTCAGATCGCCGACGGGAAGGCCTCGCTGCCGAAAATGACGGTGAAGGACTGGCCTCACGCGGACTACCTGGCCCAGATGGTGGACTGTGCCCGCCAGGAGATTCCCCTGTACGTCGTCCGCAAGCTGGTGGACTCCTGCCGGTTCTACAAGGTGCGCTACCTGCACCTGCACCTGGCCGACGAGAGCACGCTGATGTTCCCGCTGCGGAAATGGCCCCAGGCCAACAGGTACAACGCCGCCATCAACAACGGCGACCGCCCGAAGGTCTGGGACCGGGCCGAGTTGATCAAACTCGTCGAGTTCGCCGACGCCCGCGGGGTGACGCTCGTGCCGGAGTTCGAGACGCCCGGTCACTGCGGGGGGTATCAGGCGGCGATCCAGCCGGCCCTGGGCGACCCGAACCTGCGGATGATGGACATCGCCGACGACAGCATCTACCCGAACCTCGAAGAGATCGTCAACGACATGTGCGAGGTCTTCAAGAGCACGCCGTACTTCCACATCGGGGGCGACGAGATCGAACTGGATCGGTTCAAGAAGGCCCCCCACGTGGCGAAGTACCTCAAGGACCACGGCATGCGGGAGATCGACAAGGGCGGCATCGACGACCTGCTCAAGCAGCATGTGCTGCGGCTGAATGAGTTCATCAAGAAGAACGGCAAGAAGACCATCTACTGGGGCGGGTATCAGGGCCCCCCGCAGGATCCGGCGATGACCGACTGCATCGTCTATTCCTGGTACACCGGGGCGAGGGATGCGCTGGACAAGGGCATGACGATCATCACCGTGCCGTGGGAAATCCGCGGGCCCCGGTGGAAGTGGAATATCTTCAACAGCAACAGCGACGACCTCAAACGCACCGACCGCGTGCTGGGCGGCTCTCGCGTGGCCTGGGAGGCCCAGTCCGAGGGCTACGTGAACGCCATCGTGTACTCCATTGACCGGCAAGAAGGCACGTGGAACGTGGACCCGACCCCCAAGAGCGAGGCCGAGTTCAGGGGCCGCGTCGCCGCCTGCGACACGAAACTCGCCATGCTTCTCCGCCCCGTCACGTTCAAGCTCGAGGGCAAGGTGGAGGGCGGCAAGTACAGCGGGCCGATGACGGTCACCCTCGAAGGCAAGGTCCCCGCCGGGTGCAGCATCCACTACCGGATGGACAGCGCCGAGCCGACGCCGAGTTCCCCTCGTTATGACAAGCCCTTCCAGGTCACCGGGACGCTGCGGCCGCGGGCGGCGATCTTCGACGACAAGACGGGCGAACTGGTCGGCGGGTACGTGTTCGGCCCCCAGACGGCCTACCACGGGTTCGAGCAGACCCTGAGCACGGGCAAGCCCGTCGAGGCCAGCGGGCCCAGGAACAACGACGAAGGGTGCGAGCTGGCCTGCGACGGCTGGGTGGACGGGTCGAAGTTCTGGGGCTCGATCCCCTCGCCCCGGTGGTGGAAGGTGGACCTGCAGAAGGAATACCGGATCGACCGCGTGCACGTCTACCCGTTCTGGGACGACGTCCGCTACTACCAGTACACCGTGGACGTTTCCACCGACGGCAAGGACTGGAAGCCGGTGGTCGACGCGAGCACGAACACCACGCCGGGCACGGAGAAGGGCTACCTGCACAAGTTCGAGGCCACCCCGGCCCGGTACGTGCGGGTCAACATGATCAAGAACAGCGACAACCCGGCCGTCCACCTGGTGGAGGTGCGGGTATACGAGGCGGGCAAGTAGAGCCGCCCCCGGCCCGGCGGGGACTGGCCCATTTTTTTGTTGCATTGCTCCCGTGGGACTGTACACTTATGGGCTGTCCGTCCGTGAGCCGAAGGCGGGCCGACGGATTTTGTGATGTGTGTTGTACACGTGACAAGATGGCGCGTTCCGCGGGTTGTCGGTTTCTCCGTTTGCCCCGCGGCATGTAGGGAAGCGTTCAGCGCCTCTTTCCGGACGCCTCGCCCGAAGGCGCAGGCGGCCCGGAACCCAAACAAGGACGGTGACGGGCGGTGGTTTGTTTATCGTGGCCCGTATCGGCACGTCGGCGAATACATGAATGAGACGAATTGCGTCATCAACGCCTTTTGAGAACAAAGGAGTCACCATGAAGCCCACGAACAACGTTCCGTCCCTCGAAACCCTGGAAGCCCGCACGCTGATGTCCGGTAACGTCGTTACCACGTGGGCCCCCGTGACCGGCAACCTGACGATTACAGGCGACGCCGACAACAACAGCATCGTGATTACCAAGAACGACACGAGCGTCACGGTGACCGGC
>JAPLNA010000269.1 GCA_026693065.1 Planctomycetota bacterium
CTGAGCTCGACCGGAGTGACGTCCAGTCCCGCTGCGAGCCCGCCCTCGCGGGTGGTCTCGCCACGCCAAGCGACCTCGGTCGCAAGGGTCTGCGCCGCGGCCGTCGCGGCCGTGCCGGCCGAGGGCAAAAACTGGGCCTTTATCTCCTGCGGAACCTGGAGCATTCTGGGCACGCTGCTGGAGGCGCCCGTGACCGACGTGAAGGTTCTCCGCCGCGGCTTTACCAACGAGCCGACAGTGGGGGGGTGGTACATGTGCCGCAACATCCAGGGCCTCTGGATGGTCCAGCAGCTTCGCGCCAAGTGGGACCATTCCTCCGACCCGTGGGACTACCCGCAGATCACCGCGGCGGCCGTCGCGGCGCCCAGCGGGCCTGTCTTCCGCGTCGGCGACCCGTCGATCATGGCCCCGCACGACATGGAGGCCGCCCTGGGCAAGCTCATCAAGAGCACCGGGCAAAAGCCCCCGGCCGGTCGCGGCGCCCTCGTCCGCAGCGTCCTCGAGAGCCTCGCCCTGGAGTACAGCCATTCCGTCGCCGTCATGCGAGAGCTCACCGGCAAGACGATCGACGCCGTCTACATCGTCGGCGGCGGCATCAAGAATCACTTGCTGTGCCAGTTGACCGCCAACGCGTGCGGCCTGCCCGTCCACGCCGGCGTGGACCAGTGCACGGCCGTGGGCAACGCCCTGATCCAGGCCCTGGCCATCGGGGCCGTCAAGAGCGTCGACCAGATCCGCCGCGTCGCCGGCGAGTCGTTTGGCCTGCACACCTACCAGCCGACCGCCCAAGGCGAGTGGGACGCCAAACGGAAGGTCTACGCCGAGTTGGCGTGACGCGTCGCCCCGAATCCAACGACTTGGGCGATCGGTTCGTTGCGTGTCCGTAGGGGCGTTTCAACAAACGCCTTCCGGCGTCAGTACGAACAGTGTGTCCGTGGGGGCGTTTCCAGGAATCCCGGCGCGCCGGGATGACCGCAAAGCCTGACTCCAGTGGATTCCCATCGGTTGGTTTAGCGGCGGACGGCACGTCCGCCACGGCGTACACAAGACCGGCGCAAGGGGATCTCGGCGACCATCAAACCCCTGGAATTGCACACGGTTGAGCTTGTCCCCCTCGCCCCCCTCTTTTTCTAACGTCCGATAATATATGTTATGTGACATTCAGGAGCACAAAACCACGGAAAACCGACTTTGTGCGCCTTTCCCCGTCAAACCCCCGCGTTCGGCAGTTCGTCCACTACCTGCATCCCCAGGTCGGCCAGCATCTCCACGTCCGAGGCGGCCGGCTGGCCCTGGTAGGTCAGGTAGTCGCCGCTGATGCAGCTGGTGGCCCCCGCGTGGAAGACTTGGCTCTGCAAGCTGCGGAGGTTCTCGCGGCCGCCGGCGATCATCAGGTCCACGTCCGGCATGGCCAGGCGGAACACGGCGACGATCGTCAGGATTTCGATGGGCGACAGCGGCGGCACGTGCTCCAGCGGCGTGCCGGCGATCGGGTGCAGGAAGTTCATGGGCACGATCCGGGGCCCGACGCGGTCGCGGAGCGTCAGGGCCAGGTCCACGCGATCGTCCCAGGTTTCGCCCATGCCGAAGATCCCGCCGCAGCAGAGCTCGAGGCCCGCGCGTTTGGCGGCGGCCAGGGTCGCCAGGCGGTCGTCGTAGGAGTGCGTTCTGACCACCTGGGGGAAGAACCGGCGCGAGGTGTCCAGGTTGTGGTTGTAGCGGGTGATGCCGGCGTCGGCCAATTGGGCGGCCTGCTCGTCGGTCAGTTCGCCCAGGGAGGCGCACAGGTGCGGCGCCCGGTGCGGGTTGGGCCCGGCGGGCGGATGGGAAAAACCCGATTCCCCCGCGGGGGGGTCGGAGGGTTCGTTGAGGCCTGCAACGGCCTCGGCGACGGCGGCCAGGTCTCGCTGGGAGGGCCTTCGCCCGCTGTTGATGATGCCGAAGCAGCCGGCCCCCCACCGCCGAGCCGCCCGGGCGGCCGCGACGATGCCCTCCGTCGGAGTCACCGCCGGCTTGTCGGGCGAGGGGCGGCAGACCCCCGACTGCCCGCACCAGGAGCAGTCTTCGGTGCAGCCGCCGCGTTTACCCGGCACGATCGCGCACAGCCGCACGGCGTTGCCGAATCGGAGGGATCGGGCCAGCCAGGCCCAGTGGAGCAGTTCCCAGGGGTTTCGCCCGCCCGCGCGAGCCAGCGCCGTCAGTTGCCCCGCGTCCAGCGAGGCCCCTGCCAGCACCTGCCCTGCCAGCAGGGCGATCTCGCCTTCGGGCGGCGCCGTGGCCGTAGAGAGCCGCATGCCCCGTTACTTCGTGCCGAAGACCTTGCGAAGGTCCATTTCCGCGACCTTGGCGATCTCGTTCTTGTTCACGTCCAGCCCGTAGACGATCACGCCCTGGAGCGGAACATTGATTACGTAGACGAGTTCGCGGCTGCTGCTGGCCCGGACCGAGGCGATGAGATAGCTGCCCTGCCGCGCCGAGGTAGCCGCCTGCGCCGTTTCGGGCATGGCGGTGATCAGCAGCGCGCCCAGGACGATCGCCGTCACGGCCAGGAGGACGATGGTTACGGTCTGTGTATCTTTCATGGCGTGGTTCTCCCGTTGTCAGAGCCGCGAGGTTACTTTTCCTTGCCCGTGAAGTCGGTGGACAAGCTCCGGAAGCGATACGGTACGATGTTCTTCTTGCCCGTGTCGATTCGCAGGGCGCTGAGCCGTTCCTTGGCCAGGTCCAGGATGAACAGGGCGTCCTCATTGCTGGACACCTGGCACGGAACGGCCAGGAAGTCCGTCTGGAGGAACCCCCCCTGCGCCTGTGCCGGCGGCGTTCCTGTCCCGAGAATCAGCGTCAGCAACAGGCCGGCATTCACGCATGCCAGCAAGACAATCAGTCCCTTTTTCATGGCGGTCTCCTTGCAGCCACAGGGCAGGCCTGGGCTTGTTATTTCTGTTCGTCGAGGTGGGTCCGGCGGGGGTCCTTGAACGCCACCGCCACCGTCGCGGCCAGGAAGACCGTGGCGATGGCGATACTGATCCACGTCGAGGCTTCCGTCGGTTTGCCCGGGC
>JAPLNA010000270.1 GCA_026693065.1 Planctomycetota bacterium
GACGATTGCTCCGCCGAAGACGGACCAAGTTCCCATTGCCGATCGAAGAACCAGAAACGGACACGCTACGAGGGGGGGGGGAGGGAATGCGAAGGGACGCGGGGCGATGGGGGGCGAGGGCGGAGAACACGGCCGATCGGCCGACGTGCCGTCGGCCGCTAAACTTGGGGAATGGGTACTGGCTACCGGCTACGGGCTACGGGCTACTGACTGGCCTTCAGGCCAGTCGCTGCAGGATTTCCAGGCCCCGTGCGAGGGTGGCGTCGTCGGTGGCGTAAAAGCCATCCGCCGCGGCCCTTTCGTAAGCGGCGAGGATCAGATTTCGGCGAAAGGCCTGCGGGGTCTGCTTCAGCCAAAGGCCCTCCCGTGAAACGGTTCCCTTCACCCACCCGTCCGGGTTCACCTCCTTGACGGTATCCTGGACCGGCAAACCGACGACTGCGGCGCCGTCCTTTTCAGCGGCGGTGCTCGCCCCGCACGTTCCGCCGCGCCCCCACCGTAACCCCCGCAACCCGACTCTGACCTCTCACCTCTGCCCTCTCACCTTTGACTCCCCCCCCGCAGGATCCTCAACGCATTCCCCCCTTCTCGCGACCTCTGCGCCAGAGATGAGGACTGCGCCCCGGATCCTAACCCGCCGCCCTTGGTGCAACTTCGCCCGGTTCCATGCCCGTTCAATTGCCAATACGCTGACGATGGTGAGGACGGCAGTCTTGGAGAATCTTGGATATTCGGACCGTGGTCGACAGGGCAGTTTGAATCTGCTGGATCGAGTACAGGTCGCCGACCTTGAAGATTTCGGGTTGGTTCGAATCGTTTTCGGCCATGCCAATTGTGTTCCCCTTCCTCCTCCCGCTCAACAACCACACTCGGTTGAAGGCGGGGAGACAGATGCCACCATCTTGAACTGATCTTCCAAGGGAGACGCAACCGGATCCAGTAAAAGCCATGGTCTGCCGGGATGAAGGGTGTCCCACGGTGACCGAGTATTCTTCCTGGTGTCGGAACTGTCACCATGTTTCCCGAACCCAAAGCAAATACTGACCTCGTTGTTCCAGACCGGGTTGAACTTCTGGATCAAGTAGGTCTCGGCCGTGTTCTGCCACGCGCTCTTGACCACAAGATACCGGCAATCGAAATCCTCGATGCGCAAATTCTCGGCGGCGGTGATGCTGCGTTGATGGTCTCGTAACCGATTCGACAGACTCACGCCTTGGTCCACAACAGATTCGGCGCCGTGTTCAGCCGGATCGGCCTTTCCCACGTAAATGGGGATTTCGGCCCCGGCGATGATTTGGTATGCGTCGAAGTCCCCACGATAGTAGATAGCGTACACACCTGACCCATAGAAACGATCAATCTCCGCCAGAGGTTGTCGCGGCTGGGCCAAGAGGGTGTTCGCGATCAGAGTACCCATGACTTGAGGATCGGAGGGGTCAAGCACGAAGGCCGGATACCCAATCGGATCCAGGGCCAGGGACAGATCTTTGAGTCGATCGATCAGAGTGTATATCTTCTGTCGGAGGTTCTTGCGATTGGCTCCTGCTATTGCCTTCACCCCGGGCATGTCTTCGGGGACAGCTGCCAGGAGTTCCTGCATTAGACGGAGCGCCTCCTTGGGATCAAACCCCGTCACGTCCGACTTCTCATCCGACTGGGATGTCATGCCCTATATCCTACGCAAGGCATGAATTAGATTCCACAATTCTTCCAGTTTCTGGGAACCCCCGCCATGCGCGACTGGCGTGACCGGCGGAAGGTCCGTGGGGAGCGGTTAGAGTGGTGACGCCCCCACCGTAACCCCGCGGCCCGACTCTAGCCTTTCACCTCTACCCTCTCACCTTCTTCTTCCCCACCGCGGAATCTTCGGTGCGGTCGTTCCACAGGTGGCGGGGGGCGGTATAATGCCCTCGCACGTCGAGAGGTGGCTATGGATACTGGCAGACATTTGCGGATCGGGATTCTGGGCGGAGGCGGGATACTGGGCGCGCATGCGCCGGGGTATGCCGCGGCAAGGGAGGGGGCGACCGTGGTGGCGGTGGCGGAGCCGAACGAGAGGCTCTATGAGAGGACGGGCCGGGCGTGAAGATGTACGGGGATTACAGGCAGTTGCTGGAGGCCGAGAGCGTGGATGGGGTGGACATTCTTCTGCCGCACGACCTGCACATGCCGGCGGCGGTGGCGGCGGCGAGGGCGGGCAGGCATGTGCTGGTGGAGAAGGTGATGGCCCGGAACATCTGGGAGTGCGACCGGATGATCGAGGCCTGCCAGCAGGCGGGCGTGACGCTGACGGTCTGCCACGACCGCCGGTACGCGGGGGAGTGGATGGCCCTCAAGAGGGTGGTGGACTCGGGCGCGCTGGGCGAGATCCACTACTGGAAGCTCGACCACAACCAGGACGTCAACCTCCGGGCCGCGGGGTCGTGGGCCGTCACGGTCGACGGCGTCGGCGGCGGGGCTGTCATGTCCTGCCTCACCCACCAGATCGACGCCCTCCGTTGGCTGGGCGGCGAGGCCGAGCGAGTCACCTGCATGACGAAGTGCGTCCCGGAACGCATGGACGGCGAGCTGATCGGCGTCCTGGCCGCAACGATGAAATCCGGCGCGCTGGCCCACCTGGCCATCAACTGGGAAACCCGCTCCCAGAGCGGGCCCAACGAGCTCTGGTACGAGATGGCACACGTGACCGGCTCGGCCGGCGAGGCGTATTACATGTCCGGCCGGGGGACGTTCGTCCGCCTGCACAACCGCCCGGCGGCGGACCTGCGGACGATGTTCGACCTGGAGGGCGAGGCCCCCGAGGGCGGGTTCGCCAGGCTGCGGGCCGACGGGGGGATCGGGCACCCCCGGTGCGTGATCGAATGGCTCAAACTCCTGCGCGGCGAGGCGAACATCGTTTCCACTACCGGGCGGGACGCCCGCGCCACGGTCGAGGGCGGGTCATCCGTCTGCCCATCAACCCCACGCCCTGGCCCCAGGCCAAGAGGAGCTGACCATGCGAGTGGGCGTCGACACATTCACGTTGCGAGACCTTCCACTGTCGGAGCTGGAGGCGTTGGACTACGCCAAGGCCCGCGGCCTGGCCGGCGTGCAGAGCTGGTCGGCGCACGACGGGGACGACCCCGAGGCCCTCGCCCGGGCGAAGGACTATCGCGCCAAGGCCGACAGTCTCGGCCTGTACACCAGCGTGGGGTGCCACTGCCCCAACCCCAACGTGGGCGACATGCCGCGAGGCGAACGGCTGGCGAAGATGACGAAGCAGATCGCCAACGCGGCCGCGTGCGGCTGGCACGACCTGCACACGTATGCGGGCGGGCCCGAGGCGAGGTGGAACAGCCCGATCCCCTGGGGGCAGCACTTGGCCGACACGAAGGCGTTCTTCCGCGAGCTGGCCCCGGTGCTCCTCGCGCACGGCAGCCGGGTGAACCTCGAGCCCAAGGGCGGGCTGACCACGTTCGACGCCGTGGAGATCATCGAGGACGTCGGGCCCGACGTCGCGGGCGTGTGCCTGGACGTGGCCAACGTGCTGTGCTTCGCCGAAGACCCGGTGGCGGCGGCGAGGCGGGTGGCCCCCTACACCCGCGACACGCACTGCAAGGACGCCATCATTTACTTCTGCCCGGCCGGGCTCCGCCGCCAGGTCCGCCCGCCCGGCGCGGGGGTCTGCGACTGGGAGAAGATCCTGCCCATCCTGGCCGAACACTCCCCCGGGCTGAGGCTCTCGATCGAGGACCACAAGTGGCTCTACGACGTGCCGATCTTCACCGGCGCCTGGCACGCGACCGTCGGCGGGCTCTCGCGGGAGGAACTGGCGATGACGGTGGGCCTGGCCTGGCGGACGCAGCAGCGGCTGGCCGCCGGCGAACTGCCCGACCCCGACGAGTACGAGAAGATCCCCCACGTGAGCGAGGTTGAATCGCGTCTGGCGGCCGGGCGGGACTACCTGAACGGCCTGATCCACACCCTCGGCCTGCCGACGGACTGAAGGCGGCGCGGCGGACACCCTATCGGGAGACATGGCATGTGGCGAACGATGACACTGGCGGCGGTGGTGTGGGCGGCGATCTTGACGACATGGGCGGCGGCGGGCGCGGGGGAGTTGAACCTCGTGCCGGCGCCCATCTCGGTAACCAAGGCCGCGGGGAGCACGGCACTTTCCACCGAGAGCCGCATTGTTTGCGCGGAGCCGGGGGCGGCGGGGGTGGCGCAGGTGCTGGCGGAGGAGTTGGAATACATTCACGGGCTGGCGGTGAAGGTGGCCCCGGCGGGCACGGCGGCTAAGGCGGGGGATATTGTGCTGGCGAGGGGAAATGGGCTTCGCGGGGAACAGTATCGGATGGTGGCGGATGGGAAGGTGATGATCGAGGCCGGGGCGATCGGCGGGTTCCACGCCGGCACGGCCACGCTCGTGCAGGCGGTGCAGGCGGCGGAGGGGAAGGCCGCCGTGCCCAACTGCACTATACGGGATGAGCCCTTCCGGGATTTTCGGGCCCTGATGGTGGACGTGAAGTTCCAGGGCTTTTCGCCGCAGTCGATCTATCAGTTCATACGGCTGTGCCGGTTCTACAAGGTGCGATACTTCAGCCTGCACACGGGCGAGCCGCAGTGGATCGGGTCGGTGATCGAGTCGTCCAACGATTACGAGACGAACTATTCGCCGGCTCAGATGGCGGCGTTTATCGCGTACGGGCGGCGGCTGGGGGTGTACCTCCTGCCGCACAACGAATCGACGCCGGGGTTTCCGACGCTTCGGACGGCCCTGACGGGGCGGATCAACGCGGCCAGCCCGTACGCGAACTTCGTGGACGAGTTCGACGGCAAGGGGCCCTACGCCTACGACGGCAAGCCCGACGCGAGGTTCTGGGATTTCATGGCCGAGGCGACGAGGCGGGCGGTCGATCAGTTCGCCGCGGGTTTCCCGGACGGCCACCTGCCCTACTACCACATCGGCCCGGTGCTCGGGGAGGGCGGGATGGGCCCCGACGTGGCCGCGAAGTTCCTGGACGTGCTGATGAAGAAGGACCCCGGCATCCGCATGGTGCTGTGGGACGGCGTGAACGCGCGGGACGGGCACTTGTATCCGCATCGCAAGAACGTGGTCGTCGCGTATTACTCCGGGGATTACAGTTCGAGCAAGATCCACGACTACCTCCGCGAAGGTTGGGACGTCATCAACGCCCCGTTCTATCCGCTGTACATCCTGGGCGAGGGCGGGCAGACGCCCGCGGACGTCTTCGCCGAGTGGAACGTGCTGTCGGCCGGCATGGGCGCCAAGCGAGTGAAGTTCGACCTCCAGCCGGCCTGGGCGAAACAGGTGCTCGGGGGCATGGTCTGCACCTGGGAGATCAGCCAGGCCAAGAACCTGGAGTACATCCGCCAGCGGCTGCCGGCGTTCGCCGAGCACGCGTGGAACTACAAGCCCCTGCCCTATGCAACCGGGGCGTTCGAGGAATTCGAGCCGCGGGCGAAGGCGGCCGACTCACTCGTGGAGAAGGTCTACCAGGGCCCGGCCGACACCACGCCGCCCTCGGCAAAGCCGCCGGTGTGGAAGCACGCGCCGCGGGCGGTGGGGAACCTGGTGGTGATGCAGGCCCGCCCGATGGTGGACGCCAGCGGGGTGGAGTACAAGTTCGAGTGCACACAGGGGGGCGGGCCCTCGAGCGACTGGCAGGCGGGGTCGTACTTTGTGGCCGAGGATCTGCTCCCGGAGGCCGCGGCGGCGTGGCGGGTGAAGGTTCGCGACCGCAGCGCGGCCCACAACGAGACGGCCTGGTCGGCCCCGGCGACGGTGACGACGGGCAAGGCGTTCGAGACGAAGCTGGTGGCGCACTTCACGTTCGTCGGCGAGGTCGCTCACGGCAAACCGGCCCCGGAAGTCACGGGCAACGTGAAGGGGGCGGGCTACAGCAACCAGGTTCAGCCGCGGGGGTTCCCCCACTCGCTGTATTTCGGCGGCCAGGGGGTGCAGGTCGAGGGCGGGTGGACCTGCGTGGGCCTGGGAGACGTGGCCGGCGTGCTCAATCCGATCCTGGACGGTTTTTCGATCTCGCTGTGGACGGCCCCCAACGCCGACAAGGGCGGGCATCAGTTGTTCGTCTCGGGCACGAAGGAGGGCAAGCGGAGTTTCTCGCTGGCCAACACGTACGACGAGGTCGTTCTGGACGTGGGCGACGCGAAGGGCACGCAATACAAGGCCCCCGCGGTCGTCGTCACGTTCGCCAAACGCGCCCCCGACGCGTGCGAGGTGAAGTTCTACATCAACGGGCGGCAGATCGGGCGGACGCTGACGGGCACGGCCGCCCCGGGCGCGGGGCCCGGCTGGACCCTCAACGAGACGAGCATCGTCGGGGCCGTCGCGGACGTGCGGGTGTACAAGGGCGTGCTTTCGCCGCGGCAGGTGCAGTTCCTGGCCGATCCGGCGGGGGTTTTTCCCATCGCGCGCAAGGGCGACCGCCGCTGAGTGCCCGTTCGTCGGGTCGCGGG
>JAPLNA010000271.1:0-1455 GCA_026693065.1 Planctomycetota bacterium
ACATCAAGCAGTACATCGAGGAAACCAACCTGCGGGCGGTGATCCTGCTGGACGCCTCCGGCTCGATGTCGTACACCGGCACGCGATCGGCCCGGCACGAGGGGGCCGCCCTGAGCAAGTTCCAGTACGCCACCTACCTGGCGGCCAGCCTGGCCCACCTGATGATCCACCAGCAGGACGCCGTCGGGCTGGTGACGTTCGACTCGAAGGTCCGCCGCTACATCCCGCCCCGCAGCCGCATCAGCCACCTCCAGGCGATTCTGCAGGAACTGGCCGGCACGCAGCCCGGGGCCGACACGGCCCTCTCCCCCATCCTCCACGACATCGCCGAACGCGCCAACCGCCGCGGGCTGATGATCGTCATCAGCGACCTCTTCGACGACGGGGCGGACTTGCTCAAAGCCCTGCACCACTTCCGTTATCGCAAGCACGAAGTGCTCCTTCTTCACGTGATGGCGGAAGAAGAGATCTCGTTCCCCTTCGACACGTGGAGTGAATTCCGGGACCTCGAAACGACCGTCCCTGAAGTTCGCGTCGATCCGCGATCGATCAAAGCAGAATACGTCGAGCACGTCAAACGGTTCTGCGAGGAGTTAGAATCCGGCGCCGGTCGCATGCAGGTGGACTATGTGCTCCTCAAGACCTCCGAACCCTTCGACGCGGCGCTGGCGGGATTCCTTGCGCGCAGGAAGGCACGGACGAAATAGGCAACAGGCTGAACATGGGAAACGGAAGGCAAGAGGCAAGAAGATGGAAGATCGCGGATCGCGGACGCGAAGACAAAGACACGTATCGTATCTCCCGATGCGCCCCCAACAGCCGGGAAACGGGGGAACCGGCGGCGGTTCCCCCGAACCCCCATCCCCGGCCCACACACGCCAGAACAGCAGACTGCCTGATCCGCGCGACTTCTCCTTTCGGGATGAGACCCTCCTTTCGGTTCTTTTTTTTGGGGAGTGTGGGCCGGGAAGAGGGGTTTGGGGAGAGCGTCCGCACGCTCTCCCCATGTTTCCGGTGGGAGGGGCCCTGGCGATCTCGCGCGCCCGGGCAAGCCTTGATCACGCTAGGGTCGCCGGTCCGGTCGCCCGTCCCCTTATCCTTCTCTCTTTCGCCTGTTGGCTTCATCCATGACCTTTCTTAACTGGACAATGTTGTTCGCTCTCGCGGCCGTGGCCGTGCCGATCGTCATTCATCTACTGAATCGGCGCACGGCGGTGGTGGTCGAGTGGGGGGCCATGCGGTTTCTCATCGCCTCGATGGCCAGCAGGAAGCGGCGGGTGATGCTCGAAGAGATATTGCTGATGGTCCTGCGCTGCCTGCTGGTGGCCTTAGTGGCGTTGGCGATGGCCCGGCCGTTCTTGCCCAGCGAGTCGGCCGTGCCGTGGGCGGTGGTGCTGCCGTGCGTGCTGGCCGCGGCGGTGTGCGTGGGCATTGCCGCGGGCGGGTGGTCACAGG
>JAPLNA010000271.1:1506-3709 GCA_026693065.1 Planctomycetota bacterium
GGGGGGGCTGCGGGGGGCGGCCGTTGGGCTGGCGGCGATCGCCGGGGGCACGACGGCGATGGAATACTGGACGCAGATGCGCCTGTGGTCGGGTAAGGGCGACAAGGACGTCGTGATCGTACTGGACGGGTCGATGTCGATGAGCCTGGCCCGGGGCAAGGGCAGCAGTTTTACCCAGGCCCTGGAGGAAGCCCGGGCGGTGATCGGCGACTGCGAGGCCGGGGACGCCATCGGCATCATCCTGGCCGGCGGGACGCCGCGGGCGGTGACGTCGGGGGTGATTTCCGACCGCGACCGGCTGGCCGACCACCTGAAGAAGCTCAAGCCCACCGAGGGCACGATGCAGCCGCACGAGGCGATTCGGGCGGCGGCGGGCATGCTGGAGGGCGGCCCGCACCCGCGGAAGTGGATCGTGGTGATTACCGACGGGCAGAACGTCGGGTGGGATTTCAAGAACGAGAACGCCTGGCAGACGACGGCGGCCCAACTGACGGCGTTGGCGAAGGGCAAGAACCTCGCGGCCCCGCCACGGGTGATCTGCCGGACCCTGCCCCGCGTGCAACTGCCGATGAACCTCGCCGTCGCGGACGTGCAGACCTCTCGCCGCGTGGTGGGCACGGACCGCCCCGTCCGGATCGACGTGAAGGTCAGCAACACCGCCGCCGAGCCGGGCCCGCCGGGCGAGGTGAAGCTGGCGATCGACGGGGCCGCTGCCGGGGCCGAGGCGTATTCGGAAACCGGACCGGGCGAGTCGGCGACGGTCGCCTTCCACCACACCTTCGCCCAGCCGGGCGTTCACGTGATCGCCGCGTCGATCGACTCGAAGGACGCCCTGCCCGGCGACAACGAGGCCGTGCGGACGATCACCGTCGTCGAGGAGATCCCTGTGCTGATCGTGGACGGTTCGCCGCGGATCGGCGAGGGGGCCGGGGGGGTGCGGTTTCTCGAGAAGGCGCTGGCCCCCGGGGCGGGCGGGCGAAAGTACCTCGTCCGCCCGGAGGTCATGCGGGATGACCGCTTCGACCCCGCGAGCCTTTCTCGCTACGCCGTGGTGATCCTCTCCGACGTGGCGGAACTGTCGGCGGATCAGGCCCGGGCCCTGGCCGGGTGGGTCGAGGCGGGCGGCGGGCTGCTGATCGCCCCGGGCCGGTCGGCCAGACCGGAGTTCTACAACGCGTGGAGGACCCGCACGGGTGAGCCCGTGTCGGCGGCGAGGATGCAGCGGCGGCTGTCGGTGGCGGGCCAGCCCGCACGGCTCGCGCCCACGACGTTCACCCACCCCGCCCTCGAGATCCTCCTCGACCCCCAGGCCGAGCCCGACAAGGTCCTCGTCATGTCCTACTGGCAAATGTCGCCCGAGGTGCTGGCCGATCCGCCCGCCCGGACGGGCGGGGCGCTGGACTCCACCGACCCGCTGCTGGTCGAACGGCCCGTGGGGCAAGGACGCGTGCTCCAACTGGCGCTGGCTCTGGACAACGTCGACAGCACGCTTTACAAGCCGGCCCACCTGCCGCCGCTGGCGCACGAGTTGGTGTACTATCTCTCCGCCCCGACGGCGGAGGAGGCCAACGTGCCGCCCGGGGCGCGGGTCGCCGTCCGCCTGCGGGCGCGGGCGGCGGACAAGGCCGCGGCGAGGAAGACCCCCGCGCCCGGGCGAGTGGAGGTCGTCGGCCCGGGCGACGTGCGGCTGGAGGGCACGCTGGAGTATCCCGCCAGTCCGAACACCCCCGTGCTGGTCTTCGCCGGGGCGGGCGGGCCGGGTCTCGAGGCAGCGGCCCTGGCGGTGGTGAAAGGGAGCGTTCTCGGCGGCGACGACGGGGATCTGCACAAGACAGAGCGGGACGATGAAGAGCCGGCGGGCATCGAGACTCTGGTCCTTGCCGAGCGCGATGAGGGCCGCGTGCAGGGAGTGCGCGCCGGCGGCGAGAAAGGTAAGGCGATCGCCGAGGCGATGAACTGGGCGCGCGACCGGGTGAACGAGCCGGGCAACGTGCTTACCCCCCGGGAGTTGGCCGACCGCGCGCAGGCGATGGCGGGGGAGTGGAACCTGGACATCACCGTCCACGACGAGCAATCTCTCGAGGCCATGGGGGCAAACGCGCTGTTGGCCGTGGCGCTCGGCAGCGCCGAGCCGGCGCGCCTGGTGGTCATCCGCCGGCCGGGGCCCGGCCCGCTGGTCGCGTTTGTGGGGAAGGGGATTACC
>JAPLNA010000272.1 GCA_026693065.1 Planctomycetota bacterium
GACAGCCGTGGCGCCCCTGGGCAGCATGATCTACACGGGCACGGCCTCGGCCAGCATCGCCGTGGCCGCCGAGACCGACACATTTACGATCGCCCTTGACGCCGGGCAGACGGTCTCGCTGGTAGCCACCCCCGCGGCCGGGCTCAAACCCTCGCTGGAACTGCTGGCCCCGGACGGTTCGTCGCTGGGGGCCGCGACGGCGTCCGCCACCGGCGGGTACGCGGTGCTGCAAACTCTCCCGGCCGCGACGGCCGGGACGTATACCATCGCCGTCGGCGGCGCTTCGAGCACGACAGGCGCCTACTCGATCGCCCTGACCTTGAACGCCGCGGTGGAGGCCGAGGCGTGGGGCGGGACGGCCAACAACACTCAGGCGACGGGGCAGGACCTGGATGGCACCTTCCTGAGCCTGCCGGGAACGACGGGGCAACGCGGCGGGGTGGCCGGAGTGCTGGCGACGGGCAACGACGACTGGTATCGGTTCACGCTGGCCGACGGGCAATCGGCGAACGTGGCGCTGGGCGGGACGGGTATGGCGGCCGCCGCCGTGACGCTCTACGACGCTACGGGGACGGCGCTGGCCTTGGGGGTCACGACGGGCAATGCGGCCCGGGAGATCACCAACTTCCGCGACGCGACGAGCGACGGGCTCCCCCAGACGTACGCGGTGCGGGTGTCGGGGGCGACGGGGGCGTACCGGCTGGCGGTGACCCGGGGCATCGGGTTCGACAAGGAGCCCAACAATACACCCGCCTTGGCCGCGGGCCTGGACGACGGGGCGGCGTTGGGGTATCTGGACATTCCGCAACTGGTTCAGCAACAGAAGATCGTCTCGATCGAGGGTGGTTTCGGCCACACCGTGGCGGCCGACGGGGACGTGGCGATCGCGGGGGTGGGCTATGCAGCATGCGTGCTTGGGCGGGTGAACGGGCAATGGGTGCAGACACAAAAGCTTACACCGTCCGACAACGGTACGGAGCAAGTCGGATCCGGGGTGGCGATTCGTGGGAACACGGCTTTGGTCGGAGCGTCGGGAGTCAACGCCGCGTATGTGTATCGTTTCGATGGAACCCAATGGAACATGGTGCAGAAGCTGCAGGCGGCGGGGAGTGTGGGGATCATCCTTGCCGTCGACGGTGACATGATCCTGATGGGATCGCCCGGTGACGCAGCGGGTGGTGATAACGCCGGGGCGGTTTTTGCGTTCCGATTCGACGGGACGCAGTGGAATCCGATCCAGAAACTGACGGCCCCTGTACCAGGGGCGGGTCAGTACTTCGGCACGTCGATCAGCCTGAGCGGACATACGGCGGTGATCGGGGCTCGGGGAGACAACCAGATGGTGGCCGGCGGGGGTGCCGCCTACGTGTTCGTTTTTGACGGGACGCAGTGGACGTTCCAGCAGAAGCTGCTGCCCTCGAGTCCGACGACGGGCGGGTACTTCGGAATGTCGGTGGCCATCGATGGCGGCCAGATCGTCGTCGGGTCGCCGGGCTCTCAGGGCGGGACCATCAGCGGCGCGGTGGACTTTTTCGGATTTGACGGGACCCGGTGGACGTGGGAATCCCGATTCGCCAGCCCCAGCGGCGCTGTCGACCTGTTTGGCAGAGCCGTCGACATCCGCGGCGACTTCGCCGCCGCGGGAGCCTGCCTTGACGGGACAGCCGGAAGCGACGCCGGGGCCGTCTACGCCTTCCTTCGCCGAGACGGGCAGTGGCTGCTGGTGCAGAAACTCATCGCCAGCGACGCCAAGACCGGGACGGACGTGGGCTGGCGCATCGCCGTCGCGGGCGGGCGGACGATCCTGGCTGGGACGGGCAACTACAGCGGGATCTGGGCCTTCGCCCAGATCACCGAGGACGACTACTACAGTGTCCGTGCCTCCGCCGGGGATGTCGTGACGATCGACACGGATACGCCCGGGGGTTTGGCGGGCGAGTTGGTCAACCGGCTGGATCCGGTGGTCGAGGTGTACGACTCCGCCGGCTCGCTGATAGGGCGCGACGACAACGGGGCCGCCGACGGCCGCAACGTACATTGGGCCTTCACCGCCCCGGCCGCCGGCACGTACTCGGTTCGCATGACGGCCACCGGGGACACGATCGGCGAGTACGTGGTCCGGGCCTCGGGGGCCACCGCGGCGCCCGTCCCGGCGGCCTTCAGCGTGCAGGCGTTGAGCATTCCCGACGGCTCGCGCCTGAAGGCCGTGCCGACGACGGTAACCGTCGACCTGACGGACCTGGTGCTGGCCTCGAGCCTGCAGGCGGGCGACCTTATGGTGGACGGGTTGGCCGCTACGGGCGTGAGCCTGGCCGACGGCGACACGGCGATCTTCACCCTGCCGTCGCTGGGCGAGGGGTCACACACGTTCTCCCTGGCGGCCGGGGCGTTCGTCGACGTCCAGGGGACGCCGGTGTCGGCGACGTCGGCCGGGTTCATCATCGACCTGACCGCGCCTCGCGTGATCGCCTCCAGCCTGCTGCAAAGCGCCGTCGTGCCGATCGGGGCGTTCACCTACACCGCGACATTCAGCGAGCCGCTGGGTACGTGGGCATGGCGCCTATCCCGGTACTTCAACGGGCAGTACACCACGTTCCCCTACACGCCCGCCGCCACCTACGATCCGGTGACGAGTACGATTACCGTGACGTGCTCATGGCTGCCCGAGGGATCGTACACCCTGACCCTCGTGAGCAGTTCCAACGGCGAGACGTGCAGCGATCTGGCGGGGAACCTCCTGGACGGCGAACGGAATCTGTCCACCACCGTTCCCAGCGGCAACGGCGTGCCGGGCGGGGAGTTCTATTTGAATTTCTCCGCCGACGTGGTCTCCACGCCCTGGACGGGCACGCTCCTGCCGGTGGACCCGCGGGGGTCCATGGTCTATAAGTCCGACACGGACTGGGGACCATCGGGACGGTGGGCGACACGGACGATTTCACGGTGGCCCTGGACGCCGGGCAGACCCTTGCGGCCTACATCCACCCGTGCCCGTCGACCTTTCAGCCGACGGTGGCGATCTACGGGCCTGACGGTTCGCTGCTGGGCAGCGGCACGGCCTCGAAGGCCGGCCGAGACGGGGCCGTCCTGGTGGCCGGGACGGGCGAGCCCGGGACCTATCACGTTGTGGTGGGCGGGGCCTCGGGCACGACCGGCGCTTACGCCATCAACCTGGTCCTCAACGCCCAACTGAACTCCGCCTCGTACGGCGGACCCACCCATGACACGTTGGCGACGGCCCAGGACATGGAGCCCAGCTTCGTCGCCGTCGGAGATTCCGGCGTGCGCCGGGGGGCGACTCTGGGCGGGCCGCAGTGGGTCAGTTTCCGCCTGACGGACGGGCAGCATGTTTCGATCGCCGCGCCCATCCTGGGGATTGCCAATGCGGCGCTGGAGTTGTATGACTCGGCCGGGACGCTTCTGGCCTCCGGGATTCCCGGCAGCCCGTACGGGCCGGTCATCACCGACTTCGTGGACTCGACCTCTGACGGGATCGACCAGACCTACTACGTCCGGTACTCCGGGATGAACGTCGGCCAGTATCTCCTGGTGGTGACGAAGGGGGCCGAACTGGCCGCCCGCGGCTACCGCGGACCGGTCGTGGACACCCCCCTCGACCGGACCGGAGCGGTGCTGGGGGCCGTCCCGCAACCGCCCTCCATACTGCGCACGGAGACGGCGATTCTCCAGGCTTCCGACGGGGCCGACGCGGACCAGTTCGGCAGCGCCGTCGCGCTCGAGGGCGGCCTGGCGGCCGTGGGCGCCCCCGACTACGACAGCATGCAGACTGACTCCGGGGCCGTCTACCTGTTCAGCTCCCAGGATGGACAGTGGAGCCAGGTGCAGAAGCTTCTGCCCTCGTCGCCGGCCTACCATGGGTACTTCGGGTACTCCCTGGCCCTGCACGGGTCGTGGCTGTTCGTGGGGGCGGTGGGCGAGATTCCGCTGCACTCTTCCCTCTACTCCACCGGCGCGGTCTACGTCTTCCACAAGGAAGCGACGGGATGGGTGGAGTACCAGCGGCTGACCGCCGTGGGCGCCAGTTCCTACGACAACTTCGGCGTCGCTATCGCCACGGACGGGCAGACGGCGATCATCGGGGCCTCGGGCGACTCCAGTAGTATCACGTCGCACGCCGGGTCGGCCTGCGTGTTCTCCCTGGTGAACGGGGTGTGGGTGCAGACCCAGAAACTGACAGCCGCGGACCCCACGACGGATAACCAGTTCGGTTCGTCGGTGGCGTTGGACGGCGCGCGGGCGCTGGTCGGAGCGGCGGGGGCCAAGGCGGCGTATGTCTTCGACTGGGACGAGACCGCCTGGCGCGAGTCGAGCAAGCTGCTCCCCCCGGCGACGTTCTCGGGCAACTACGGTCGATCGGTGGCCCTGGAAGGGGACATGGCCCTGGTGGGTTCGGACTACGCCTACAGCAGCCAGGCGGTGCTGATGTACGAGCGGGTCGGGGGAGTCTGGAGCCTCCGTCAGGTCGTGCCGCTGTCGCAGGGGGGTCTGACCTTCTCGGCCCCCCGCCTGGCCCTCCAGGGCGATACCCTCCTCGTGGGCGCGTACGATGGCACGCCCTACATCAGCCAGGGGGTTGTGTTCGTCCTGCGCCTGGAAGAGGGCCTCTGGGTCGAACGGCAGAGGCTCATGATCGCCGGTTCCACATACAGTGACAATCTTGGGCAAGGCATCGCCATCGACGGCCAGACCGTGTTGGCCGGGGCCGACGGGTATTACAGCAGTTCGTTCGGTTCGGGGGCGGCCTGTTTCTTCCAGCTCTCCCCGCCAGTGGACGTGTACAGCGTCGACGCCGTCGCCGGCGACGTGCTGACGGCCTCCACCGTCACGCCCGCCGACGGCAACGGCGAGTTCGCCAACGGGCTCGATCCGGTGCTGGACCTCTACGACCCGTCCGGCGCGGTGGTGGCCTCCGACGACAACGGCGCGCCCGACGGGCGCAACGCCCGGCTGACCTACACTGCCGCGGTCGCGGGGCGGTATCTCTTCCGCGTCCGCTCGGCCGGGGGAACCTCGGGCGAGTTCCTGCTGACCGTATCGGGGTTCACGGCGGCACCCGCGCCATTCCAGGTGGTCGCCTCGAGCCCGGCGGCCGGCGCCCTCCTGGGGGCCAGCCCGGCCAGCCTCACGGTTACCTTTAGCGACTTGGTGTACTGGCCGAGCGTATCGGCCGCCGACCTGACCGTCGACGGCGTCGCGGCGACGGGGGTGACCGCTGTCGACGGTCGGACGGCTACCTTCAGCCTGCCGGCGTTGAGTGACGGGACGCACACCTGGCAGATCGCCGCCGGGGCGCTGACGAACCTGCAGGGCCAGCCCCTCGATGCCTGCGGGGCCTCGCTGACCGTCGACACCGTCTCGCCCCGCGTGATCGCCTCGTCCGTCACCGAAGGCCAGGTTCTTCCGATCGGCAATCTGACCTATGTCGCGGCCTTCGACGAGCCGCTGGCCGCGGGGGCCCTGGATGTCTCCGACGCCACGCTCGTGGGACTCGCTACCGGCGCTCACGCCCCGACGACCCTGGCCTACGATGCCCTCGCCCGCACGCTCACCCTCGGGTTCGCCGACCTGCCGGAAGACACCTACACTTTGACGCTGCTGTCAGGCGACGGAAAGCTGGAAGACCTCGCCGGCAACAACCTGGACGGTGAAGCCGATCCGGCCACGACCGTCCCCTCGGGCAACGGAACGCCGGGCGGGGACTTCGTCGTCCACTTCGCCACCGATCGCCCCACCGGCCCGGCGGCGTTCACGCCCGTGGCGCCCCTGGGCAGCCTGGCCTACACCAGTTTCAACACGGGTGCATTGGCCGGCGCCGACGACATCGACGACTTCCTGGTCTCGCTGCAGGCCGGCGAGACCGTGGCCGCCCTCTTCCTCCCGCTGGCGGGATCGGCGATCCTCACGATCGAGATCCCCGGGCTGGTGGCGCCCGTCACGGCGGGCACGGGCGGGGCCCAGGTGGCCCTGCCCCTGACGGCGGTCACCGGCAGCGGACAGTACGTCGTCCGAGTCAGCGGCGACCGGGCCTGCCAGTACGAACTGACGATCTACCGCAACACCGCCGCCGAGGTCGCCGACACGACGGCGGCCTCGCCCCTGAACATCGGCCCCTCGGTCATCCCCGCCGGCCTCGGGGCCGACTCCGCACGCTACGCCGTCTTGGGCATGGGCGAGATGGCCACCGACGCCTACACACTCGACCTGATCGGCAGCGCCGGCAAGAGCATCGACGTGCTCCTGACCGCCCAGTCGGGGACCGACCTGTCCGGGGCGACGATGACACTCCTGGCCCCCGGCGGAGTGACGGTGCTGGCCACGGCCGTCAAGGG
>JAPLNA010000273.1:0-1344 GCA_026693065.1 Planctomycetota bacterium
AACCCCGGCACGCTGGCGGGCTTCGAGCCAGCGAGCCTGGAGTGGCTGGCCGCCTCGGCCGGACAACTGGGCCTGAGCGCCGACCGCCGACGCGACCTGTTGCGGAGGCTGGAACGCCCGGACGTGCCCGGCCTGCCCGCCCTCGTCGTCGAAGACCTCAAGAACCCCCAGGGCGGCTCCTTCGGCATACACAAGATCCACTCCCTTCTCCTGCTGAGCCAACTCGACGAGTGCCTCAAGCTCCAGCCGGACCTGACCAACCAGAAGGCCTTCGTGAACGCCTACCTGTCGCGGCTTCGCCCCGACAACGACTCCGACTGGCGGAGGGATGAGAAGGTCCGCCAGGCGTACCTCGAACGCCTCTGGTCGTTCGTCTCGCGGCTGGAGCCGGCACACAATTCCCTCAAGGCGCACGTGCTCTATCACCGCCTCGTGCACGACCGCGCCTTGGGCGTGTACGACAAGGATCGCTTCCTGGCCTACCTGGCCCTGCCCCGCCAGGCGCCCTACATGAACGCCAAGTACCTCGAACGCGAGGACAACCAGGAGCATCTGGCCAACCTCAGGCTCAACTTCACGCCCAATACCCTCCTGCCCCCCGTCATGGACGACGAGAACCTCGTCCGCGAGTACCTCGCCCACTTCTTCCAGAAGGAAGACGACTGGAAGCCCTACGCCGCGTTCGTGGACGAGACGTACCTGAAGGGCCTCCTGGCCGAGACGAAGATCCTCCTCGACCCGGCTGGGGCCGAGCGGTGGATCGCCATGCTCGAACCCTCTACCTTCAAGGAACTCAAGGACCGCGTGGACATCGACTTCGCCCCGACGAACAAGACGTATTTCGCCGCCGACGACAAGGTGGCCCTGGAGGTGCGGGTCAAGAACGTGGGCAAGCTGATCGTGAAGGTCTTCGAGATCAACGCGATGAACTACTACCGCGAGTACGGGCGTGAGATCGGGCCGAATATCCCGCTGGACGGGCTGGTCGCCAACGAGGAGCGAGTCGAGCCCTGCGGGGACTCCCCCCTGCCCCGGATCACCAAGACCCTCGCGTTTCCGAACCTCGACAAGCCCGGCGTCTACGTCGTCGACCTGATCGGCAACGGAAAGAGCAGCCGCGCCATCATCCGAAAGGGCCGGCTCCACAACCTCCATGCCACCTCGACGGCCGGACACGTCTTCACCGTCCTCGACGAGGCCAACAACAAAGTGCCCGCCGCCTCGCTCTGGATGGCCGGTCACGAGTACAAGCCCGGCCCCGACGGGCGGATCGTCGTGCCCTTCACCACCAAGCCCAGTGCGCAGGAGATCATTCTCTCTGACGGGCAGACGACCAGCCTGGCC
>JAPLNA010000273.1:1355-4015 GCA_026693065.1 Planctomycetota bacterium
ACGATACGGAAACCTACTACTTGTCGGCGGGGATCTACGTCGACCGGGAACACCTGCTGGCCCACAAGAAGGCCACCGTGATCGTCCGCCCGGCCCTGAGCCTCAACGGGACGCCGGTGAAGCTCTCGGCCCTGGAGGACGTCAGCCTGGTCATCGCCTCCGAGGACCACGACGGCGTGACGAGCACCAAGGTCGTGACGCCCTTCAAGCTCAGCGGATCGGCCGAGAGCACCTTCGACTTCCAGGTGCCCGCCCGTCTGCGGAAGATCGGTTTCACCCTCAAGGCCAAGGTCCAGAACGTCAGCCTGAATCAGAAGCAGGATCTGTCAGACTCGGCGGAGTTCCTGCTCAACGGGATCGACGCGGGCGAGAAGATCGAGGACGTGCACTTGGCCCATCTCGCCGGCGGGTACGCGGTGGACGTGCTGGGCAAGACGGGCGAGGGCAAGCCCGGGCGGACCGTGCACGTGATCGTCAAGCACCGCCTGTTCACCGAACCGGCGCAGGCGGGCCTTCAGACCGACGCGGCCGGGCGGATCGACCTGGGCGAACTGCGAGAGATTGAGTATGTCATCGCGGAGATGCCCCCCACCGTGGCTCATCGATGGGATCTCCCGCGAGACGCCCACGACTATCCCGACGCCGTGCACGGCCAGGCCGGCGGCAGCGTTCAGGTGCCCTACATCGGCACGGCGGGCAAGCCCGACCACGCCGAGCTGTCTCTCCTGGAACTCCGGGGCGAGGCCTTCCTCGCCGACCGGTTCGACGCCCTCTCGATCAAGGACGGGCTGGTGGTGATTTCCGGCCTGCCCGCCGGCGACTACGACCTGCTGATCAGGCCCGCCAACGTCCGCGTGCGAATCCGCCTGACGAACGGCCCGGCGCGGGAGGGTTACCTGTTTTCGCCCGCGAGGATGCTCGAGACTCTCAACCCCGCACCGTTGCAGATCGCCGAGCTCACCGCCGGCAAGGACGACGTGCGGATCCGCCTGGCGAACGCGACGAAGGCAGCCCGCGTTCACGTGCTGGCCACCCGGTTCGTGCCCGAGTACTCGCCCTTCGCCCAACTGGCCGGCATGTCGTACCCGGAAGCGGTCTTCGAGACGCGCGACACGACGCCGTCCGTCTACGTCGTCGGGCGGAATATCGGAGACGAGTATCGGTACGTCATCGAGCGGCGGCAGGCCAGGAAGTTCCCGGGGGTGATGGCGGCCCGCCCCAGCCTGCTCCTGACCCCGTGGGACGTCCGCCCCACGTCGACGGGGTCCAGTGAAGGCGGGGGCAGCAGCAGCGGCCTGTTCGGCAGCACCATGAGCGGCGAGAGCCGCGGCAGCGGCACCGTCGCCGGCGACCCGAACGCCGGCTTGTTTGCCGGCGGCAAAGACGAGGCCGACGGCGCCGTCGCCCACTTCGCCAACCTGGACTTCCTCCCCCGCCAGTCGGTCGTGCTGGCCAACCTGGCCGCCGACAAGGACGGGCTGATCGTCATCCCGCGCAAGCTCCTGGGCGGGCGACAACAGATTCACGTCGTCGCCGTGGACCCGCACAACACCGCCTATCGCGAGATCGCGCTGGACGAAACCCCCGCCCGCCCGCGCGACCTGCGGCTCAAGGCCGCCCTGGACGCCACGAAGCACTTCGCCCAACAGAAGCTGATCACCGTCGTGCCGGCCAAGGGCACGTTCGCGATCGGCGACATCCTGACTTCCCAACTCGACACCTATGACACGCTGGGCAAGGCCTATGCCCTGTGCTCCACGCTGGCCAACAACCCCGAGTTCAACGAGTTCTCCTTCCTGGTGACCTGGCCCAAGCTCACCGACGCCCAGAAGGCCGAGAAGTACGCCAAGTACGCCAGCCACGAGCTGCACTTCTTCCTCTACAAGAAGGACCCGGCGTACTTCGAGAAGGTCGTCGCGCCGCACCTGCGGAACAAGAAGGACAAGACCTTCATGGACCACTACCTGCTGGGAGCGGACCTGAAGGGCTACCTGGCCCCGTGGTCGTACGAACGTCTGAACGTGGTCGAGCGGATCCTGCTGGCCGACCGACTCGCCGGCGAACGCCCCGCCGCCCGCCGGGCCGTCAACGACGCCTTCGACCTCATCCCCCCGGACGTGGAACGGTTCAACCACCTGTTCCAGGCCGCCCTGAACGGTTCGAGCCTGGAGACAGCCGACGCGATGGGCATGCGACGCGCCGTCGCGGAACAGAGCAAGAAGGCCACACCGCCCCCGCCACCCCAAGCGCCCTCCGCCGGCGTCGGCACGAGCTCGGGCTCGACGGAGGCCGCGAGAGAGACCCCGCCCCCCGCTCCCGTGCCGCTTCCCCAGACGGTGGCGCCGGCCGTGGTGGTTCCGGCGAGAACGGAACGGGGGGGCGAGTCTGAGGCCGCGGCGGAACCGGAAGCGGCGGCGAAGGAGGAGGCGAAAGAGGAAGAGCCCTCCGCCGCCTCGGCAGGTCTCCACGCCAAGTCGGTCGTAACCTCCCAAGAGGGAGTCGACTCGGACACCGAGGAGGCGGAGCGCCCCGCTCAACGCTCGCTGTACCAGGAGACCGGACCGGCCCACGAGTGGGCGGAGAATAACTACTATCGCACGCCCATCGAGAAACAGGACGCTTCGCTGATCGCCGTGGACGCGTTCTGGCGCGACTACGCC
>JAPLNA010000274.1 GCA_026693065.1 Planctomycetota bacterium
CGCTCGACAAGCAGGTGGTCTCGCCCGGTCGGGGTACGGCCGGGTACATCCTGCCCGGCGGGGCGCTGCAGGCTGCCCTCGCCCGCGCCGCCCGAGACGCCGGCGCCAAGTTCATCACCATGAGCCGGCCCCCCGCCGTCGAGCCGCATGAGGACGGCGTTCGGGTGCACGCGCAGCGGGAGGTGCAGGCGAGGGTGGCGTTGCTGACGGGTGCGGCCCCGGGCGAGGCGCTGCGTCGTCTGGCCTTCCAGGCCGTCGGACTGCTCTCGCAGTCCCCTCTGGCGGCCGCCCTCGAGTGCCCGCTGCCGGCCCGGGAGGCCCGCAAGTCCGCCCCCGCCCTGACGCTGCTGGAGCCGCACGATCGCAACGACACCGTGCTGTTCTTCGCCGCCGCCGGCGTATTTCACCTGCGCCTTATCCGCCGGTCCAACCGCCCTATCGCGTACGAGGAACTCGCCGCCCTGCTGGAACGGCTGCAACAGGCCGGGGCGGCGCCAGGCCCGCTGCGGGTCCCCAAGGCGCTGTCGGCGACCTGGTTGCCGCCGGCCGGCGTCGCCATGGAAATGGTCACCCACGTCGCCCGGCGGTCCCTTCTGGCCGGGCCCGCCGGCGGCTTCGCCGACATCATCACCGCACAGACTCTCCTGCCGGGGGTGTCGTCGGCCCTGATGGCGGCCGACGTGATCGACAAGTCCCTCGCCGAGGGCGACCCGCAGGTGTCGCTGGGCGACTACGACGAGATCTGGCAGCGGACGCTGGCCAGGCAGTTGGCGCCCCCGAGCACGCCCCTGTCGCTGCTGCTTCCGCTGGTCTTCGTCAACGCCCGGATCCTCGCCCGCTTCACCGCCGCCGTCCTCCGCGGGCAGGACATCTGAAAACAAATCAGCCGGGCAGGTCGCCCCTGCGACCCGTGCCCGGCTGAGTTGTCGTGGGCCGTGCTATGTTATGCGCGGCTCGGCGGAGCCTCGGGGGTCTCTCGCCTCAGTTGGACAAGGTGCGGTGAGCGTACGGCGGCATAGAGGGCCGCCAGCCCGACCAGCACGTAAACGATCCTCTCCAGGATCGGGATGGGTCCCAGGACGAACGCCACGAGGTTAAACCCAAACAGGCCTACCAATCCCCAGTTCAACCCCCCCACTACGATCAACAATACGGCCAGGATGTCGACTTCCTTCAAATGTCTCATGGTACATCTCCTTCGACGCGTTCTTGAGCCTCCGTCGGAGCGGCTCATCGTCTCAGGGCGGTCAGGGCCTTCCGGCAGACTTGGTCTTTTCTTCTATCTCATTCTAGTCTGCGTATCCCGCGTTGGCAGGCGACCGGCCCTGACGGGCACGGCCCGTCGCTTCCGCCGGGGGAACCGCGTATAATGCCGGGTAGTCATCTTTATGTACCATGGCCTCTTATGGCCTGAAAGCGACGACCTATGGGTGATTTTACCGAATCTGCCGCACCGTCAGAGAATTCGCCGGCCCCCGCCTCCCCCGCAGCCCCGGCCACGCCGCCCCGGCCACGCCGCCGCCTGCCCCGCTGGCTCCGGTGGACCTGCATCGTCCTGGGAATTCTGCTGGTCCTGATCGCCGTCGCGCCATACGTCGTCGCTCCGCTGTGGGGCCCGGCGATCGTGTCGGCCATCGGACGCTCGCAGATCAAGGGCTCGCTCACCGTGCGGAAGGTGTCGCTCTCCTGGTTCTCGCCGATCACGGTGGAGGGCATTCGTCTGGCCCACCCCGACGGCACGAGCGTGCTGGAGGTCGAATCGGTTCGGCTGGAGTCGGGCCTGCTCGGGGCCGCCCTGCACGCTCAGAAGTTCGGGCGCGTGGACATTCATCGCCCGCACGTCCGGCTGGAGCGAGGGAGTTCGGGGCAGTTCACGATCGCCGAGGCCCTCGAGCCGCGCCACCCGAGCGCCCCGCACGAGAAGAAACGCGCCGGCGAAAAGGGCGCCCAGCCGGCCGGACGCGTCGTCGTCACCGACGCCGAGTTCGAGTACTGCCATCCCGACGGAACCTCCGTGCTGACGGCGGGCCTGAACGTCGATTCCCGCCTGGACTCACTCAACGACATTCGCGTCACCGTCCGGGCCGCCACCGGGCGCGGCGGCGACCTCATCTGCGAACTCGCCGTTCGCGACCTCATGCCCGAGGGCCAGGTGAACCTGGACAAGGCCGTCGCGACCGTCGCCTTCTCCACCTCCTCGCCGGTAGACCTGACGGACCTGGCCGGCGCGGCGGACGCCCGCGCCTGCCTCTACTGTGTTTACCGCTCGCTGTGCGAGCGCGGGACGCGCGCCGGCGACGTGGCGCGCAGCGGCGACGCGGCGCGGCGGGCTACACCGGGCGAGTGTCCCTCAAGGCTGACGGGCGATGGGAAAACAACCACGTGCGGTCCGTCGTCGCCCTGGGCCTGGACGACCTGGCCGCCGCGGGCGCCAAGCCGATGACCGTGGCGATCCACGCGGACGTGACGGCCGGCGCCGACTCGGTGACGGGCACGGCCGGGCTGCAGGGCGACGCCGGCGACCTCAAGTTGGGCTTCTCCTACGCCAAGGGCGACAAGCCCGTCGCGTTCCGGATAGACGAGTTGATCGACGCGTTGGCGCACGGCAACGCGGTGCCCTTGCCCGATGTGACGGCGGACCTGGCCGGCGCTGTTGACTTCGCCCGCCTGGCCGGGTCGTTGCCGGCCCTGGTGAACGTGCGGAGCGACGCCCGGCTCAAACGTTGCCGCGTCGAATTCCAGGCCCTTCACGTGCAGGGGGGGCTCCGTCCCGCGGTCAAAGGGCGGATCGTCCTACCCGCCCTCGAGGCCGACGTCGCCGGCTCGCCCGTTCACTGGGACGAGGCGGCGCTGGACCTGGCCGTCTGGACCGATCCGCTCAACCGTGTACACATTGACAAGTCGCAATTCGATCTGGGGGCCGGCCTCCTCCACTGCCAGGTCTCCGGCGAGGCC
>JAPLNA010000275.1 GCA_026693065.1 Planctomycetota bacterium
GGCGGAACAACCCGATCTTCTCCGCGCCTGCTTCCGGCACGCCGACCTCGCCGACGCGCTCTGGCCATCTAGAGGTCAATAGCGGCAGTGCTTGCACCGCGTTCCGTCGACCCCACCGACGGACAGCCCATGCCCTTGCGTCTGTCGCGGGTTGTATTCGGTTTCGCGGTCAATGAGACGGACACAGAAAGATGGCTTGGAAGAAGAGCACACATGGCGTGAAGGCGAAGGACACCCCCCAGGACGGGCCCGCGGTACGGGATGGACGCAGGCCCTGGCTGTGCGAGGTGTCGTGGGAGGTCTGTCATCAGGTCGGGGGAATCTATACGGTAATCCGCTCGAAGGCCCCCACAATCACCCGGCGATGGGGCGATCGCTATCTGCTCGTCGGGCCCTATGACCCGGCGACCTCGCCGATGGAATTCGAAGAAACCCCCGCGCGCGGGGCGGTGGGCCAGGCCCTGGCGGCCATGCAGGCCCAGGGGCTGGGCGCAAGGCATGGCCGCTGGCTCGTAACGGGCCAGCCGACGGCCGTGCTGATGGACCTCGAAACCGCCCGGGGGAAACTGGCCGAAATAAAATACCTCATCTGGGAACATCACCGCATCTCCCTGCCCGAACGCGACGACCTGCTGGACTCGGTGGCGATGTTCGGATGGATGGTCGAGCGGTTCTTCCGTGCCCTGACGGCCTCGGCCCAACTGGACGGACCGGTGATCGGACACTTCCACGAATGGCTGGCGGGGACGGCGATCCCCGAACTCCGCCGGGCCAACGTGCCGATGGCCACCGTGTTCACCACCCACGCCACGAGCCTCGGGCGGTACATGGCGATGAACGACGGGGATTTCTACGACCACGTCCGCGGGGCCGACTGGCAGGGGCAGGCCCGGCGGTTCGGCATCGAGGCCCAGGTTCAACTCGAGCGGGCCGCCGCCCATGGCGCCCACGTGCTCTCCACCGTCAGCGGCCTGACGGGCGAAGAATGCGAGTTCCTTCTGGGCCGAAAGGCCGACGTCCTCCTGCCCAACGGACTCAACATCGAGCGATACCTCGCCGTCCACGAGTTCCAGAACCTGCACGTGCAGTACAAGGAACGGATCAAGCAGTTCGTGATGGGGCACTTCTTCCCCAGCGGGCCCTTCAACATCGACCGCACGCTGTACTTCTTCACCTCCGGGCGATACGAGTACCGCAACAAGGGCTTCGACCTGACGATCGACGCCCTCGCCGAGCTCAACGCCCGCATGCGGGCCGAGGGGGGCGACCGGACCGTCGTCTTCTTCCTCATCGCCCCGCGACCCTTCCGCTCGATCGACGCCCAGGTGCTCCAGACGCAGGCACAGATGGAAGAGATGCGCCGCACGTGCGAGGCCTGCGGGCGTCAGATGGGCGAGCGGCTCTTCCTGGCCACCGCCGCGGGGGAAACTCCCGCGCTGGACGAGTTGGTGGACGACTTCTGGCGGATGCGGCTGCTGCGGCTGCGGCACGTGTGGCAGGCGCGGCGATCGCCGCCGATCGTCACGCACGACCTCGTGGACGAAAGCGGCGACGACGTGCTGAACTACCTCCGCCGTCGCGGGCTCGTCAACGCCCCGGCCGATCCGGTCAAGGTCGTCTACCACCCCGACTTCCTGTCGTCGGCCACCCCGCTGCTGGGGCTGGAGTACGACCCCCGCCGTCACCAGCGACCTGAGCGGCTTCGGCAGTTACCTCCAGGCGAACATCCCCGACCACGCGGCCTCCGGGTTGTTCATGGTGCACCGCCGGGGCCAGCCCTACGAGGCCGGCGTGCACGAACTGGCCGAGCAGATGTGGAACTACACCCAGCTGGGGCGTCGCAAGCGGATCGACCTGCGCAACCGCGTCGAGAGCATCTCCGGGCACTTCCACTGGGGCCTGCTCATCGGCCACTACGACCGCGCCTACGACCTGGCCTGCACCCGCACCGGCCTGGGCGGGCTGCTCCTGCCCCCCGCCCCGCCCGACCCGGCGTGACGGCCGGCCGGTGAATGTCCGCGATTCCACTGGCCCAAACGCCCGCGCGGAGGGTACTCTCTGCGGCGATATGAGCGAACCAACTGACAAACCCGCCCTCCCCGTCGTGCAACTCAAGGCTGCCGGGTGGGGGCCGTTCATTTATCGGAAGAGGGTCGGCCGCGTGCCCGCCGGCGTGCAAGACGGGGATCTGGTGGCCGTCGTGGACAAGACGGGCAAGCCGTTCGGGTGCGGGTTCTACAACGCCAAGTCGATGATCACGCTGCGGATGGTCTCCTGGGGGCCCGGTGCGGTGGACGAAAAGACGTTCATCGACACGCGGATCGCCCGGGCCGTCGATCTGCGGC
>JAPLNA010000276.1 GCA_026693065.1 Planctomycetota bacterium
GCCTGCTGGACGCGATCGCTGGAGATCGACCCGGACCAGCCCAAGCTGGCCGAACTGGTCGAGAAATACCAGGCCGCCCTCCGACGGCAGAAGACGGATCGAGTGCCGATCTTCATGTGGTTTCATCCGGACACGGCGGCGCGCCTGGCCCGGTTGCTGGATATCCGCCCCGACCAAGTGGGACTGGCTATGGGCAACGACATGCAACAGGCGTGGGTGAACAATAGATCAAACTCCGAAACGGCCGAAGAAGAAGCCCTTGTAAGTCTCTGTCTTACAAGGGCTTTTGCATGGAGACGAGGGGGCTCGAACCCCTGACCTGCTGATTGCGAACCAGCCGCTCTCCCAACTGAGCTACGGCCCCGGGAGGCAAGACACTATATCGGAAGACTCTCGCGGAGGAAAGAGGAAATCTGCCGGAGGAGGGCGAGTTTTGCGGAAAACTTGCCTCGCATGCCCGCGGGGAGCGGGTGCCGTGGTTTGCGGCGATCACCGAGGCCTGGTGGCGGCAGGACCGGTGGCGGGGGCGGTCGGGATCGGCGCGGGGGCCGACGCCGGGGCGCTGGCCGGGTGCACGACCACCGGTACGACAGGGGCCACAAGCGCCGGAGGCGCCGCCGGCGCCGGCGGGGCGGCCTGGTATTTCTCGACCAGTTCGGCCAGCTTGGGCTGGTCCGGGTCGATCTCCAGCGATCGCGTCCAGCAGGCCAGCCCCTGCTCCCGGGCGCGGGCGTCCGTCGGGTCGGCGATGTACCGCAGCATCAGCACCGCCCCCTTGCCCCGCTGGGCGACGGAACTTTCCGGATCGATGGCAATGGCCCGCTCGAAGGCCTTCAGGGCTTCGGCGTTGTCGCCCACCTCAAAGTGGATCAGCCCGATCTGCTCGTAGGCCTCCGAGAAGTTCGGGTCGATCCGCAGGGCCAACTCGAAGGCGTGCAGGGCGGCCTTGAGCCGATTGGACGCGGTCGTCCGCTTGTGGCAGGCCCCCAGGCTCAGCAGGATCCGCGGCTGGTTCGTGTCGTACTCCAGGCTCTTGCTGAAGGCACGGATCGCCTCGGCGCTCTTGCCCTGCGCGTCGCAGATAATCCCCAGGTTGCACCAGCCGGCCGCGCTGTCCGGGCGAATGGCGATGGCCTTGCGGCAGTGCTGCTCGGCCTGCTCGTACCGCCCCAACTGATGATAGCAGGCGCTGAGGTTCAGGTTGGACTCGAAGTCGTCCGGGCTGATCGTGGTCGCTCGCAGATAGACCTGGACGGCCTGGCGGAGGAGTTGGCTGGCCTGGTCGGCCAGGACGGCCTGGGCGGCCATCAACTGATACGTCACCCCGAGGTTGTAGTGCGGGCGGAAGGCGTACGGGTCCAACTGGCAGGCCTGGATGTAACTGTCCCGGGCGCGGGCGTATTGCTTCTGCTTGCGGTGAATGTCGCCCAGGCAGGCGTGGGCCTCGGGCAGATTGGGGTTGGCGCGAATGGCCTCGGAAAGCTCGACCTTCGCGGCCTCCAGGCGCCCCTGTTTGATCAGGGCAGAGCCGGCCTGGTAATGCTCCCGCGCCGGGTCGGGCGTGGGCCAAGACCAGTTTATCTCCTGGCAGCCGCCGGCCAGCAGAACCAGCAACCCCAGCGGCGCCAGACGTTGAGCCAATCGTTTCACCACAAGCGGGCACCTCCCGAGACGGTTGTAGTCGCCCGCGGACGGTGAGTCAAGAGAGTGACGGCAGGTTTTGCCAACGGGGCCTGGCGGCGGTAGAATGCCCCGATGCGATATCCCGCGGGCAAGGAACTTCGATTGTGCCGCCGGGCGGACATTGCCCGCCTGTTCGACCAAGGGCGCCGGGCCTCCGACGGCGTGATGACCGTGCTGGGGGCCCCTCGCCAGGACGGCGGCGGGCCGATCCGCATGGCCGTCGTCGTCTCACGACGCGTCGGCGGGGCGGTGCAACGCAACCGCGTCAAGCGGGTCTGCCGCGAGGCCTTC
This sequence comes from Planctomycetota bacterium, assembly GCA_026693065.1. Lineage (GTDB taxonomy): Bacteria > Planctomycetota > Phycisphaerae > SM23-33 > SM23-33 > JAPLNA01. Next base: position 1,975 of record JAPLNA010000276.1, read on the forward strand.
CGCCGCGCGCGTCCGCTCCTGGCCACGGGGTGGGATGTCGTCCTGGCCCCACGCGGGGGCTCGGCCTCCGGGGCGCAGGTGGAGGCCTCGATCCGGAAACTGGTGGCCCGCCTGACGAGCCAGCCGGCGGCGAAGGAGCCCGGGTGAACCGCGCCGCTCGATGGACGCGGGCCCTGGCCCGCCTGCCGGCCGAGGGACTTGTCCTCCTGGTCCGACTCTACCAACTCACCCTCTCCCGATTCCTGGGCGGACACTGCCGATTCGAGCCCTCGTGCAGCCGATATTTCATTCAGGCCCTGCGAACCCGCGGGGCGGTGATCGGGACGGGCCTGGGGGTTTGGCGACTGCTGCGGTGCCACCCCTTCAGCCGCGGGGGCTACGACCCCGTCCCGCCGCGGCGGCGCTAATCCATCGTGCCGGGGTCGGCCGGGCCCGGCGGGCGGCCGGTGGCAAGGCCTTCGGCCGACGGGCTGCTCGGGGAGGGGAACACCGGTTGCGGCGCGACCTTCGTCTGCGGGCACCCCTGCGAAATCACGCGGACGGCCTCGGCGAGGTCGTCGGTGATCGTGAACATGTTCATGTCTTCCGGGTCGATCTTGTGGAAGGTGTTGTGGAGCATGCGGTCTCGCATCCAGGCGTCCAGCCCCGCCCAGAACTTCGTGCCGATGAGGACGACGGGGAAGCGGTCGGCCTTGCCGGTTTGGATGAGCGTCATGGAATTGAAGAACTCGTGCAGCGTGCCGAACCCGCCCGGGAAGCACACGAACGCGCAGGAATACTTCACGAACATCACCAGGCGGGCGAAGAAGTACCGGAAGTGAAGCGAAACGTTGGAGTAGGGGTTGGGGGTCTGCTCGGCGGGCAGGTCGATGTTCAGCCCGACGCTGGTGGCCTTGACGTCGCGTGCCCCGGCGTTGGCGGCGGCCATGATGCCAGGCCCGCCGCCGGTGATGACCCCGAAACCCGACTGTCCCAGCATCCGCCCCAACTCCCGCGCCCGGACGTAGTCGGGGTGGTCCTCCGGCGTCCGGGCCGAGCCGAAGATGCTCACCGCCGGGCCCACGTGGCTCATCGTCTCGAAGCCTTCGACGAACTCCGACATGATGCGGAAGACCCGCCAGGTATCGCTGTAGGTAAAGTCCTGATTCTCCAGCATGGGTTGCTCCTTGGACAGCAAGGATAGCGTAAACCGGGTGGATTGACAAATCTATCGGCGGAAAAGGGGGCAGGCGTGAACGCCTTCAATCCGTCAGCGGCGCTTCGGGCGCCGGATAGTGGCCGGCCTCCATGAGGGCGATGGTTCCCAGCAGGCCGCCCCAGTAGTAGAAGGAATCGCCCCCCATCTTGCCCTGGGCCACCGTATTGTCGCCGGTTTCGGCGTTGTAGTTCTCGAGCACGTGGCCGTGCGAGAGCCAGCTCTTGAGCAGGAGGGCCTTGGAGTTTTCGGCCAGGTCCCGCCGGGGCCCGGGCAGGCCGTAGACGCGAAGGCTGATGTAGGCCAGGAAGTTCATGGGCCCCCAGATCCGCCCGCGCCAGTAGCTCTGCTCGGGATAGGCCACGTCGTTGCGGGCGATGGAGGGCAGGACCCACTCGCCCCAGAACTCCTCCGGATTGTAGAAGTGCTCGCGGATCATGCGGTCGGCCTGGGCGGGCGTGGCGGCCCGGGCCAGGAGAGAGTAGAAATTGGTCGGTGAAATACGGCGACTCAGTTCCCCCGTATCCACGCGGCGGTTCAGGAACAGGCCGAAGGGTTCGTCCCACAACTGGGCGGACATGGCCGCTCGCACCGTCGCGGCACGCCGGCGAAGTTCCGCGGCGTCGGCGTCGTGGCCCAGCACGCCGGCGATATCGGCCAGCGCTTCGCAGTCGGCGACGTACAGGCCGTTGAGCCCGACGTCCCACATCTGCAAAACGTGGCGGACGTTGTCGAACGGCACGTCGTCGTACATCGGCGAGTTGTCCAGGCCGGATTCCAGCGAGGCCCCGAATCGCTCGTTCACCCCGTTGACTTCCCAGTAGGCGTCAAAGACCGGCTCGTACGGGGTGGACCCCCAGCTCAGCAGGGCCTTGCCGTTGCGGCGGGCCTGCCACCACCAGCGGTTCCATCGCAGCAGGTTGGGGTAGACTTCCTCCAGGAACCATCGGGTCCGGTGGCCGCGATAGATCTCCCGGCAGACCCACGCGCCCACCGGCGGCTCGGACCGGTCGCGGCTGGTGAAGCCGGTGGCCTGGGCGAAGTTGGGGACCAGGCCCTCCGGCGTGATTTCGTTGGTGATGGCGATCGCGTTAGCCATGGCGAGATCCGGGTTGTCCACCGCAAGCATGTAGGCGGCGAAATACGTGTCCCACTCGAACAGGACCCAGCCATGGTTGCTGCACCAGGTGCGTGCTACGGGCGTGATGACGCGGCCCTTCACCGGGTCGTAGATGGTGTTCCAGGCCAGGGCGGCCCGGGCGGCGCGGTAGACCTCCGCCAGGTCGCCGTACCGGGCGACGCGCTGTTCCTCGGCCGTCCGCTGGCGGGCGAGGACGGCCTCGATGTCCGCCACGCTTCGCGCCCGGCCCGTGCTCAGACCCACCGGCCCGTCGAGGGGTAGGGGCAGGTAGGGCGAGAGGGCCCAGATGCTGGCCTCCTCGGCCGGGGCGGCGGTGGAAAAGAGATCGACGCGGCGTTGGCCGGCTTGGCCGCGAAGGACGTCCCCTTCCCGGCGCCACGAGCCGGGGCGGTTCCACAGCATGCCGCACTCGGCCACGATCAGACCCCGGCGTTTCTGCATGCCCAGGGGCGTCACGAGGGCGACCCAGTCATCGCCGTCCAGGGCGGTCTGGACTCGCAGCCTCACGTCGTGCCAGGAGAGCGTCAGGTCCGTGTAGGCCCCGTCGTACGAGCGCAATCCGGGAACGACGTCGACGGGCCCTTTCAGGATCTCGCGCAAATGTTGTCCGCCCCGGTATTCCTTGAGGCCCAGGTTGATCACCATGCCCTCCGGCAGGAGGACATGCGCGAGCATGTTCTTCACGTACCATGTATTCCACCCGCGGGCCAGCCGGTCCGTCAGGGCACGATAGTCAGTCATGCCTCTACCTCCACGCCTTCATTTCATCGAGGGGATTCCGCCGGCCGCCGATTATCTCTCGCCCCCGGGTCGTTACAAGCGGATTCCGGCGTGCCGGGCGTTTGACAAATCCGCCTCCGCCGCGTGTAATAGTGCCCGTGGAAAGGATGCAGGCCATGCGATTGACCCTGTTGGCGGCCTTCGGGTCGCTGATGTTCGCCGGGTGCGGCGGGCAGTTCTCTTTGTACGCGCCCGATCCGGTGGCCCCGGCGGGGCAGGAGGCGGCCATGGTCGTCCGCCTCCAGCGGGCGGACCTGTTCAACGTGCCCATGGCCGTGAAGGAGACGTGCGTTCGCTTCCAGGTGGGCGGGGTGGAGCAGGCGGCCTACACGGACAAGGAAGGGTTCGCCGCCGTCGCGCTGCGGGCGCCGATCCGACCGGGGAACTATCCGCTTCGCGTGGCCGTCCAGGCCAAGGAAGGCGAGGAGATCACGCGGCTGGGGCGGTTTTACGTGTGGGCGCGGGAGCGGACGGCCGTCGCCGTCGACATGGACTCCCTGCCGACCCTCGGGTCCGTTCAGGCCTCCGGGGCCAGGTCGTCGCTGGTTCGCCTGGCGACGCGGGCGAACATTGTCTACCTTTCCCAGAAGCCGGTATCCGAGCATGACCTGGCCCGCCGGCGGCTGGAGCAGTGCGGGTATCCCGACGGACCCATCGTCCCGTGGGAGAACCACCGATGGGAGATGGTCACGCGGAACGGCATCCGCATGCCGCAGATTCACTGGGAGGGCAAGATGATCAGCCAACTGCCCCTGCTGCGGGAGCGGTTTCCCGGGCTCAACGCGGGGGTCTCGACGAATCCGCAGGCGGCGGCGGCCTTCCACGAGGCCAAGCTTCGCCCCGTCGTCGTGGGCGGGGCGTACGTTCCGGGCAACTACCACATTCGCTGCAACACCTGGGCGGACCTTCCGGCGGTGGGGCTCTGAGCGACGGCGGGCAGGGGGTTCTAGCCACGGCGGGGGGCGATCGGTACAATACGCCCTGATGCTCAACGAGCGGAATATAGCGGTGTTCCTGCCGACCTGGGTCGGCGACGCGGTGATGGCCACCCCGGCTCTCCGGGCCCTGCGCCGTGGGGCGCCCGAGGCGAAGATCACCTACGTCGGCCGGCCGGCCGCCCTGGCGACTCTCGAGTCGCTGACGTTCTTCGACGCGCAGGTCGCCGACGCGGCCCCCGACGGCAGCGGCAAGGCCGGGCTTCTCCGTCTGGCCAGGGCGATTCGACGCGGGCGGTTCGACATGATGGTGCTGCTGACGAACAGTTTTCGATCCGCGGCGGCGGCGAGCCTGGCCGGCGTGCCCCGCCTGGCCGGGTACGTCCGGGACGGACGCGGCTGGCTGTTGACCGACCGGGTTGCCCCGCCCCGGTCGCCCGACGGGCGTTTCGAGCCCGTCCCGGCCAGTGAGTATTATGGGGCGCTGATCCGGTCGCTGGGGGTCCCGTGCGAGTCGATGCAGCCGGCCCTGGCGGTTTCCCCCCGTGACGCCGAGACCGCCGAGGCCATGCTCGCCAGCGCCCACGTCGGCTCGCGCCCGCTGGTGATGCTCAACCCCGGGGCGTCGTTCGGGGTCTCGAAGATGTGGGCGCCCCGGCAGTTTGCGGCGGTGGCCGACGAACTGATCAGCCGCCATGGCGTGCGGATCATCATTAATGTCTCCCCCGGCGAGCGGGCGGTCGGGCGAGCCGTCGCCGACGCGATGCGCCGCCCGGTGGCGTTGAACATGGCCGACCACGACGGCACGATCGGGCTGCTCAAGGCCCTGGCCTGTCAGTGCGTGCTCCTGATCACCAACGACACGGGCGCCCGGCACGTGGGGGCGGCGTTCGGCATCGGCGTGGTGACCGTGTTCGGCAGCACCGACCCGCGATGGAGCGAGATCCATCACGCCAAGGAGCGCACCGTTCGCGTGCCGCTGCCCTGCTCGCCCTGCCAGCAGCCCCTGTGCCTCCAGCCCGCCGGGCCGCTGTATCACAAGTGCATGGAAGACATCACCCCCGAGATGGTCCTGCGGGAGGCCGACGAACTGCTCCCCCAGTGCATCCCGGCGGGCGGAGGTGCGTCATGATCGGTCCGAAGTTCCAGGACACCCCGCTGGCCCGGGCGATCCGGCGGGCGGGGCTGGACACGGTGGAAGGGGCCTTCGCCTGTCAGGCGGGCGAAGACCTTGCCAAGCCCGGGCTGCAACACCGGCGGCGCGGGCGGCTGGTGCTGCACGACGAAACGGGGCAGGCCTACGAGTTGTATTTGAAGCGGTACGAGAACGAGCCGGCGGCGGTTCGGCTGCGGCGGTGGGGGACGTATGGCCCGGGCGGGGGGCCCGCCGGCGTGGAGGTGCGGAACATCGCACGCGTGGGCGCGCTGGGCATCGCGACAATGCAAACGGCCGCCTGGGGCTGCCAGGGCGGGCCCCTGGGCGCACGGCGGAGCTACGTCCTCGTCACCGCCGTGCCGGGCGAGGCCCTCTCTCGCGTCGAGCAGGGCCCCATCGCGGGCAAGACCGACCTGGCCAGGCGAATGACGCAGGCCCTGGCGGACCTCGCCCGCACGCTGCACCAGGGCCGCCTGGCCCACCGCGACTTCTACGCCAGCCACATCTTCCTGGAAAACGCCCCC
>JAPLNA010000277.1 GCA_026693065.1 Planctomycetota bacterium
CAAGCCGATGTCTCCACCATCGCCGCCTGAGAGCTTGCCAAGAAAACAAGTAGTGATATGATTGCTTTGCAGAGAGCGCAGAGGGGAAAGAGGCCGGGGAGAGGACAATCCAGGGGCGCCGGGACAACGAGACCGGCGGGGTAGAGTGCCAGGGCGCCCCGGCCGTCGCGGCGATGGCGGCGGAGGGCCTGGGGCCCTGCGGGGCGGAGGTGCCCGCGAGGTGTCCCCGAGGTGTCCCGGAGGTGTCCTCGAGGAGTCCTTGAGGTGTCCTTCAGGTGTCCCTGAGGTGTCCGCCAGGTGTCCGGAAAACGAGGGAATCGTCGAGGTGGAATTTGGAACCGTCAGCAACGAAAGACGTTGCCGAATCGCACGCGGGGGCGATGCGATCGCAGGGACACCTGGCGTTCCGGAAGAGTTCCCGGAACCGGAAAGGATGCCCGGTGCATTCCTCAGGCGTCGCTGATGCTGAGGGTCGTGAACACGTGGCGGAACTGGGTCATCGTCAGCGTGACCAGCCCGTCGACGGTGTCGTCGTCGTCGGGCTTTCCGTCCACGCCCCATGGGTTGAAGACGGTGACCATCGTCTGCCCCTTGACGGTCCGGATCGAACGAACGGCGTAGGCGTGGTCGCCCACGACGGCCTCCGAGCCGGCGGAATCGCTGGCCACCGTGACGCCGTGGCCGGCCCGTATCGCCCGGCGAATCCGGCCGGCCAGGTCCGCCTCCGTCGTGTAGGCCGTATATGTGTCACCGGCCCCGACGCCGGTGAGCTGCGCGTAGATCGGCGACATCCACTCGCTGGAGATCGAGTCGTACGAGTTGGCACCGGTGTGGAAGACGGCGAAGGCCTTCTCCAGGAGGGCCACCCACAACTCGCCGTCGTCCGTCAGGGACGCGTAGGCTGGGAACGTCGAACCGTCATAGACCGGCAGGTCGGGGTCCAGGCGGACGTAGGAGGCCCGCCCGTCGGTGAAGAAGCGGACGGCGTAGGTCCCATCCCCCAGCGGAGCGATCATCTGGCGGATGAGCGTGGGGCGGCTCTGCGCCAACGAAGCCAGCACGGCCAGAAAGGAGCAGTCGTCCGCGACGCCCTGAAACACGTCGTTGTACTGCGGACCGTCCCCAAACAGCGCGTTGGCGGAGTACCTCCGGTAGGGATAGCGGGTGGCGGGGTCGGGCAGGTCCTGCCCGGCCAATTCCAGGGAAGCCGCCGGGGCGGACGCCGGGGTATAGAACGTGTCGACGACGTGGACGCGGCCGGCGGAGGTCTCGGCGGCGCTGACGTCGGGGAAGCTGTCAGCGGAGTCGCCCCAGAAGCTGTCGAGGCCCGCTCCGCCACGAACGGTTTCGCCCGCTCCGCTGACGCTCACCAACAGGTCATCGCCGCCAAACCCGTACACCTGCACGCTCGAGAAGACCTGGCTGCTCGTCCACGCCAGGGCGCCGCTGACGTAAATCAGCGTGTTGCCGGAGGCCCGGGAGACGGTGATGGCGTCGGGGCCATTGGTGCCAAGAACGACCAGGCGGGGCCCGCCGGGGGCGTTCTCCACCCGCCAGGACACCCGCGGCCCGGGAACCACCGGGGGCGGGGAGACCCAGACACCCGATACCTTCAGACTGTATCGCCCGGTCTTGTCGTTGAGCGAGGCCACTCGCAGGATATACGTCGCCCCGGCCGTCACGTCGAAACTCACCGCCGCGCCCGTCGTCGCGGCATCGGCATCCCGGGCCAGCAGGACCGTCTGCCCGTAGGCCGACAGGTCGCCGCTGATACCGGTCCCCGGGCCGGAACTCGCCGCCACGGTCACGGTGACGCGGCCGTCATTGGCCGGCGTCAGGGAGAACACGTCCACGTCGCCGGATGTTTCGATCTGTCCGCTGACGGCGGCGGTCCCCCGCCCGTGGAGCGCGATGGCGACGACGGGGGCCTGGCTGGGCAAAACCGGGGCGGCCGGGGCGGCACTGAACAGCAGCCGGCTCTCCAGTTCGCCCCACTCCGGCACGACGGGCTCGCCGCGTCCGTCACGAACGCCCGGGCGATGGAACAGCGGTTCGAGGTGGCAAGGCACAACCGGCATATCCGCGACTTCCTCTCAGGGCACGGCGGCCATCACGGGGCCATCGCAATATCATACCGCCCCGCGGTCGCCGGCGCGGTGGTGTCAAAGACCGCCAGCTTGCGAATGAGCGGTTTACCGATGCTCTCGAGGACGCGCAATCGCACCGCCGACACCTCCACCGGAGTGACCCGCTCGATGCGTTTGTGGCCGATGCAACTGCCTCCGCCGATCTTCTGCCACGACGGGCCGACCTTGCCTTCGACGACATAACGGCGCACCCGCTCGCCCTCAATGATCTCCTCCATGAGCATCACGTGATCGATCTTCTGCGATTTGCCCAAAGACAGTTCGAGTTCACTGCCTTCGCCGGCCGTCTGAGCCAGGCTCTTGCCGAACCGCCGCCGGATCTCGTTGCCGAATTCGCGGAATCGCCTGAGTTGTGCCTCGGGCACCAGGCCGTCGGGGCCCGGCATCGCGTTGATGAGCAGGTTGCAGTTGTTGCCCACCGAGCCATAGTAGATCTCCATGAGTTCGTTGAGGCTGCGCAGCCCGTTATCCGAGCCCGGCTGCCACATCCACTGGCCGCCCTGGATGTTCACGTCGGCCTCGCCGGGGCACCAGTCCTTCCCGGCGGGGTTTCCGGAGTTGTCGTCGAAGGGGTTGGCGCCGGTCGACCAGCAGGGATACGCGGTCTTGCCGGTCTCGCTCCCCATCCAGCGAATCGTCTCCCCGGGCGTGTTGCCTCCGCCATACACCATGGTTCTGGGCTGGAGTTTCTTGAGAACCGGCAGGACGTCGAAACCGGCTTTGGGATCGGGCATGCCGCCGTCAAACCAGACTTCCGCCAGCGGACCATAGTTGCCCCACAATTCCTCGACCTGCTTGATCTTCGACGCGGCGTACTTGGCCTGCCTGGCCGCGTCGCCGCGACGAAACCGGGATGATCGACCTGCCACCAGCCATTGACCCGCATGTGGCAATAGAGGCCCGGCCCCACGCCGGCCTTGCGGCAGGAGTTCACGAATTCCCTCACCACGTCGCCCTTGCCGCCGCGCCAAGGGCTCTGGCGCACGCCGAACGGATACGCGTCGCTCTGCCACAGCATGAACCCGCTGCCGTGCGTGGCCGTCAAGACGGCGTACTTGGCGCCCAGTGCCTTGGGAACCTCCATCCATTGATCGGTGTCGAGCCTGGTGGGGTTGAAGATATCCGGGCCGGGAAAGTTGTCGTACTGGCGGTGATCCCAGCCGGGCTTGTAGACGTTGAGATCGTAATGGTAGAAGACGCCGATCTCGTAATCCTGCCACCGGGCCTGCTCCGCCGTCGGACGCGGCAGCGAGGCCGCGGGGTCTTCTTTCGTCTTCGCCACGTTCCTGCCTCCTTCGTCGGCCGCCAACGCCAAAGCCGCATTCAGCAGCACGAGGGATGATGTGATCAGTCCCAGTTTACGGAAGTTCATTTTGTTCCTCGCGATCAAGGCTACTCGACGGACGCCAGGCCCACGAAGCCTGCCATCGCCATCGCCATCAGGCCCGTGACGATCAGGGCGATGGCCAGGCCGCGGAAGGGACGGGGAACGTCGCTGTAACTCATCTTCCCCTGGAGTCCGGCCATCAGGAGGATCGCCATTGCCCAACCGGCCCCGGCGCCGAAGCCGAACGCCACGGCCCGGGCGAAGTCGTATTGGTGAATCACCGCCAGGAGGGACACGCCCAGGACGGCGCAGTTGACGGTGGCCATGGGCGCCAGCGTCCGTACGATCGGCCAGCGCCGACCGAGGATCGCCCCGCCGGCCTGCACGAAACCGACGATAACGACCACGAAGGCCATCAGGTGCAGGTATTCCAGGTCCGCCCCGAGCAGCCGGTGGTACACCGCGTGGTTGATCGCGACGGTGCACGTCGTGACGACCGTCACGGCGAGCCCCAGGGCCCACGCCGTACCCATCCGCCGCGACCCGGCCAGGAACGGGCAGACGCCCAGATAGTTCGACAGGAGAATGTTGTTCGTCAGGACCGCCGCGACGAAGATGCCAAAGGCCGACGCGTTCATTCCTCGCCCTCCGCCGGCCGTCGCCCGGCCACGGCATTCAGCGCCGCCACGAGCAGGCCCAACCCCAGGAACGCCCCGCCGGCCTGCGCGACCAGCCGGTTGGGCTCGTACCAGCCCGGGGGGAGCACGGGGCAGCCCAGGACCGCTCCGGTCCCGGTCAGTTCGCGGAAGGCCCCCAGCACGGCCAGCACGCCCGCAAAGCCCAGCCCGTTGGCCAGCCCGCCCAGGGCCGAGGGCCACAGGCCGCTCGACATCGCCATCGCCTCGATCCGGTATACGAGGATGCAGTTGGTGACGATCAGGGCGATGTACGGTGGCGGCGGGGAGTCCTGCGGGAAGTACGCCTTCACCGCGAGGTCGAAGACCGTCACGACGGCCGCGACGAGCATCAGTTCGATGAGCATCCGCCCGGGGCGCGGCATGACGGGCTTGAGCAGGGAGAAGAGCAGGCTGGTGACGAGGCACACGCCCGTCAGCGTCAGGCCCATCACCAGCGCGGGCGCCAGCCGGTCGGTTGCCGCCAGGGCCGGGCAGAGCGCCAGGGCGTAGACGGCGATCGGATTACCCGACCACAGGGGGCCGCACAGGCCGCACTTGGGGGGGATCTCAGGGTTCATTCCGCCGCCTCCGAACCCGCAGGCCCAGGATGATCTCGTCCAGGAGCGGGGCGACGATGTTGCCCAGGAGGATGGCGAACATCACGCCCTCTCGGTATCCGGTGAAGTCGCGGATGACCACCGTGACCGCCCCGATCAGCACGCCGTACACCCACTTGCCGCCGTTGGTGATCGGGCCGGTCACGGGGTCGGTGGCCATGAACACGACGCCCAGGAGCAGGCCGCCGGCCGGCAGTTGCCAGTAAGCCGGGGCGAAGGCGCCCGGGCGAAGAACGTCCATCGCCAGCGCCAAGGCGGCGAACCCGGCAAGCGAAGCGACCATGGTCCGCCAGTTGGCCACGCCGGTAATCAGCAGGAGGGCCGCCCCCAGCAGGATCGCCGGGACACAGGTCTCGCCCGCGCTGCCGGGCACGTTGCCCCAGAACAGCGACCCGGCGGACACGAGGCTCCAATGGCCTTCCTTGGCTTGCAGCAGCGGGGTGGCCCCGGTAAGGGCCTCCGGCAGGGCCGTGCCGGCGTACTGCGCCAGCCGCCCGGGAAAGGCGCACAGCGGCTTGATCCAATGTCCGCTCATCGCCGCCGGATACGCCAGCGACAGGAACACCCGCCCGACGAGGGCGGGGTTGAAGAGGTTTCGTCCGGTCCCGCCGAACAGTTCCTTCCCGACCAGCGATCCGAACGCCGACCCCGCCGCCACCATCCACAGGGGCAGCCCCGGGGGCAGCGTCAGCGGCAGGAGCAGTCCCGTCACGAGGAAGCCCTCGTTGATCTCCTGCTTCCGCACGAGGGCGACGATCACCTCGACGAGCCCGCCGGCGGCGTAGGAGACGGCGATCATCGCCAACACCCGCAGCCCGAAAAGATACCACCCCGCGATCGCACAGGGCATCAAGGCGGCCACCACGATGAACATGACCCGCTTGACGTCCAGCGGATCGCGGGCGTGCGGCGCCGCCAGCGTCGGGGTTTCGCGGGCCAGCACGAAGGCCTCCGCCGCCTCGCGGACGGGCGCGGCCTTGGGGGGCTTGGGGCCTTTTGACGTGTCGGGGGGCCGGCTCACGGTTCCACCTCCCGCCGCGCGTCGAGCATCTCGTCCATCAGTTCGATCTTCGACGGACAGACGAACGAGCACAGCCCGCACTCGATGCATCGCCGGGCCTCCGTGCGCCGTGCCCGTTCGCGGTCCTGCGCGTAGAGCAGCTTGTGAATCCGGTGCGGCATGATCTCCGCGGGGCAGACCTCCTCGCACAACCCGCACGCGATGCACGGCCGCCTCTGCCCGTGCAGGGCCGTCGATTGGCGCGCGGGGGCTCGTCGGAACGACCCGGCGAAACATCGGCTGTACGATCGCCGGTCCCATCCCGGCTGCGCGAAGGAGAACCACCGTCGGCCCCGGGCCTCGGGCAAGACCGTCAGCCCGGGCGATTCCGTCGAGAGCCCCTCGACGCCGGCGTCCACGATCCGCCCGCGGAAGACCCCGCCCTCCAGCACGCGAGCCGGTTCGCCCGTGAGGCGCCCCGAGAGGATCGCCCCGATCGGGTAACCGCCCGGCAGGCGAAGGTGGCAGGGCTTGCTCACGGAAGGCCCGCCCAGGGCGATGACGCGTTCGACGCAGGGCCGGTTGTGCGTCATGACCTGATCGAAGGCCCGGACGCCTTCGATCCGGAGGGCCCAGACCGGCCCGGGCCCGTTCAGCCCGAGGGCGCGGGCGAGAATCGCGAAATCGTCGAACGGGTAGAGCCGAGGCGCCTGTTCCAGCCGGATCCACGTGCGCCCGAGGATCGCCTCCCGCACCTGCCGGGCCAACTCCCCGCGCACGTCCGGCAGGACGACACAGATCGGCTGCCCGCTGAGGATGGCCTGGATGTGCTCCAACCCACGCGTGAAGGCCTCCAGGTCTTCCCGCAGCAGCACGTCGCCGCGGACGGCGAAGGGTTCGAGGTTCATGGCCGAGACGAGGACGGCCTGTGGCGGGATCCGCGGGTCGGGAAGCCGCCCGGTGCGGGCGTCGCTGAGGTACTGCCAGGCGCCCATGTTCTGCAGGACCATCCGGCGGATGTCGGGTGAGGCCGCCTGGAAAGCCCCTCCCGCGGCGGGGGGCGCCGGCGGGGCCGGGTCTTCGATGACCAGATGGCCCGCAACGGCCTCCCGGCGGACGCGCCCGCCTCGCGGGGCCAGCAAGGGAGTCTGGTGGTTTCGCTCGTCCCTGGCCAGCACGTCGCCCTCGACGACCGTCTGCCCGTCGGCCGTCAGGATCTGATCGAACTGGAACCGCGCCGTCCGCAACGGCAGATACAACAC
>JAPLNA010000278.1 GCA_026693065.1 Planctomycetota bacterium
AGCTTATACACGATCAACTCATTCGTCGTCGCGTCCGCCCCGTGGTTGCCGGCGTCGTCAGTAGCCGTCACCTGCACGTCATACACCCCCCGGCCCAGGGCCGGCGAGACCACATCATCCGCCAACGTCCACGTTCCATCGCCGTTGTTGACGGCGGGGTACGTCTGTCCGCCCACCGTGACGGCGATCGTAGCCGTCGGATCATCCACCGTGCCCGTCAGCGAGGGCGTGGCGTCGTCGGTGGTCTTGCGGCCGACCGTCGCAACCGGCGCAATCGTGTCTGCGACGGTGAGATTAACCGTCGCGGTCTGGGTGAGGCCGTGCCCGTCGTCGAGGGTGTAGACGAAGCTGTCGGGCCCGCTGTAGCCGGGCGCGGGAGTGTAGGTGAACGCGCCGTTGCCCGCCAGGCTCAGCGTGCCGTGAGCGGAGTTGACCGACACGGCGGCCGACAGGCTGTTGCCGTCCGAGTCGCCGTCGTTGACGAGTACGCCGGCGGTGTAGGGGACGGTCAGGGTCGCCCCGGCCGGGGTGGAGTAGGAATCGACGGCCCCGGCGGGGGCGGCGTCGGGGAGGGGGTAGTAGGCGTTGGTCTGGACGCCGGAGAAGGCGAACGCCCCGGCGGCCGACGATGCCGTGGTCGCGGCCAGGCCGACGTAGTAGGGGTCCGTGGTGTAGGGCAGAGTCGAGGATCGCCAAGGCAACCAGGAGCTGCCGGGGGCGGTGGACATGATGTAGCTGTAGATGTGGCGGCCGGTGACGTTGGTGAAGACCGTGAGCTTGAGATAGTACGGGGCGGCCGGGCCGCCGGTGGTGTAGGTGGAGGTGGTCCCCCCGGCGGTCGCTCGGTACTGGTATCGTCCGTGCCCGCCCGCGCCGTCGAGGGAGAGACTCACATAGGCCGAGTCGGGGGCGAGGGAGGAGCGGACCATGATGCCCGCCAAGGCAGCGGCCGCCGCGGGCATGCTGTCGACCCGGACGATGATCTCGCCGTCGACGGGCAGGAGACGGTAGGCGTAGTAGAAGCCGTCGGTCGTGCCGGTCAGGCCGGCCCCGCTGGCCGAGATGGTGTACGTGCTCCCTGCGTACGACTGGCTACCCGGCACGGCCGCGACGCCGATGTCCTGGCCGTAGAGCCCCCCGTACGCCAGGGCCGCGGTGGTGTTGGCGGCGATGGTGTTGGGCGCTTGGGCCCGGTCGCGAACGTTGTTGACCACCACGGCGTAGGAGCGGGCGGTATCCATGTCGGTCGTCGTCAGCAGCACGGTGCAGTAATCGCTCTGCAGGACGGCCGAGAGGACTTTCACATACTGGTTGGCGCACGAGATGACGTAATTGGCGGCGATCTGGGCGGTGGCGGCCTCGACGGGCTCGGCGAAGACGACCTTGGCGTAGTTCTCCCAGAGCCAGACCGCCGAGGCGACGGTCGGGGGGGTGATGTCGGAAGGAGTCGAACTGACGCCCGCGTTGGGCCCCTCGAGGGCGGCGCCGTTGACGGCGGAGACTTCGTAGAAGTAGGTGGCCCCTTGGGTGAGGTCCGAATCGACAAAGGTCATTTGGCCGGCCGGCCGGGTGGTCAGAGGCACGCCGTTGCGGTAGACGTTGTAGTGATCGATGCCGCTCTCGGGATCGGAAGCGGCGGACCAGTCCAGTTGAATGGAAGAGGCGCTCAGGCCGGTGGCGGTCAGGTTCGTGGGGGCCGTCGGCACGGTGGCGTCCTGTGTGGAAGAGACGGCGGCCGACCAGCCGCTGTCCCCCAAGAGCCCGCGAGCCTGGGCACGGTAGTAATAGGTCTGCCCGCAGACGTTGAGGCTGGTGTCTTCGAAGGCGAGGGTGGCGCGGTTGCTGATGGTGGTGACGAGCAGGTCGCTGGGATCAACCCCAGGACTGGTCGAGCGATAGATCGCGTAGTGGGAGAAGCCTTCGAAGGCGGGATCGTCGTCGTATTCGACGCGATACCCGATTGCCCCCAGGACGGGAGACCACGGGATCGTGTTGGATGTTCCCGGCGTATAGCCGGGCACGGACTTCAGGGCTGGGGCGTTGGGCACGAGCGGGAAGGCGGTCAGCACGTATTCGCCAATTGTCGGACTGGCCGTCAGCGGCGAAGGGACAACGCACACCTGATAGGTTCCGGCCACGGGCGCCGTAAAGATCAACCCGGCGTTCCGTCCATCCGGGGCGGAGTTGTCATCCCAGGCCAGCAGGAGCCCCGTGGGGCCGTAGACCTCGATTCGCGGATCGAGGGTATTGCCGAAGCCCCGCTCGCCGTCCCCCGGGGTGGAGGTCCGGAGGTCCAACGTGGTCCCCGGCTGCAGGGCCACCTGGTAGTCGTCGGTGTCCGGCGTTCCACAGGGCAACTGCAGATCCTTCCCCGCCGGGATAGGCGTCAGGAGGGTAACGCCGCTTATCCGATCGACCAGGGCGTAGGTGTACGACTGCATTCCCTTGGCGAAGTGCAGGGCGAGGCTGTGGGCCTGGAGCGTCACGGTGACTCGGAGGTCCTCGAAATCCCAATCGCCGTTGGGCCAGTCCTCGATCATGAGGATCCACTGGTCAGGATTGCTGCCCGGGATGTAGCCGGGGTACTGGTTGGCAAAGTAGTCGTGCCAGGTCGTCGGGGAATCTCCCATGGCGGCGACAACGGCCTGGAATTGCTCGAGGGAGAGCTTCTTGGCGTAGGTTCCCGGCGCCAGGGGCACGTACAGATTGGAGTCGTAGACGTAGATCGCCAGGTCGGATACGTCGGAAAGGCGTCTGTCGATCGCCCCCAAAGCCCCGCCCGTGGCGTCCAGCGGGCGCAACGGAAGCGTCCCCGAGTCGTTGGGCTCGGCGCCGAAGGTCAGGTCCCTGGCCACCAGCAGGCCGTACGTGCCCTGGGCGGCGGTGGTGATCTTGACCGTGTAGACGCCGTCGGCGGGTACGACGAAGCCCAGGAT
>JAPLNA010000279.1 GCA_026693065.1 Planctomycetota bacterium
GCGCGATCGATGGACGCCTACCGCCCGACGATCGAGCGGCTGTTCGCCGCGGCGGATATTCCCGTCGCCCCGGCCGCGACGCCCCTGCCCCAGGAGCCCGTCGTCCGCTTCCTGCTCGACGCGGCGGCCCTGCCGGGTGAGTTCGCCTTCCGCGATGTCCTCCGCGTCATCAAGAGCAGCTACTTCCTGCCCGAGTCGCTGGGCGAGTTCGACGCGACGACGGTGGCCGCGGCGGAAATGATCATCCGCCAGGGCAACGTGCTCTCGGGTCGCGACAGTTACGCCCATGCGGCCCGGCGGCTGGCCAGGCCCAGGCAACAGGAAGCCGACGACGACGAAGCATCCGCCACAGGCACGGCGGCGTTTTCGCCCGAGACGCTCGCGGCGGCCGGGGCGATGCTGGCGGGGCTGTTCGACGCGGCCGACAAGGCCGCCGACCCGCCCGGGCTGCTGGAGTTGATGCGGGCGCTGCAACTGCCCCGGGCCGCGTGCCGGCATGACAGACCCGAGCGGATCGCCCGCGACCTTCGGGCGTTGGCGGCTCTGGAAGACGCACTGGCGGACCTGCCCCCGCCCTGGCCGACGATGCCGCGGCTGCGGGAGGCGCTGGGGGCCCTGTCGGGCGCGAGGGCCCTCTCGCCCAGCCCGGTGCAACTCGTGGACGTTCTGGAGGCCCGCCCGCTCCGCGCCCGCCACGTGTTCCTGCTGGGCGTGGGCGAGGGGCAGTTCCCGCCGCGGTTCAGCGACTCGGCCGTGCTGGGCGAGGCCCAGCGCATCGCGTGGGCTTCCCGCGGCGTGACCCTCGACAGCCGCGGCGACCTGGCCACGCGGGAAATGCTCCTGTTCTACCTCGCCGTCAGCCGGGCCGACGAAAGCCTCACCGTCAGCTACCTCGAACCCGAGGGCGGCGGGCTGGGGGCGAGCCATTTCCTCGAATCGCTCACCGAGCGGATCGCCGGGCCCGAGAAGCCCCCCTTCCACCGCGTCCGCCCCGGCTGGCCCGTGCCGACCGGCGCGGACGGACGGCTGGATGAATCGCAGATCGTCTCGCCCCGCGAGGCCGTGCTGGCCGCGGCCGCGGGAGTGTTCAGCCGTGACTTCCACGGCGGAAAGGCGGCCCTGGCCTGGTCGGCGATGAACGCACGCGAGGAACTCACCCGCGCCGCGATGGGGATCTTCGCCCGCGACCGCCGCTGGCGCCGCGGCGGGGCCGACGCCTTCGACGGGCGGCTCGACCGGGAGGACCTGCTGGCCGCCCTGGCCGGGCGGTTCGGACCCGAGCACGTGTTCTCGGCCAGTGGGTTGAGTTTGCTGGCCTCCTGCCCGTGGAGTTTCTTCGCCCGGTACGTGCTGGCCCTGGAGCCGCTGGTGCAGCCGGAGCGGCAACTCGAGGCCCAGTCGCGGGGGATCTTCGTACACGATGTCTTGTTCCACGCGTTGTCGTCGCTGGCGGGGGCCGGCGGGGTGGACCTGGCCGCGGTGTCGGCGGAGGAGTGCGGGGCGGCGTTGGAGCGTGCCGTCGCCGAACAGGCGGCCCGGGTGGAGTCTCGCCGCCCGCCGTACCCGGGGCTGTGGCGGGTGCAGTTGGAGCAGATGCGTCGCGAGTTGGCGGACTTCCTCACCGCCCAACGGGCCTCCGCCCTGCCGGGCCGGTGTTTGCACTTCGAGCTGGCCTTCGGACCCGACGACCACCCCGAGGGCGGGCGCGACCCGGCCAGCACACCCGAGCC
>JAPLNA010000280.1 GCA_026693065.1 Planctomycetota bacterium
CGACCCGGCGGCGGCGTTGGCGCAGGTGGGCATGCAGCCGGGGACGCCGGCGGCGATCGCCTTCGCCTACCGCGCCCGCGACAGGGCCGTCCTCGGGCCCATCGGCATGGCCACGCCGTTCGCGGGGCTGATGGTCCTGCTGGCGTCGGCGGCCGTGGGGCTGGCCGTTCAGAAGATCGCCGCCTCGCGCCGCGAGCGACGGGCGTGGCTGCCCACGCGGGGCCAGGGAGAGATTCACCCGCCGACGCTGGCGGCGTGGCTGACGCTGCCGCTGGCGCTGACGGCGGCCGTCGCTATCCCGCTGACCGAGAGCAAGGGCGGCATGATCGCCGGCATCGTCAGCCTGGCGGGCATGGCGATCCTGTGGCGGACGCGACGGGCGCTGGCGGAGCACTGGCGGCGGAACCTGGCGGTGCTGGCCGGCGTGGTTCTGGCCGGGGCGACCGTGCTGGTGGCCTGGGGCGTCCGGCACGACTCGCTGCCCAGCCGCACGATGACGTATCGCTGGCACTACTGGACGGGGGCGTTGGAAACGCTGCTGGAGCGCCCGTACCTGGGCACGGGGGCGGGGAACTTCGGCACGCTCTACCTCAAGCACCGCCGCTTCGGGGCCGACGAGGAGGTCAAGAGCCCGCACAACGTGGTCGTGGAGGCCCTGAGCGTATACGGCGTGGCCGGCGGAGTGCTGTACCTGACGATCCTGTTTGGCATGCTGGCGGCGGCCTGCCGCGCCGCGCCGGAGGAGGAGGGGGCGTTGCCCGCCCGCGCGACGGGCTCGCCGCCGGCGGGGTGGACGATCGCCGCGGCGGCGACGGCGGCGGCGTTGGCCAAACTGCTGGCCGGCGGAATTCCCCTGATGGGCAAGGAGTGGACCGGGGCGGTCGCGTTCGCGACCCTCCCGGCGGCGCTGCTGGCGGTAACGCTGGCGACGGCGTGGTGGGCGGGGGCCAGGTTCCGCGCCCGTGCGGCGGCGCCAGGCCCGTGGGGTCGGGTGGCGCTGGTCTGCGGGCTGTTCGCCTTCGTGCTGGACAACATGGTCTGCTACGGCATCTGGCGCCCGGGCATCGGGACGGTGTTCTGGGGCACGGCGGGGGCGGCCGTCGCCTGGGCCGGCGCCTCGCGGTGGGTCCCGTTCGCGGCGGCGGTGGCGGGTTGGGGGGCGGCGTTCGTGGTGCTGTACGTGCCGGTCTGTCGGCGGGCGGGACTGGCCGAGGAGGCGGTGGCCGCCCTGAATGCGCGGGACTACCGCCAGGCGGCGCGGTCGGCGGCGGCGGCGGCGAGACTCGACCCGCTGGACGCCATTGCCGCGTACGAGGCCGCCCACGCCTGCCAACTGGCCAGAGACGGCCAGGCCCTGGCGTGGGCGCAGCAGGCGGTCGAGCGGAACCCGTTCGAGTCGGGGTACTATCGCACGCTGGCTGACTTGGAGTACGAGCGAGACAACGCCGGACGCACGGGCGGGCAGACGATCGCGTCGTTCCGGGTGCGCGTGGCATGGGAGATGGCGGTGCGGCTGAACCCCAACGGCATCCGCCTGCTGCTGGATCACGCGAAGTTCCTGGCCGAGGCGGGGTCGGGCGACGCGTGCCGGCAGACGCTGGACCGCGTGGAGGCCCTGGACGCGGCGTTGTTCGAGGAGAGCCCGGACCGGCTCACCACCCAGGACCGGCGGGACATTGAGGCGATGCGACTCCGGTATCCGTGAGGGCTCAGGAGTTGTTCAGTTCGGCCATCACGCTCTCGGGAATGTCGAAGTTGGCGTAGACGTTCTGGACGTCGTCGTGTTCTTCGAGCACTTCCATGAGGTGGAGGACTTTTCGGGCCTGTTCGGCCGTCACGGTGATGGAGTTCTTGGGCATCATGGCCAGTTCGCCGGAGACGGTCTCGATGCCTTTTTTGGCGAGGGCGGCCTTGACGGGGGAGAAGCTCGAGATGTCGGAGGTGACCTGGAAGAAGTCGCCGTCGCGTTTGACGTCGTCGGCGCCGGCCTCGAGGGCCAGTTCCATGAGGGTGTCTTCGTCGGTCTTGGCGGCCTCGATCACGAACGTGCCCTTCTTCTCGAACATCCAGGCGACGCAGTTGAGGGCGCCCATCTGCCCGCCGGCGCGTTCGAAGATCTTCCGCATCTCGGGGGCGGTGCGGTGGCGGTTGTCGGTCATGCACTCGACCATGAACGCCACGCCGCCGGGCCCGTAGCCTTCGTACATAACGGTTTCGTAGCTCTCGGCCTGGAGTTCGCCGGCGCCTTTCTTGACGGCGTTGGAGATGGTGTCGTTGGGCATGTTGGCGGCGCGGGCCTTGTCGATGGCGTAGCGCAGCGTGAGGTTCTCGTCGGGGTTGCCCCCGCCGTGCTTGGCGGCGACGATGATCGCGCGGGCGAGTTTGCTCCAGTTTTTCCCGCGTTTGGCGTCGTTGGCGGCCTTGGCGCGTTTGATCGTTGCCCAATGTGAATGTCCCGACATACCGTTACTCCTTTACGCCTTGACCCAGGGGGGCCACCGCGGGCGGGGCCGACGACTTCAACGCTGCCAGCTTGCCTGCCGCCGCCGCCCGCACCGTTCGCACGTCCTTGGTCGGCTTCTTGACCTGATCGGCCAGTTCGATCACCTTGGTCCAGTTCGCCGCGGCGAGGTCTTTCCAGCCCAGCCGGTAGTATACGTCTCCGGCGTGGTCGAACACCACCACGCCCTGGTTCATGTACAGCGGGTCGATCCGCGGGAGGAGGTTCTGGAACAGGGCGCCGGCCTCCCTCAGCCGCCCCTGTTTGTAGAAGACCCACCCGAGCGAGTCCTCGATGTGAGGGGCGGGGCGGTCGGCGAGGGCGCGGCGGATCAACTCCTCGGCCTTGGCGAGTTTCACGCCGGTGTCGGCGTATTGATACCCGCTCGGTGGCCTTGGCGATGGCCTCGGCGAACTTCTCCTGCCGCCGCAACACCAGCACGAACTCCCGGCGGCAGTAGGCGGGGAAGATCGGGCGGCCGGCGACCATCGCGTCGCGCTCCTCGTCCGTCGGGGCCGGGCCGCTGGCCGCGGGGGCCTTCAGCCAGTCCGTCAGCAACGCCGCCACCTTATCATACTGCTCGGCCTCGTTGAGGATCTCCACGAGCATCTGGCGGGCGAGGGGCTTGGCCTGCGGGGAGGAGTTCTCCCATTGGCGGCAGAAGGCCTCGCCGCCGGTGGCGTCCTTGGCGGCGGCGTAGAGCATGCCCTTGGCGCTGCGGAGGTACATGAGGGTCGGGGTGTTCTCTCCGCCGGCCTGGAGGGCCTTGGCGATGGCCCTGTCGAGTATCGCCTGCGAGGGGGCGAAGAGTTTGCTCTCGATGAGGGCGTCGGTGATGGGCAGGACGACGGTGGGGCGGCCCGGATTGGGCGCCAGCCATCCCTCGGCGGCGGCGAGAGCTTCGGCGTCCTGGCCCGCCAGGTGGAGGAATTCGACCTTGGCCCCTCGGAAGATCGCGAGTTTGGTCTCGTCGTCCTCGTCTTCGATGAGTCGGTCGAGCAGCTTGAGGGCCGGCTCGCCCTGCTTGGCCTTCCGACAGGCCGCCAGCGCCAGGTCCAGGGCGGCCAGGGCCTTGGGGTCGTGCTCCTTCGCCACCCGTTCCTGCCAACTCATCGCGACGCGGGTGGCCGCCTCGGTGCGGCGGAGCTTGAGGAGCTCCTCCAGCAGCAGGATACGGACGGCGTCGTCGGCTTTGTCCTGGAGGACCATGTCGGCGAGCCATTTGACGGCCTCTTCGTCCCTGCCGGCGGCGATGAGGCTGTCGGCGTACAGGCGGGCGTCGGCGGGGGCGAGTTTTTCCGCCCCCTGGAGGGCGGCCCAGGCCTCGACGGCTTGGGCGGGCGGCCCGCCCCGGCTGAGCAGGCGAGCCAGCGTCAACTGCCCCTCGCGCACCGACTCGCCGGGGGCGGCCTTCGCCAACGCCTCGCGAAGGTCCTTGAGGGTCTGATCGTAGAGGGCCTTGGGCAGCATCCAGTCGGGTTTGCCGACGCGGATTTCCACGGCCAGCAGTCGCCCGCGGAGGGAGGGCCCGAACCGCCCGGCGAGGCCTTCGAGCAGACCGGCGGCCTGGGCGGTGTCGCCCTGGCGGAGGAGCACCTCGGCCTGCATGAGGACGCCCTCGGGGTCGCCGGGGCGTTGGGCGGAGACGAGTTCGGCGACCAGCCCGGCGCGGCGGTACTGCTTGTCGGCGAGGGCGCGGTCGAACACCCAGCGGCAGAAGGCCGGGTCTTCCGAGTTCAGTGAGAGGGCCTTGTCGGCGGCGGCCTCGGCGTCGGCGTGCCGCCCGACCTGGTCGTAGGCCTTCGCCAGCAGCACGAGCGTGGGGCGGTGCTTTTCGTTCCGCTGCTGCGCCAGCGACAGGGGGGCGACGGCGGAGTGGACCCACCCGCGCTCGATGGCGATGCGTCCGGCGAGGTACTCGACGAAGTAGCCGCCCGGGTCGCTCTTGCGGAGTTCGGCGACGAGTTTCTCGGCCTGGTCGTACTGTTTAGCGGCGAGGTATTCGGCGGTGAGGGCGTCGTAGGCGGGGAGGAAGCCCTTGTCGGCGGCGAGGGCCTGGCGGAACATGGTCTGCGCCAGGGCGGCGTCGCCGCGGCGGCGAGCCAACTGGGCGGCGACGTAGCACAGGGGGGCCTTGGCCGGGGTGGCGTCTTGGGCGGCCGCCGCGGCGAAATCCTTCTCGAACCC
>JAPLNA010000281.1 GCA_026693065.1 Planctomycetota bacterium
TCGAGCTGGCCCGGCTACCTCCCCGGCGACTTCAACCTCGACGGCGAGGTAGGCCCGGAGGACTTCGGCATCCTGAAGGACAACTTCGGCCTCGACGGCCTGCCCAGCGGCAACCACGACAGTTGGACCCTGGGCGACGCCAACGACGACGGCGAAATCGGCCCGGAAGACTTCGGTCTGCTGAAGGACAACTTCGGCCTCGACGGCGGCCCCACCGGAACGTATCCCCTGAGCAACGTGCCCGAACCGACCACCCTGGCCCTGCTGACCCTGGGCGGCCTGCTGGCGGCTCGTAAGAATCGCCGGGCGTAGTGCCTGATTGACTGACTTCAGGCGGGTCCGGCCGAACACCCCCCGCCTGGTTGAAAACCGACAGAACCATGGCGATCTCTCCTTCGCCGTGGTTCTGTCGTTTTAACTCCCCCCCGGGCGGACCGTCTCGCGCTCGTGCATGATTTTTCGGATTTCGCTTGACGCCAGAGAACATCGCTGTTTAATGGAGAGTGAGCCACTTGGGTTGTGAGGAAGTTGCCGACAGTCCATTCCGGGCCGCTAGTCGGTTTATCGCCGGCGGTTCCCGTCGCCACTGCCTCAGATGTGAACGTAACATGTTCGTACGGCTCCCCGAAGGGAGCACAATGGGAAGGCCGGGACTCCCCCCGGTCTATTTTGCGAGGCCTTTTGCAGGGAGAGACGAATGAGCACCAGAGCACTTCGGATTGTTTTGCCGCTCGCGGCCCTTCTGCTGGCCGCCCCGGCTATGGCAGACCTTGTCGTGTATCAGGAGAATTTCAATAGCTATGCCAGTGGTACCCTTCTGACGGGCGCGCCAGGCTGGGTTCTACAGAGCGGCAGTGATCTTGCCTTCGTCAACGCGTCAGGAAAGGCAGAATCGTCAACTGGTAGGGCTGCACTCTGGCTCGCCATGCCTGACGCCTTCGGCCTTGGCAACACCCAAGCTAGGGTCGAGTTCGACTCGTCATCGCTCCATCAAGAGGATATCCGGTTCGGGGCGGGGAACGCGGCGACCATGACATGGGATGCTACCCCCCGCCAGCGTCTTGGGTGGCAGCATGGCGATGACCGTCTCACCATCTCAAGCGGAGGTGGCTGGTCTGGGGCGTACATGATACCGGGTGGCTCCGCTATTAACCCGTTTGTGGCCCACTATGTCTTTGATCTGACACGGGATGCAGGCGCAGGCACCCTGACGTGGACTGCTACGGCTGATGGCGTCTCCCTGTTCTCCCCCGCAAAGGTGATCACCGGCCTCACGATGAACCCCTTCGACACTATCTATTGGAATCCTTGGGAGGCCGGCTCGACCCTGGACAACATCGTCATCACCGCCATCGGCGTCGCCAGACCTAAGGCGCACGGGCAGGCCACGATGAGCACCGCCACCGCGTTGACGATCGCGTGCGCCAGCCGCGGCTCGGGTCCGGCCAGCGCCCAGACGGCGAACGTGATCGCGGACAACTTCGGCATGGACGGCGGCCCCACCGGCACGTATCCCCTGACGAATGTGCCCGAACCGACCACCCTGGCCCTGCTGGCCCTGGGCGGCCTGTTCGCGGCCCGCAAGAGCCGCCGGTAGTAACGGATTGAACACGGGACGAGCCTTCCCACACTGGGACGTCCGACTGATAATCAGCAGAACCATGGCGTGTTTTCCTTCGCCATGGTTCTGTTGTTTTATCCCTGGTCGCCGCAAGGCCTCTGCCCCACACACCAGGGGTCAGGGCGTCTTCTATGGGCGGGTGGTCGCCGGAGTCTGCCGTGACGGCTCGCGGCAGCACATCCCCTGGCGGTACAGCGTCCGCCTCGCCTGGATATCGCCCGCCCCGGCAGGCGGGGAATCGGGGAAAAAGAAACGGCCCCCTGCGGACGCAGGAGGCCGGTAACCATACCCCCGACGGGACTCGAACCCGTGTCTCCAGGATGAGAACCTGAGATCCTAGGCCGCTAGACGACGGGGGCATCGGTCGTTTACGGGCCGCTCGAGGCGGCGGGGTACATAAGGCCTAGAGGCCCGCTGACGACGCGGGCGTCCTGGAAGAAAGGTAGTATAGCGGCCGGCGAGAGTCAGTCAAGCGGCGCGCGAAGATTCTTTCGTACCGAGTGCGGGGCAGGCCACAATTCCGTTTTCATCTGCCCGCCAATGCGTAGAATAACTTTGGTGAGCATGTACGAAGTGACTGTCGAGAGCGGCTTTGCCGCCCGGCACGCCATTGCGATGGCGGACGGGCGGATGGAGGCGTCGCATTCGCACCCCTGGCACGTGGCGGCGGCGTTTCGCGGCGAGCGGCTCGACCCGGCCAGCGGAGTGTTGGTCGACTTCCTCGAGGTCAAGGCTGCCCTGGACGCCCTGGCGCGGGAGTTGGACGGAACGGACCTGAACGCCCACGAGGCCTTTCGCGCGGGCGCGCCCTCGGCCGAACGCGTGGCGGAATTCCTCGCCCGGCGGCTGATGAAGGCGATGGCGGGCAAGGCGGCGTTGTATCGGCTGGAGGTCAGCGAGGCCCCGGGCTGCCGGGCGGCGTTCCTGTGCGATGTTGACGCACCGGCACGGCGGGTCTAGGATGGTGCAGGCCCATGAAACACAAATGCGACAAGTGCGATAAGCCCGCGACGATCTACCTGACGGAGATCGACAACGGCGCCAAGACGGAGAAGCATCTCTGCGAGGACTGCGCCGCGGCTGAGGGCATCACGGTGAAGGCCAATCCGCCCATCAGCGAGCTGCTGGAAGACCTGGTGATGCACAGCCAGGGCCCGCAGGGCGGGCCTGTGCTCAAGTGCGAGGTCTGCGGGCTGGAGTACGCCGAGTTCCGGCGTACGGGGCTTCTGGGTTGCCCCAACGACTACGACGCCTTCGCCCCGATGCTGGAGCCGGTGATTGCCGGCGCGCAGGACGGCCAGACGGCCCACGTGGGCAAGGTGCCCGCCCGGGCGGGGCTGGCCCAGCAGAGGCAGACCGCCCTGCTCCGCCTGCGGGGGCAGTTGCGCAGCGCCATCGCCGCCGAGGAATACGAACGCGCCGCCGCCCTGCGGGACGAGCTGCGCGCCCTGGAGAGCGCATGTCGCCGGCGTGCCCTTCCTCTCCCGCTGCCCCGGCGACCAGCAGAAGGCCCTCGCCGACCTGCTCCGCGACCGCACCCTCGCGGCCAAGCTCGCCACCGACGTCTTCTACGTCGACGTCGCCGCCGCCGGCGAGTTGGACCGCCAACTGCTCGTCGAACGCCACCTGATTTCGCGCCATCTGGCCGAAGGCACGGCCCCGCGCGGCGTCGTCGTCAGTGCCGACGAAACGCTGGCTGTCATGATCAATGAAGAGGACCACCTGCGGATCCAGGTCCTTCGCAGCGGGCTGCAACTCCTCGAGGCCATGCAGGAAATCCACCGCATCGACGACTGCCTGGAGACTCACCTGGACTACGCCTACCACCCGCGGTACGGCTACCTTACGGCCTGCCCGACCAACGTCGGCACGGGGCTACGCGTGAGCGTCATGCTCCACCTGCCCGGGCTCAAGTTCGTCGGCGAGATCGAAAAGGCCTTCCGCGCCGCCCGCGCGATGAGGCTCGAGGTTCGCGGGCTGTACGGCGAGGGCACCGAGGGCATCGGCGACTTCTTCCAGGTCTCCAACCAGGTCACGCTCGGGCGGAGCGAGCAGGAGATCGCCGACGACCTCTGCCATCTCGTCATTCCGCAGCTCATCGAGTACGAGCAGCGCGCCCGCGCCGCCATGCTCCGCCAGGACGCCGTGCTGGACGACAAGGTTCTGCGATCGCTGGCCCTGCTTCGGTCGGCCCGGCTGATCGGCTCGGAGGAGACCATGTACCTCCTGAGCCTGCTTCGCCTGGGCGTCGGGCTCGGGCGGGTGACCGGCATTTCCATGGACACCATCAACGAGCTGTTCCTGCTGACCCAACCGGCCCACCTCCAGCGGATCCTCGGGCGGGAGATGGACGGCCGCGAACGGGCCGAGGCCCGCGCCAAGTTCATCCGCGGACGCCTCGGTGCGGGGTAGACGCCCTTGCGGCACTGGCTGGCCGGCCCCCATCGTCCTTGCCCTGGCAGGCTTCGCCACCGCCTTCACCCTCGTCTGGGACGACGACATCCAATGGCACATCGCCGGCGGGCAGTGGATGCTCCAGCACCACGAGATCCTCCGGACCGACCCCTTCGCCGTCGGCAACGCGGCCGGCAAGCCCAACGAGTGGGCCAACGTCCACTGGCTCTTCCAGATCCTCGTCGCGGGCGTGTATAACCTCGCCGGGTACGCGGGCATCTCCGTCCTTCGCGCCCTGCTGGCGGGCGGGTGGATGCTCCTGTTCGCCCTCGCCCTTCGCCGCCACGCCGGGCCCGGCTGGCTCATCGCCGCCGGGCTGCTCGCCCTGGGCGTCATCGCCGGGCGCCTCCGCGCCAGGCCGGAAACCTTCACCCTCCTGTTCCTCCTGCTGACGATCGTCGTCGTGGAGAGCGTGCGCCGCGGCGCCTCCGCCCGCCGCCTCTGGCTGCTCGTGCCCGTCATGCTCGTCTGGGCCAACATGCACGTCCTGTGCATCCTGGGCATGGGCGTGCTGGCCGCGGCGGTGGGGTCGGCGTGGCTGGAATCTCGCCTGGCGGGCAAACCCCAACTCGCCGGAAACCTCCTGACCCGCCCGGCGCTGCTGGCCCTCCTGGCCGTCCTGGCCGTGTGCTTCATCACTCCCTGGCCCGGACGCACCTTCACCCACGCGGGGCTGCTGGCCACGAGGCTCTCGGGCGGGTTGGACACCGACAGGCAGTCGGCCCTCACGGGGCCGGAACTGTACGCCACCGCCATCACCGAACTGCACCCCACG
This sequence comes from Planctomycetota bacterium, assembly GCA_026693065.1. Lineage (GTDB taxonomy): Bacteria > Planctomycetota > Phycisphaerae > SM23-33 > SM23-33 > JAPLNA01. The sequence continues at coordinate 4,851 of JAPLNA010000281.1, forward strand.
TGGGACGATTTCCTCCGGGCCCCGCTTACCTATCCCACCCTGACCGTAACGTGGCTGGCCACCCTCCTGGTGCTGGGCCTCAACTGGCGCCAGGTGCGGCTGGCGCAGGTTTTGTGGCTGCTGGCCTTCACCGGGCTGGCCGCCGTGGCCCGGCGGAACATCGCGCTCGTTGGACCCGTGTGCGGGTATCTGCTCGTCGTACACGGCGGGGCGCTGCTGGGGCGGCTGGCCGACCGCAGACCTGTCATCAAACGACTGGCTTTCCCGGCCGCCCTCGGCGCGGGGGTGTTGGCCCTGACCGTCGCGGCCGCCCACGCCTCCGAGTGGGTCTTCCGCGTACGCCTCGAACCCATGCAGATCGGCGCGGGCCTGCAACCGTGCGTCTTCCCCGTCGAAACCGCGAAGTTTCTCGGCCGCCTCGACGCCGACGGCGCCGTCGACCCCGACAACCTCGGCGACGCGGGGGCGTTCATCCAGTTCTCCTGGCCTCGCCGGCAAGTCTGGATGGACGGGCGGCTGGAGGTCCACTCGCGCCAGCGGCTGCTCGAACATCTCAAGACCATGTTCGACCTGGCCGACCTCCGCACCGTCGACGCCGCCCACATTCCCGACCCCGTGCGATTCATCGTCGTCCGTTCCAAGTCCGACGCCCAGGTCTTCGCCATGGCCCACAGCCGCCGCTTCGCTCTGATTCACGTGTCCGCGGACACCGCATGCTTCGCGCGAGTGGACTGGCCTGCCGGCACGCCCCTGCCGGCGGCGGGGTCTATGGCATTGGCGAAGCTCCATAAGGCCGCCCAGGCCCTGGCCCCTCCGCCCCTGGCCCCATTCGACAAACCACTGTCGCCCGACGGCTCGCGCGTCGAGGGGTTCCCGCATCAGGCCTGGCAGTGGTATCGCCAGAACCCCTGGCCGTACGCGTACAACATGGGCGAGCTGCTTCTGGCGATCGGCCGCCGCGCCCCGGGCTGGGCCTCCGCGCCCACGGACACGCAGCGGCGTGCCCTCGTGCTGGCCGTGCGATATCTTACGGCCGCCCTCGCCGACGACGCCCCGCCCGTGGGTTTCCGCCAAGGCCTGGCCGCCAAGGCCAATCAGGAACTCGGCGCGGAGTTGGCCCTCGAGGCCGATCTCGCCCGCGCACCCAGCGAGGACAGCCCCCTGCCCGTCAACGTGAACCGGGCGGCCGCCCTCCACCTCTACGCCCGAATGGACACGCACGATATCGAGAACACCAACGTCCTGGTCTTCGCCGTCCAACGCGGGGTGGCGTTGTACGACGCCGGGCAACTCGAGGCCGCCGACGAATACGTGGGCGACTTGCTCGCCCGCCTGCCGGTCCCGGAAAAGACCGCCCAGCATCGCCTCCAGGACTACCGCGAACGCTACACCGTGCTGAGGCAGGAATGCGCCGCCTTCCGCCGCTCGCTCGCCGGTCAGCTCGCCGAGAACCGCCAGGGGCTCCAACGCGTTCAACTGAACACCAGCGATCCACTGGCCTCCGCTCGGGCCCTGCGAGACAAGTTCGGTCTGGCGGGCCAGGCCCGCCGGTTGCTCGAGTCGGCCCCGGCCCCCACTGACGCCGAATTGCTCCTGCTGGGGGACATTCACCTCCAGGCCGGCAACGTTCGTGATGCCCGCACGGCCTACGCCCGGATCCCCGCGGGCTCGTCCGAGGCCCAGCAGGTCAAGCTCCGCCTGGCCCTGTGCCGCTGGGTCGAGGGCGACCTGTCCGCCGCCGCGACCGACCTCGACGCCGCCGTCCGTTCCGACGCAGGCGACCTGGCCCTTTACTATCGCGCCGGCCTGGCCGAACTGGCAGGCCAATACCCCCTCGCCCGCCGCCTGGTCGCCTCCGCCCGCCCCGACGGGCCCCTCTCCCTCCTCTTCCAACAACTCGCCCATCGACTCGACGCCCCCTGACCCGTCCCGCTCCTCTTCGTCTCCCTCGCATCCCGGTCCCGTCCGTCCCTTCCGCGTCCCTCTCCCCTCCGCTTCCCGGTTCCGTTGCCCGTCTGCGTCCCTCCTCTCCAACAACCTCCCGATCCGCTTGCTTTTTCACGACGCTTTCGACACCCGACGGTTCCCTCTCCTCCTCCCGCACGCATCCCCGCTTGCGTTTCCGCGCTTCTTCTCCCCCCATCGCTCCCCCGACCCCCTCACCCGCTTGCGTTTCCGCGCTTCTTCCCTCCCTCCCCCCCGTCATTTCCTCCTTCCGACAACCTCCCTCGCCCCCTGCAACACCGCCCTCGTTTCCTGCTCCCCTTCCCGCGTCAACTCCACGTAGAACCGCCGCACCCCGACCTCGCGCCACCGCCTCACCCGCCCCGGTTTCTCCGCCGCGGCCTCCGCGTATACGCTGTTGCCCCCCACCGCATCCGTCATCACGGGCAACTCCTGCCCGCGCCGATCCCGCAGGGCCACCGCGCGCCCGCGGCACGGCCGCCCGCACTGCGAGCACTCCCGCCCGCCACCGGCGTGGGCGCCGTAGAGACAGTACCGCGTATAGAACAGCGGCGTCCGCCCATACACCCGCGCCTCCAGCATCCCGGCGGGCATATGCTCCAGCATCGCCGCGGCCTCCGGGTCGCCCGCGTCGAACCCCGCCACGATCCGCCGCACCCCCCAGCGCGTCAGTGCACCGGCCGACAGATCGTTCACGACGTTCAACGCGAAGTCCGCCACCAGTTCGGCCTCCGGCAGCCGCGATCGCAGCACCCTCAGCGCCCCCAGGCTCCGCACTCGCACGGCCTCGGGCGCCGCCGTCACGATCCGCTCCCACACCCACTCCTGCCCGGGCGTCACCATCCTGGGCGTCGCCAGGCCCGCCCTGCAACCAGCCTCCCTCGCAGCCTCGATCGCCTCCTCCCATTGGCCCGCCTCCGCCAGGTCCGCATACACAGCATCCACCAGTCCCCCCTGTCCCTTCGCCCACTCCCCAACCGCCCTCACCTGTTCCATGCTTCTCGCGACAACCGAAATCCGTCCCCCCCCGCTCCCTCCCCCCCTCGGACCTCCCCCATCCGCTTGCATTTTCACGACGCGTTCAACACCTCCGGCGCCCTCCTCTCCCCGTGCGTCCCAATTCGCTTGCGGCTCGGCGTCCGTCTCCTCCCCCCACACGCTCCCGAACTCCCGTCTCATCCCCTCGACCGCCCCCTCCGCCCGCGCTTCCACCCGCGTCCGTTCCCGTCTCCGCTTCATCAACTCCTCAACTCCCTCCCTTCGCAGCCGGTTCATCGCACTGGCCGGGGCCATCACCCCCGCCTCCGCGGCAGGGCCCGCCGCCCCCACCAGTTCCACCGTCCCCAGCGCGAACGGCGTTTCCCCCAGCCGGCCCAACTGCTCCCTCGCCGCCGCCGCCGTCAGCGGGCGGTTCCTCGCCTCCGCCAACGCCTGGGCGTCCACCACGCGGACAGACTGCCCCTCCCCGTCCGTGAACTCCATCGCCAGCGGCTCACCCGCGACGGCCTCCACTCGCACGTCCACCCGCTCCCGCCGCCAGGGCTCCACTCGCGTGAAGCTCCCCCGCAGCCGTTTGCCCACCGCCGGGTCGTCCGTCTTCCACGCCGTCATGCCCGGCTCGATGGCTTGCTCGCCCATGCCCTCGCCGGCCAGTTTCACCTCCACGCGTCCGCTGGCCCCCTTCCGCACGGAATACACTCGCCCGCCCACCCGCTCGGGCCCCTCCGGGCGACCGAACGCCAGCCCGTCCCCCGCCTCGACCCTCGTCCCCGCCCGCGTCTCGATCGTCACCATGTCCGCCCCCGCCGCCCGCACGACCCCGACCTCCACCCCCCGTCGATCCGGCGCGCCCCCATCGACCAACTCCTCCCCCCTCGCTCCCCCAAGGAATCCCTTCGTCAGTTTCCTCCCATACACCTGCTCCAGCCCCTCCTCCAACTCTCTCCCCGGTTCCCACTTCTTCTTCCCCTCTGTTCCTTCTGTCTCCTCTGTTTCTTCTGTTTCTTCTCTTCCTTCCGCCTCCGTCCTCTCGCAGCATCCCCCTCCCACATCTCCCCCGACTCCCTCCCTCGCTTGCGTTTCCGCGATGTTTCCCGCCCCTCCCGTCCCCTCCGCATCGATCGCCGTCCTGTACATCCTCGTCACGGCCGCGACATACTCCGCCCCGCGCAACCTCCCCTCGATCTTCACCGCCCGAACCCCCGCAGCCGCCAGTTCCGGCACCATCGGCCAGGCCCCCAGGTCGCCCGGGCTCAGCAGATACCGCCGCCCGTGCGTATCCTGCACCTGCCCGTCGACCACCAGGTCGTACTCCAACCGGCACGGCTGGGCGCACTGCCCCCGGTTAGCGCTCCGCCCGCCGCGGGCCCAACTGGCCAGGCACTGCCCGCTGCACGAAATGCAGATCGCCCCGTGCACGAACACCTCGACCTCGACCCCCACGGCGGCCGCCGCCTTGGCCACGTCCCGCACCTGCTCCAACGACAACTCACGGGCCAGGATCACCCGGCCGATCCCCAACTCCCGCGCCATCGCAATCCCCTCGGCCTCGCTCAGCGTCATCTGGGTCGACGCGTGCAGCGCCAGCCCCGGCGCCACTCGGGCCGCCAACGCCGCCAGCCCCAGGTCCTGCACGATCATCGCATCGGCCCCCGCCTTCGCGACGGCCTCCACGCACCGGGCCGCCTCGTCCAGTTCGTTCGCGAACACCAGCGTATTGACCGCCACGTACCCCCGCACGTTCCGGTCGTGCAGATACGCCATCACCTCGGGCAGTTCCTCGGTCGCGAAGTTCTCCGCCCTTCCCCTCGCATTGAACCCCCTGAGCCCGAAGTACACGGCATCGGCCCCATTGGCCACGCCCGCCCTCAAGCTCTCCCATTCCCCCGCCGGGGCC
>JAPLNA010000282.1 GCA_026693065.1 Planctomycetota bacterium
CAGGCGGTCGGTGTGGGCGAATCGCCGCTTGAAGTCGTCCCAGCTCTTGCCCGAGGCGGAGTTCCACATCCGCTCGCCGAACGGGGCCGCCCGGTCGCGGAACATGGGGATCTCGTTATTGCCGTGCTGCTCCCAGTTGCATAGGATCGCCCCCAGAAGCAGGGGGCTCGCGGGGGCCTCCGTGGGTCGGAACATCCGGGGGCTCCAGGCGTAGTAGACGCCGGAGGGATACCCGCTGATGATATACATGGGGTCCCACGTGCAGTTGACCACGTTGTACCCGTCGGCGAGCATCATGGGGCCCGTCCAGCCCCCGCTCCAGTAGCCGTAATGGTAGGACGTGAAGCCGGCGTCCTTGGGTAGCTTGACGAACTTCGCCTCGTCCTGGCCGACGCCCTCCCAGGCCAGCGACTTCTTCCCGTGTTTCTTGATGAGCTCGTCGTACCGCAGGTACAGGTGCGCCCAGTAGTCGCCGCCGTGACGCAGTTTGTACTTCTTGAGATAGGCCTGTTCCAACGGGGTCTCGCCGAAGCCCGGAACCTCGCCGGCCATCGGGCCCACGTGCATGTAGGGAGATTCCGGACACAGCTCGGAGATCTGGGCGACCAGCTTGTCCATCGCCTGCCAGAACTCCGGCGTGTCCTGGAGAAGCTCGTTCTTGATGCGTTCCCTGACCTGCGGCGTAAAGAACTCCGGCATGGCCTGCAGGACCTGCTCGGGATAGAAGTAGCAATGCCAGGCCTCGAATTGGGGCAGGATCGCCACCCCGCGCGCCCGGGCGTACTCGGCCAGGTCCTTCATCTCCTCGGGCGAGAGGTCGTTGCCGTCCTCGCGGCCGATGCCGCCCGTGGGTTTGTCGCGGAACGATTTCGAGCAGATTATCCACCACTGCCTCATGGACATGTGGGGCATCCAGTATCGGATCTTGTACAGCCGGCACATCTGGATCGTCTGCTTGATCTGCTGGACCGTGTGCGGTTGGTGCTTGATGCACACCTGGATGCCGCGGACGTCGTACTCGGGCGCATCGGCCACTTTGACCCGCGGGAGGGCGAGCTTGTCTCCCTCGGCCGCCAGGGCCTGCAGCAGCGCGACCGTTCCCCAGGCCAGGGCCTGGTAGTTCGCCCCGGTCACGACGGCCTGATCGCCCACGTCGAGCGTGTAGGCCTCGCCCTTGAGCTGGGGATCGAGCTTCAGGACGATGTCGCCCGCGGCGGGCTGGGCCTGGGCGGGGGCCACGGGCCGGCCGGTAGTCTGAAGGATTTCCTCCGCCAGAACCGTCGCCAGCGGCGCCAGGGACGCCTCTGTGGCCACAATACGGCTCTTGGCGGTCAGTTCCATCGAGCCGCCCGTGGTCTGCACGGACTTGGGCCAAGGAACAAGATTGAGATCCGCCTTGGCGCCCGCCCCGACGGCCAGCGTAACGAGTACAGCCAGAATCCTGCCAACTGTCGCCACGGTGTTCTTCATGAGCCGCCATCCTTTCTTGCTGGATTATCGTCCATCAGGTTGTCGTCGCAGTGTAACCGAAACCGGCTGTGGTCCCAAAGTGACCTCCCACGCGCCCCGAACCAGCGGCAGCGGCGCGGCGGGGCGATAGGCCGCCGGACCGGGGCCCTTTGCCGGCTGCTCGACGATCAGTCGGGCCGACGGCGTGTGCGGCTGTGCCGCCGCCAGAGCCACCGTCACCTCGCCGGCGGACAGGTCCATCGTCACGTTCTCGAATCGGCCTGACTCCAGGGTCAGCCAGAGCCCCAGCGGGGCGAGGAATACCCGCCGGCCGAACGCGTCGCGAGGCCTCACCCTGACGGTCGCGCCGTCCGTCGTCACGTCGGCACCGAACCCCAGCCAGCCGAATTCCTCGTCCTTGACCAGGTAGGCGCCCGCGTTGCGGCAATAGCCGTAGAAATGGCAGCCGTAGTCGGACGTGTAGGGATCGAACTCCATGACGTCCGGCGTGGCGTGGAAACTCATCGAGCCGTGCCCGTCGGCGTCGATGTTCCCGAGCACGCCGGTCGCCCCGGCATAGCCGATCCGCAACAGGCGCAGATCGTTCGGGTCGTTGCGGAACGCGTCCAGCAGGGGGATGGCGCACAGGCTGGAAAGATACCAGTGCAGTTCGCGTTCCAGTCGCGGCCATTTGCCGTAGACGAAGGCGGCGAAGTAGAAGTGCATCGAGCCATTGTACCCCCAGTTGGGCGCGCCCGGGGCGCCGGCGAGGATGGTGTCCAGCGTCAGCCGGGCCTTGTCGGCGAAACCGAAATGCTCGCACCAGAGATAGATCTCTTCCTGGCTGGTGGGGCCCCAGGGCATCTCGCTGCCGAAGGGATAAGGGCGGGCGTTCCATATTTCGGCCCGGTATCGCATGTAGCCTTCCAGTTCGTCGGCCTCGTCCGTCCAGCCTTCACGGCCCAGGTCGGCCAGCAGGTCCAGGAAGACGCTGGCGACCATCAGCCCCCACTGCTCCAGTTGCGACACGTTGCCGTCCCCGCTGCCCGGGCCGCAGAATCGCTTCATCGCCATCGCCGTCCCGAACGCCTGATGCAGATACCAATCCCACGGGTGCCGCGCCACGAGGCCCTGGTGGTTCCTCGCCAGGCGGTAGAGGGCCCAGTAGATGGCCGTCTGGTGGGGGTAGTTGTACGCCCGCCAGGTCTCCTTGCTCCGGGCCTCGTCCCAGCAGCCGGGGGGCCCGTGGAAGAGACTCGCGCGGAGGGAGTAATCCTCCCGATTCTGTAGCCTGCCCCAGAGCGGCCCGTCGACGTACTGCTCCAGCCGGGCCACCCCCCCCGCCGTGGGCGAGTACAGGTTCTTCATGGCCATCAGCAGATTGGCCCCCGCGCCGGGCTCGTCGGAAAGCCCCGAGATGAACACCCGCGGCTCGTCGAGGATCCGGCGTTGGGCCTGGCGGTCGTAGGGCATGTAGGCGTGCGTTCGCCCGTACGGGTCGTCGGGGTCGGCGAACCACTGTCGCTCGTCATGAAAGGCCGCCAGGCGGGCGACCTGATCGCCCTGCGAGGGAATCACGTTGTAGTGAACGAACTGCCGCCGCCCGTCGGCGTAGGCGATCGCCACGCGGCACCGCCCCGGGCGCCTGGCGAGGACGGCATAGCCCTGCCACGCGGCGGCCCGCTCGGGCGGGGAAAGGACCTCCAGCACGCCGGCCGGTTCGACGGTGACGGCCTCGATGGCGGCCGGGGCCTTGACGAACAGCCGGCCCGTTTCGCCCAGGGGCAGCAGGTAGCCGGGAATGCCTACCACCACCGGGCGGCCGTGCGCGGCGAGCGTCGCCTCCACCTCGCTGACACTGGGGGCCACGACGAACTGAAACTCATACGCCGCCCCCTCGCCCGGGGCGAGCACGCGAGCGGTCGCGGCGTTCCACTGCCGCCGGGCGGGCCAGCCTTCTTCGACCCAGGCACGGCTGTGGACGGTCCACTCGTAGAAGCCCTCGAAATCGACGTTTCGGCGGAAGGGGTGCTCGCTCAGGTGGCGGCAGGCCTCGAAGGGCGTGTGGGGCCCGGGCAGGACGAGCAGCACGCCCCCGCGGCCGTCGACGCGGGTGACCTGCAGGTAGCCCGCCTCCCCGCCGACGTAGGGCTGGGCGTAGAATCGCCGCTCGTGGATCAGCCGGTGGTCGCCGTGGATGGGTTCGTTGAAGAAGTTGTTGAAGACCATCGAGGCCCCGAAGGCGCCGATCTCGACGGGGCGTTGGGAGGTATTTCGCAACTCGAACCGCATCGCGAGAATCCCGTCCCGCCGGCGCCATTGGCGGCGCAGTTGGAGGGGCATGGGCTCGGCGCCGGTGTCGCTCAGGTCGGCCTCGTGTTCGACGCCGGCTTCGCTGGGCGAGAGGATCTTCGCCGGTCGCGTCCGGTCGGCCGTCGCGAACCGGCGCCAGGGCTCGTTGCCCTGGCGATACCGCAGCGTCACGTCGCCCAACTGGTGGAAGCCCGGCTCCAGAGTGTCCAACTCGGGCGCGTCGGGGGTCAGGTCCGGGCCGGAGGGGCCCAAGGCCAGGAAGGAAACGGTTTGCGTCTCGGGGTGCAACCGACACTCCAGCGGGCCGGCCGCGTCGCCGGGGGTAACGGCCTTGACCCTTCGGTCGATGAATTCGCGGCTGTCCCTGGCCGTCAGCCACGCCGCGTAGCGATAGGCGGCGGCGTCGCGGGCGGGCTTGGGCCTGCCCGGGCGATACCAATGGCCCACATTGGCGAAGGGCCAGAAGGGCATCGTCGTCCGGCGACCGTCGGCGGTCACCACCGGCACGGAAAAACCAGGCCCCATCGCCCCCGGCGGCAGGTCGACGCGGGCGTAGGCCGGTGCGTCGCTCGGGACGACGCCGACGTCGACGCCCGGGTCCAAGGCCGCGTCGAGTTCGTCGGCCAGCACGGTATCGGCCGCGTAGACTACCGGGCCTCGGACCAACGCCCAGCGGCGATCGGCGCCGGTCGCCGGGGGTTGGCGTTCCCCGCCGTCGGATGGCTGCCAGCGGAGTGTCATCGGGAAGGTCAATTCCAGCCTGTCGGCCGTCTTCCATGGGCCCTCCAGCACGAGATACGTGCCGGGCTTCAGGTCCGTCAGGGCCTGGCCATTGAGGGTGGCCGCGGGAGTGGCACACCAAGCCGGCAGGCGGACGCAGAGGGCGAAGCCCACGGGGCGGTCGGCCTCCAGGCGGATGGTGACGCGCTCGTCCTCGGGGTAGTTGGTTTCCTGGCTTATCCGCACGAGGGACTCGCCGATCCTCGCCTCGGCCCGGGAGGGGACGAACTGGTTGACGTACAGGCGGCCGTCGCCGACGGCGTAGATGACCGAGGGCAGTTTGGACACCATTCGGTGCCCGCTGGAGGTGCAGCAGCAGGGGTCGCCGAAATAGCCGTGCGGCTTTTCGCCATTGGGAGGGGTGTGATAGCAGTATCCGTCGCCGTCGACGGCCTGGGCGGCGAAGGCGTGGTTCCAGAGCAGCGTCTCGATCAGGTCGGCGTATTTCGGCTGGCCGGTCAATTCCAGCAGGGCCTGGTTGAGCTCCAGCCAGGACATGTTCGCGCAGGTCTCGACGACGGGGCCGGTGATGGGCTTGAAGCGGTCGCCCTTGTAGTGCTCGCCCGCGCTCACGCCGCCGGTGATGTAGAGTTGCCGCCCGGCGATGTCCTCGTGGGCGCCGACCACCTTGCGGAGATAGGACGCCTCGCCGGTGATCTCATACATCCG
>JAPLNA010000283.1 GCA_026693065.1 Planctomycetota bacterium
GGGAAGTGAGAACACATGCACCAGGCAGTGAAGGAGAAGCGGATGGGAAACGGTCGGCAAGTGTCGTTGGGTCGTGGGTCGCTCGCGTGGGTCGCCCTGGTTGTCGTGTCGGCCTGTGCCGCCGGCCTGCGGGCCGACGAGCCCGGACTCGCCAACCCCGTCAGGGTGTTTGCGACGTCTCAGCCGGCCTACAAGCGGCCCGGGCAGTACCATGCGTTCGCCATGCGCCTGAGCCCGGACGGCAAGCGGGTTATGTACTCCCGCCCGGTCGCCGGCGGGGGGCAGGCCGACGCCCGGTCCGTCCGGTACGAACTCGTGCTGCGCGAGTTGAACGGGGGCAAGGAAACGCTCTTGCCCATCGAGCCGCTGGACATTGGATGGCGGAGCGTGCTTACGCGATTCAACATGTTCGACCCGGCGGGGAAACGTCTGGCCTTGCCGAAGGTCAGGGCGGCGGGGACCATCTCGTGGTCGATCTACGACGTCGCCCGCGCCCAGGCCGGCGTCGAGGGCCTCAATGCCGGGGCCGCGGGCCCGGCGAAGTTCACAGCCGACGGCGAAGCCCTTTTGCTCACCGCGGCCACCGTCCCCGGACAACCGTCGACGAAGCTTGTCTCGCTGCGGGCCCCCAGGGCTGCCCCGCGCGCCCTGGCCGCCCTCGGGTGGGTTCAGAGCGTCAGCCCCGCCGGCGACGTGGCGTCGTTCTTCGTTCCGCCGGCCTGGCTTCCGGGGCTGCCCCCAGAGGCCGGGCGCACGGCCATTCGCCTGGTGCTTTGGGATCTCAAGGCCGACAAGGAACTGGTGCAGGTTCCCACGCATTACCACAACGGGCAGTTGGAGAACTGGGAGACCCAATGGACGCCGGACGGGCGGTACTTGTACTACGCGGACCTCGCCGAAGCCGCCCCGGCCGCCCCGGCGAATCGGGCGACGTATCGTTCCGTGACGCGCGTGTGGGACCGCCAGGCGGGCAAGGCCGCCGGCGAGATCGCCGACGCCCTGCCTGTGGGCCCCGGGCCCGGGCGTTCGCAGATGGTGCTCGCCCGGCGAACCCAGGACAACTCCGGCGGATTCCTGCTGCACGACGCCGCCACCGGCAGGGAGTACCCCCTTGGCGATGCCGCCAAGAAACTGATCCACGCCGGCGGCGGCAAGGTCATCTACGCCCAGACGCCCGCCGATTCGGAAACCGAGGCCGTCTTCCTCGCCGACCTCGTCGCCCCCTCGCCTCAGACCCAGCCGGCGGTTCTGCCGGAGGAGGCCGCGGAGTTTGCCCGATTGTCGGCCCTGCTGGGCGCCGGCAACCCCCTCGCCGCCCGGGATGCGGCGAAAGCCATGGGCAAGTTGAAGTCCCCGGCGGCGGCGGCCCGGTTGATCGAGGCCCTTCCGGGCGCCTCGGCGCAGACGGCGATGGGGATTGCCCTGGCGCTGGGTAACTTGGGCGACCCCAGGGCCGTTCCCGCCCTGATGGCGACGTTCGATCGGAAGGACGCCCTGGACACGCTGGCCAACAACCCGGCCAACGTCAACGTGGCGACGACGGCCCACTGGGCGTTGATTCAGATCACATGTCAGGAGAAGAACTGGGACGCCCGTACCCGGGAAGGCATGGCGATGCTCGCGGCGTCGGGGACGCCAGGCAGTTTCGGCGTATCGATCGAGACCCCCGCCGCTCTTGCCGCCGTCCGGGCGGCCTGGCAGGCCAGACTTGCTTTCCCCGCCACCCAGCCGACGACTGGGCGGATCCCGGCCCTGATCGGGCAGTTGGGCAGCCCGTCGGCCACGGAGCGGGAGGAGGCCCAGAAGGCGTTGGTGGAGATCGGCCCGGAGGCGGTGGAAGGTCTCAAGGCGGCTACGGCCGACAAGGACACGGAGCGGGCGAAAGGAGCCAAGCAGGTAATTGCGAGGATCGGGGCCAACACGGCCACGAAACCGGCGAGGCCACTCGCCTGGCGCGACGAGGAGTCGGACCGGTTGATCGGGATGGCGGAGGCGGCCCTGGTCAAGCGGCTGGGCCCGGCGACCTTGCACGCCAACGCCGAACCGGCGGAGAAATTCCTCGATAGTGATGCCCTGTTGCAGGGGGCTCCTCCGGGCAGGCCGGTTGGCGTGGTGGGCCACTACTACATGGCTCTCCGCCCGGACGCGGCGTTAGTGATCCGCTGTCGCGTGAAGGACCCGGTCGTGTTCGACGCCTACTGGTGCAGGCAGGGGGAGGAAGGGGCGGCCTTCTTCAATCCTCCGCCGCGAACGCCCACCACCTCGCCCGCCACCCAGCCGGCGGCGGGGCGGATCCCGGCCCTGATCGGGCAGTTGGGGAGCGCGTCGGCCAAGGAGCGGGAGGAGGCCCAGAAGGCGCTGGTGGAGATCGGCCCGACCCCGAGGCGAGAACCCACCACCCATCCGGCGGCGGAACCAGATCTGTCGAGGCCATGGGTGCAGTTCGCGGCGGTGAAGGAGCAGGTGCTTCGCGAGGGCGATGCGTTGGATCTTGGCACGGGAGACACCTGCCCGGGGCCGGAGGCATCGATCCTGAGCGATCCGGATAAGCTGCCGGCCTGGGCAACCAGCAAGGGTGTCCATGTGTGCGCAGTCCGGGAGCAAGGACAGATCGCGCTACGTTTCTTGGACACATACGTGGGCAGCAGGGAGGGTTCCGCCGCGGCCAAGTGGTGGGAGCAGGCCCAGCCCTACGATGTGAGGCGAGAAATCGCGAACGATGTGTGGGCGGGGATGAAAGCCCGGGACAGGCGAGTGCCGGTGGAGGAACAAGATCGCCGGAATCGCAATCAGTCGCGAGCGATACATGGCGAGAGTCTGCCTCTGGTGGCGGAGTTCTTGACGAGCAAGACCGAAACCGGCCCACGACAGATGGGGTTGCTGGCGGTCACCGAGTCTGTCCTGGAGGCTACGAGTAGGCGAGGTGGTCTGCTGCAGAGGCTCAAGGTGCGCTGGAAGTTGCTCAACCCTGCGGACAAATCGCCCACCCCCTCGACGGCCCCGATTCCCGCCTCCCAGCCGGCGGCTTCGCGGATCCCGGCCCTGATCGGGCAGTTGGGCAGCGCGTCGGCGAAGGAGCGGGAGGAGGCCCAGAAGGCGTTGGTGGAGAGATCGGACTCGCCGAAATCAGGAGAAGCCCCCTCGCCGCAGACCCAGCCGGCTACCGAGCGCGGGCGCAATCTGCACCGGGCCGCCACCGAAGAAGGCCAACAGGTCAAGATCGTGCTGGAATGCTGGAATGCCGATGGCACGAATGCTGGAGGGGCAGGGCAAAGCCGGGTCTACTCGGTCGGAAAGCCCTCCGTGCCCAATTCGTGGGCGGTCGAAACCCTCCAGCCAAAGGAGATCCGGCGGATGACCGACGCGCTGGCGGGGATAGGCTTCTTCGACGCCGCGACGGACCGGACCTATCCGGCGGGTGGCCCGCCTCCGACGTGGGGGCCGCCGCGCCCGAAGGCCCTCCCCGGGTACATGCTGCACGTCCTGCTTGCCGGGGGCAAGACTGCCGGGGAGATGTACGTCGACCTGAGCGAAGGCGGCGAGCGGCAGATGCTGGTGGCGTTCAAGCAGATCCGGCCCGCCACCCAACTGGCGGCGGAATCAGGGCCGGCAGGTGCGGGAGAAGCCCCCGTCCCCGCCACCCAGCCCGCGGCTGGGCGGATCCCGGCCCTGATCGGGCAGTTGGGCAGCGACGATTACCGCCAACGCGACCGGGCGCAGCAGGAGCTGGTTCAGATCGGGGCGGCGGCCGTCCCCAAGCTGGAGGCAGCGTCCTCGGACACAGACATGGAACGGGCCCGCCGGGCGCGGGCGGCCCTGGCGCAGATCCGGGAGCGAGCCGCGGCGCTGCGGGCGTTCGGCGGGGTCCGCGATGACGCCCTCGTGGACCTGGCGAAGCTGCGGGGCCTCAAGGCGCTGGACCTGTACGCCTCCGACATCACGGACGAGGGGCTGAGCCAGGTGAACGTGCTCTCGGGCCTGGAATCGCTGACGCCCCCGCGCCGCATGGCGGACGCCGGCATGGCCCACGTGGCCGGTCTGGCCAACCTCAAGGAACTGAACCTGCATCTGACCGAAGTCACCGACGCGGGCCTGGCCTGTCTCAAGGGACTGGGCCAGCTCGAATCGCTCTCCGTTCCGTGCCAGGCCACCGACGCCGGGCTCGTTCATCTGGAGGCCCTGCCCCGGCTGAAGAAGCTGAGCCTTGACGGCACGAAGGTCACCGCGGCGGGGCTGGCTCGACTGGAAGGGCGAAGCCAACTCGTCGAACTGAACTTGAACGCGATCCAGGTGACCGACGAGGGCGTGGCCCATCTCAAGGGCCTGACCAACCTGAAGTACCTCCACGTCGGCAACAGCCTTGTCACGGACGCGGGGCTGGCCCATCTCAAGGGTCTGACGGGGCTGGAGCACCTGGAGGTCTTCAACTGCAAGATCACGGATGAAGGCCTCGGGAATCTCATGGGCATGACGAATCTCAAGGCCCTGAATATCGGCTGGACGTCGATCAGCGACGAGGGGGTAAGGCGGCTGGCCGGGCTGAAGAACATCGAGTCCCTCAGCCTCCGCCAGACCGAGATCACGGATGCCGGCCTGGCCCACGTCAAAGGGCTTTCGCACCTGAAGGATCTGGACCTGTGGTCCACCGGGATCGGCGATGCGGGGGTCAGGCACTTGGCGGGAATGACCCGTTTGATCCGGCTGCGGCTCAAACACACCAAGGTTACGGACGCGGGGCTGGCGCACGTCCGCGACCTGACGAACCTGGAGGACTTTGATTTTCCCGAAACGATCACGGATGCAGGCCTGTCGCACCTGAAGAAGCTGACAAAGGTCAAGAAGGTCGACGCCCCGCGGCAGATGACGGATGCGGGGCTGGCCCACCTGAAGGACTGGGCCGACCTCACGACCCTGAACCTGGGCGACACCCGTGTCACCGACGCCGGCTTGGTGTACGTGAAGGGGATGAAGCGTCTGGAAACCCTCAGCCTGAACAACACCGCGATCACGGACGCGGGGCTGACGAATCTGGAAGGGCTGTCGGCCCTGAAGAAGTTGAACCTTCGGGAGACCCGGATCGGGGACGCCGGGCTGGCCCATCTCAAGGGGCTGGGTTGCCTGGAGCATCTGTACCTGAGGCAGCGGGAGATCACCGATGCCGGGTTGGTGCATTTGGCTGGTTTGCGGAAGATGGTGATCCTCCACTTGTACGACGCGACGCTTGACGGGTCGGCGAATCGCTGGAGCACATCAGCGGCTTGACGGGCCTCAAGTTCCTGACGCTCACGGGCGCCCGGGTCTCGGACGCCGGCCTGCGGCACCTGGAACGGATGCCCCGGCTCAAGTACTTGAAGGTCGACGGCACCCGGGTTACCGAGGCCGGGTTGAACGCCCTCCGGGAGAAATGCCCCAACATCGGGAGTGCATCGGAGGTCATCAGGAAGGAAGACCGGGCGACGACCAAGTCGGCCACTCGCCCGGCCACCGGGCCGGTGGCGGAGCGGATTCCGGCGCGGATCGGGCCGTCGGGCGGCCCGTCGGCGAAGGAGCGAGAGGAGGCCCGGAAGGCGTTTCAGACACGGATCGGAAGTGCGACGATTCGACTGGCGGGAGTTGGCGGGGAGATAGAGGGGCGGCCGACGTGGTGGCTGCCCAACGGCGAGCCGCTGGCCGGGCGCCCGGCCGGATGGCCGGAGAAGGTCCGGTTGGTTCCGGGAGATCGTTCGTTTGGCGTGGCCGTCGAGGGGTTAGGGGCGGACGAACCGATGCAGGTGAGGGTCGCACCGTGCGGCTCGGGGGTCTCGCGGAACGTCGCTCGCAGCGGGGCCGCGGAGTTCGATGTGATCAGCGTGAAGATCCCCAAGGGCGTCCCCCGGGTGGTTGTGGACGTGGGGGTTGAGCTGGGGGCGTGGGAGCTGTTCGTCCAGGGCGCGCCCGGAACCCACGTCATGGACGCCGGCGGCAACGACGTCGCCATCGGGGCCGTTACGCCCTCGGGCCTGGAGGTTCCCTGCCAGTGTCAACTGTCCCAGGAATGGTCCGTTCGCATGACGATCATCAAGTCTGACGGCACCACGACGCCGCCGGTGGGCGTCGCCCGCGAGTACCAGCGGGAAGGGGCGACGCTCGTGAGCGCCCGCCTGCCCCAAGGCCTGCCGGCCGAGGGGGTCTCCCAGGTTCGGATCGAACGCCGGCGGGTGCAGTGGGTGCGGTTTGGGGATGTTCGTCCGTCGCCCGGGGCGGGGGGCGACTTTGCTCCTGCCCGCCCGTTGGCGGCGGAATGGGCGGGCATTGCCCCCTTGCCCGACGGGGTGGCCCCGGTGGACCCGGCCCGGCTGACCGCCCGGGAGGCCGAGGTGGCCGGCGTGGCCCAGCGGGTGATGACGGCCCTCCAGGCCGGGGAGATCGACGCCGTCAAGGCCCTCTCGCTGGGCTCGGTGATCGGGTGGTACTCCC
>JAPLNA010000284.1:0-2373 GCA_026693065.1 Planctomycetota bacterium
GTGCTCTTCCGATCTCCTGCCGGGGTTTTACAAAGTTTCCGCCGGTGATCGCGTGGCGGCCCGGGCCGCGGTGAACGTCGATCCGCGGGAGAGCGACCTGCGGACGATCGACCCGGCCCTCGTCCGCGAGCACATGAGCGACGATCGGGTGTCGCTGGAGATTCGCGACTCGCGGCAGGAGGGGCCGGTGCTGGCCCTTCGCGGAACGCCGCTGTGGCATTGGTTCCTGATGGCCGCGATGGCCGCCATCGCCGCCGAACTGGTCCTGCTGAGCGTCTGGAAGAAGTGAGGCCCACCATGACTTTCCTGATGACGATCGTGTGGAAGCCGGCGGCCTCGCCGTTGCACATTCTCGCGGTGGCGGGGGTGTTGGCGGCCCTGAGCGCCTTCGCCTACGCCCGCACCTGGTCGGGCCGGCGAAAGGCCAACACCGCCCTGCTGGCGATGCGACTGGCCGTGATCGCCGCCCTGGCCACGCTGCTGATGGGCCCCAGCCGGGTCGACCCGCTCGCCAAGGACCAGGCCCGCCCGCGGCTGACCGTGCTGCTGGACGCCTCGGCCTCGATGCTCACGCCCGACGCGGGGGGCGCCAGCCGTATCGACTGCGCCCTGAAACAATGGCTCAGCGGGCCTCAGCGAAACAAGCTCGCCGAACTCTACGACGTGAAGCTGATGTCGTTTGCGGGCGAGTTGGCCCCGCTGGGCGAGCCGGCCCTGGCGCGCCCGGGGACGGAGCTGGCTACCGGGCGGGCGACCAACCTGCCCCAGTGCGTCTCCAAGGCCATCCTCGAAGGGGGCGGGCCCTCGGGCCAGGCGAGCCTGCTGGTCGTCAGCGACGGGCACGATTCCAACGACGCCCCCGTTCAACCGGCGGCGTTGCTCGGGCGGGCGAGAAAGTGCCCCGTCCACACCGTCGCCCTGGGCGGGGCCACCCTCCAGCGAGACCTGGCCCTGGCGGCCATGACCCGGCAGGAATACCTCCTGGCCGGTGAGCCGGGCGAGATCGTCGCCCGGGTCTACCAGGTCGGCTACGACAACGAGACGGCCGCCGTGCGGCTGGATTCGGCGGGGCAGGTGCAGAGCAAGACGGTGAAGTTCGACGGGCAAAGCTCCGCCCTGGCGTCGTTCACGGTCAAACAGGCCAAGGCCGGGCTGTACGAGTATAAGGTCTCCGTCGACCCCCTGCCGGGCGAGAAGGAAACCGGCAACAACGCCCAGAGCGTTTTCGGCGAGGTCACCGAGCAGAAGATCCGCGTGCTGCTGCTGGAGGGCGAGCCGTTCTGGGAGACGAAGTTCCTCGCCCAGTCGCTCCGCAAGGAGCCGGGCGTCGAATTGACCCAGATCACCCGCGTCTCCTCGCGGAAGGCCGAGGGCATCATCACCAACGTCACGGGGGGCCAGGGCAAACTCCCGCGGACGGCGGAGGACCTGGCCCCGTACGACGTGATCATCGTGGGCAAGGGCGTCGAGCAGCTCTTCGACGCCTCGACCGTGTCCCTGCTGCCGGACTTCGTGATGCGGCGGGGCGGGGCGCTGGTGTTCGTCCGCGGGCAGGCGTACGACCCCGACACGCCCCTGGGCCGGCAGATGGGGCGAGACCTCGCCGTTATCGAGCCGGTCGTCTGGGGGCGCGGGTATCTCCACAATATGTCGCTGTCCCTGACGAGCGAGGGGCGGACCAGCCCCTGCTTCCGCTTCACCAGTCTTGCCCAGGATCCCGCCGAGGCCGTCTCGCGGCTGCCGGGCTTTGCCATCATGCCCGTCGTCGAGCGGGAGAAGGTCTCGACGATCGTGCAGGCGACGGTGGCGCCGCCCGGGGCGGCGGCGGGGGCGGGCACCGCCCGGGGACAGCCGGGGATCGTGCAGATGAAGTGCGGGCGCGGGAGAGTGATGGCCGTCCTGGGCGAGGGGCTGTGGCGATGGAGCCTGCTGGCCCCGGACATGAAGGCCTACGACAGCGTGTACGACGAGTTCTGGTCGAACACGATCCGCACGCTCGCGATGGACAGCGACTTCCTGCCCGGCCAGACGGTGTGCCTGAAGACCGAACGCTCCAGCGTGCCGCTGGGCGAGCCGGTGCGGCTGGAGGCGGTGTTCAAGACGCCCCCGCCGCCGGGCCAGGCCGTCAAGATCACCGTCACCGGTCCGGACGGGCGGACGGAGTCGCCCGCCCTCACGCCCGCCGACGGGGCCGACCGGGTCCAGGGAAGGCTGACCCCCGCCCGGACGGGCGTCTACCGCGTGGAACTGGAGGCCGCCGGAATGACCCCCGCGCGCCAGGAAAAGCGGTTCAGCGTGTACGACGTGAACTTCGAGAAGCTCCAGACGGCCGCCCGCCCGGACGCGCTGCGGCAACTGGCCGAGCAGGCGGGC
>JAPLNA010000284.1:2418-24021 GCA_026693065.1 Planctomycetota bacterium
CGGGGGAGTTGCCCGCTGTGCTGGCCAGGCACCAGGAGGCCCGCGGCGTGCTGCCGCCGGTGAGCTTCCTCTGGGATCGGGCGATGCTCCTGGGCGTGCTGCTGGTGTGGATGGGCGCCGAATGGCTGGGGCGCAGAAGGGCAGGGCTCCTATGACGCCGCAAACGGACCACGTCGCGGCCAACCGGCCTGCCCCCGCGGGCGGCCTGCTGGCGAGAAGACTTCAGGCCACCGGACGGCTGGCCCTGGCGACCGAGACCGCCCGGGCGGGCGCGGGCGTGCTGGCGGGGCTGATCGCCCTGGCCCTGGCGGCCCTGGCGGCGGACATCCTGCTGGCCCTGCCCCCGTGGGGGCGGATCGCCGCCGATGCCGTCTTCGTGCTGGGCGCCCTGACGGGGGGCGTCTACGTCGCCTGGGTCGCCCGCTGTCACGCCGGCGACGCCCGCCGGGCCGCCCGCCTCGTCGAAACCCGAATGGGCGTAACCGACAGCCGTTTCATCAACGCCGTTCAACTGGCCCTGTCGGCCCCGGGCGGGGGGGGGCTGGTGGGGGAAGTGCTGGCCCGCGGGGAGCGGGCGGCGGCGGGAATTGTTCCATCGAAGCTCATCGATACGTCCCCCCTGCGTCGCGCCCTGACGGCCCTGGCGGTGGCCGCGGCGGCCCTGGGCGGCTCGTGCCTGCCGGCGCCGGGGGCATTCCGGGCGGCCTTTCCGCGGTTCCTGCACCCGAGGGCGGACCTGGCGGCCTTCACCCTTGTGCGATTCCGCTATGGCCAGCCGGCGAGCATCCTCGTGGGCCTGAGCGGGCCCGACACACCCGACCGCGCCGACGTGGTCTTCGCCGACGCCGATGGCCCCGTCCGGGCGCCGATGGCCCGCCGGGAGGACGGGCGATTTGTCCTGACAATCGAACGGGCCGAGCTGAGCCGCGACTTCCACATAGACACCCCCGCCGGGCGAAGCGGCACGTTCCGCCTGGTCGTGCTGCCCGTGCCGCGGGTGCAGGAACTGGCCGTGCGGTATGAGTACCCGGCGTACACCGGCTGGCCCGCGGCGGGCGGGCCCGTCGAGGCCTCCGGCATCGGCGCACTCGAAGGCACGACCGCCGTCGTCCGCGTCCGCGCCAGCCTGCCGCTGGCCGACGGGCTGATCGAGTTGATCCCCGCCGAGGCGCCGCCCCCGGCGGCCTGCGCGCCCGGGGCGGCCTGCCCCGTGCCGGCCACCGCGCCGGCCAGCGCCCCCGCGCCCGCGAAGACCGTTCGCGTGGCGATGACGCCGACGGCCGAGGATGCGCGCGTGGTCGAGGGGCGGTTGCCCATCCGCTTCAACGGGCGGTTCCGCATCCGCCTGCAGGGGCTCGAGGGCGTCCCCGCCGCCGATTCGCCCGAGGGCCCGCTCACCTGCACCCCGGACGCCTGGCCGAAGATCCAGATCACCGACCCGACGGGGCTGGTGGTCGCCCCGGAAGACTGGAAGGTGCCCGTCACCATGGTCGCCAGCGACGACGTGGCGGTGCGGCAGATCTCCGTCACGCGCGGCGTGAACGGGTGGGGGCCGGCGACGAAGGAGGTGGCCTTCAAGGCCGCCGGGCCCACCTACGCCACCGCCACCGAGATCTTCGACCTGGCCGCCCTGGGCGCGCGGGGGGGCGACGTCATCAGCGTTTTCGCCACCGCCCGCGACAACTGTCCCTCGGCCGAACATTTCACGGACACCCCCGTCGTCGTCATCCACGTGATCACCAAACAGGAGTACATCGACCTGGCGC
The DNA here is from genome assembly GCA_026693065.1 of Planctomycetota bacterium. Taxonomy (GTDB): domain Bacteria; phylum Planctomycetota; class Phycisphaerae; order SM23-33; family SM23-33; genus JAPLNA01. The sequence continues at coordinate 4,185 of JAPLNA010000284.1, forward strand.
GGATGACGTATCGGATGGAGCAGATCATGGCCGAGGCCGAGGAGTTCCGCGCGAAGTTGGCCGAGCTTGAGGCCGAGCGGAAGAAGTTGGAGGAGGAGTTCGACGCCCTGGCCAAGAAGATCGAGGCCGCGGGGGGCAAGCCCTCGGCGGCGGATCTCAAGAAGCTCGACGAGTTGGTCGGCTGGGACGCGCGGCAGCGGGCCAAGCGCCAGCCGTTGTACGATTTCGAGACGGACTACGCCCAGTTGCTGACGCCCCTGGCGGCGAAGCTGGCCGAGGGGGCGCAGGGGGCCGAGGAACTTCGCGGCGAGCTGGCCGCTCACAGGGCGGCCAATGCCGTGGCGGCGAACGCGCAGTCTCACGCGGCCCGGGCGGCCGAGCGGCTGCGGCTGGGGCGTCAGGCCGAGGAACCGGCCGAGAAGGACGTCGCCAGGGGCATGGAGGACCTGGGGCGGATTCAGCAGGCAGACAAGCTGGTGGCCCTGGTGGAGCGGGTGCAGGCGGCGGCGTATCAGCAGCGGGAGCTGGCGGAGCGGCTGGGCCAGTTTCGCAACCGCGAGCAGTTGAGCGAGGTCGAGCAGATCCGCGCGCGGCGGATGGCGGAGGAGCAGGCCCAACTGGAGCAGGACCTGGCGGCGACGCTCAAGCAGATGGACGCCGAGGCCGCCGAGGCCGCCGAGGCCGCCAACGTGTTGCCGAAAATGTCGGCCAGCGTGAAGGACCTGGCGCAGGCGATCCGGGAGTTGAAGGTGACGGCCGACCAGGCGGACGCGGCCCGGTTGGCGCAGGCGGGGCAGGGGCGGTACGCGTGGACGGCCTGCGATTCGGCGGCGACGAAGCTGGAGTCGCTGATGAACGAGTGCAACGGCGGGGGACAGATGATGGGCCAGGCCGAGCAGGACTGCCGGCTGCAACTGATGATGTCCAACGTCGCCCAGGCGCTCAAGCAGTTGTCGCTGGGGCGGGGGATTCCCGGGCTGGGCAAGAAGGAGGGGGGCGAGGGCGGGGGGACGTATGGGTCGCGGGCGAACATGCGGGTGATGGGTCCGCACCGCGCCGGCGGGGGCGCCAGCGACGTCGGAGGCCCGCACGCGGCCAATCGGGGCACGGGCTCGGGCACGGGACCGGGGCGGGTCCAGAGGCCGGACGCCCCCGAGACGCTCACCCCCGGCTCCGGGCCCGTCCGCCAGATCGGCGGGGGCGGCTCGCCCGGCGTGCCCGTGAGGTTCCGTGGCCTGGCCGAGGCGTACTTCCGCCGATTGGCGGATGAAAGCAAGTGAACGGGAGAACGCGAATGAACGCCAGACGGATGATAGTGCTGATCGTGGCGGCAACGGCCCTGGTGCCTTCGGGCGGCGACGGCGTCCCTGGGCGCGGGAGTGTGCTCGGGGCCGGGGCGGACGAGGGCGCCCCCGCCGAGGGCGGGCCCGGCGTCGTCCAGTGCGCCAATCTCATCTACGGGCAGGACAAGAGCTCGGTGTGTTTTGCCGAGGAATTCCTGGCCCTGCTCCAGCGAGAGACGAACATCCGGACGAACCGGCGGTTCTACGCCGTCAAGAGCGACAGCGTGGAGCTTTACCAGTACCCCTTCGCGATCATGACGGGGGAGGGCACGTTCACCCTCACGCCCGCCCAGCGGGCGAACCTGCGAAAGTACCTCCAGCGGGGCGGCTTCCTGGTGGCCTCGCCGGGCTGCTCCTCCACCCAGTGGGACGCCTGCTTCCGCGCCGAGATCCAGGCGATCTTCCCGGAGATCAAGCTCCGGAAGATCCCGATGTCGCACCCGATCTTCCACATCGTCTTCGACGTGACGGCCCTGGACACGACGCACTCGGGCCCGCCGGGATACCTGGAAGGGCTGGAGATCGACGGAAAGATCGTGATGGTGTACTCCAGCGACGGGCTCAACGACACCGCCAACGCCGGGCCCGGCTGCTGCTGCTGCGGCGGCAACGAGGTCCGCAACGCCCGGCAGATCAACGCGAACCTGCTGGCCTACGCCCTGCTCCACTAACCCCCGAGACCGGCCCCATGGCCTTTCGCAACTGGAAACAGGAACTCGACGACCGCCGGCCGCCCCCGCCGAGCCGCTGGCCCTTCATTCGCAACACGGCGGCCGCCCTCGTGCTGCTGGCCGGGGGGGCGTGCACGGCCCTGTGGGTCTGGCCGGGCTACCTGAAGCCCAGGCCCTGGGTGCGCCCCGGGCCCGCGCCGGCGGCGTTGCGGATTCTCCTGTCCAGCGACCTGTCGGGCTACATCGAGCCCTGCGGATGCACCGAGCAGCGGTGGGGGGGCATCGCCCGCCAGGCCTCCGCGGTGCGGCGCGGCAAGGCCCCGGCCTCCATCGCCCTGGACGTCGGCGACATGACGGCGGGCGCCAGGCGGTGGCAGCAGGTGGGGCTCGAGACGTATCTTCAGGCCCTGGGGGCGATGGAGTACACGGCCGCGAACCTCGGCAGCCGCGAGATCGGCCTGAGCGCCGCGGCCTTGCGCGACCTGGCGGCCCGCTCGCCGGTTCCGCTGGTGAGCGCGAACGTGCGGGAGGAGGCCGGCGGGGCTCTTCTCGTCGCGCCGTATCGCCAGGTGATGACGGGCAACCTCCGCGTGACGGTGGTGGGGGTGGTCGCCCCGGACCCGCAGCGCCCGCTCGGCGAGGGCGTGCGGGTGCAGGACGTGGACGAGGCCCTCTCGAAACTGCTGCCGACGCTGCGGGCGGAAACGGACGTGATCGTTCTGCTGGCGGCCGCCGATGAGCCGACGATCCGCAAGGTCGCCGCGTCGCACCCGGAGGCCGACGTGGTGCTGGGCGGGCGGGTCGCCCAGGCCAGCAAGAGCGTGCTCACCGTCGGGTCCTCTCGCGTGGTCGCCCTGGCCGACAAGGGGCAGATGATCGCCCAGGTGGACGTGGCGATCAGCCCGGACGGCCGACCGGGCGCCGCCCAAAGCCGCATGATCCTCCTCGACAACGCCGTGCCGGAAGACCCGGCCATGCTGGACCTGGCGGGGCGGTACAACGCGGAGCTCTCGCGGCTGAACCGGACGGGGGGGCTCAAGGCCCTGGGCGTGCCGACGCTCGCCCCGCCGGCGGGGGAGAACGCCTACGTCGGGGCCGAGGCCTGCCGAGCATGCCACCCGAAGGAATTCCAGTCCTGGTCGACCTCGAAACACGCCCGGGCCTACGCGTCGCTCGTTCGCCGGCAGAGGGACTCCAACCCCGATTGCGTGAGTTGCCACGTCGTGGACCTGGGGGCGGGGGATGGGTTCCTGGGCCTGCCGGCCAGCCCGGACCGCCTCGACGTGCAGTGCGAGGCCTGCCACGGGCGCGGGGCGGCCCACGTTCGGTCCCGCGCCGCGGGCCAGACCGTGGTCAACATGCCCCGCGTTCTGCCCGGTTCCTGCCAGGTCTGCCACGACTGCACCCACAGCCCGAAATTCACGTACGAGACATATTGGGAGGCGATCAAACATGGCCCCGACAAGAAGAAGACCCCCCCGGCCAGCGGCCCTGGCGTTGACGGCGGCGATCCTGGCGGCGTGGGCGCCCGCCCCGGCGGCGGCTGAGGGGCCCGTGACGTTCGAGAAGGACCTTCCCTCGGCCCTGCGGACGGCGGCGGCGGACAAGAAGGCGGTCGTCGTCGTGTTCGGCGCGCCCTGGTGCCAGTGGTGCCGGCGAATGACGGTCACGACGCTGACGGACACGTCGCTGGGCGCCGTGGCGGCGAGGGTGGTCTGGGCGAAGGTGGACGTGGAGGCCGACCGCGTGATGGCGGCGGCCTTCAACGTGCAGAGCGTGCCCGCGGTGGCCCTCCTGTCGGGCGAGGGCGAGCTGATCGCGATGAAGGGCGGCTACCAGACGGCCGCGCAACTGCTGGAGTTTCTCAACGCCGCTCTGGCCAAGGGCAAGGCGGACTTCCAGGTGGCCGGGGTGGTCGAGAAGCTCAAGGCCGCCGGGGACGGCGAGAGGGCCAAGATCCTGGGCGAGGCGATGGAGGCGTTGGCGCGTCCGGAGCGGCCCGGTCGCGAGCCGATCGTGGCGGCGATCCGGGCGATGGGGCCCGGGGCGTGGGAGGCCGTGGCGACGTTCCTTGGCGACAAGCGGCTGGCCGTTCGGGCGGCGGCGGCGGACGTTCTGACGGCCTGCGCGGGGGCGCCGTTGCCCTTCGACCCCTTCGCCCCCGACGATCAGCGGGGCAAGCAGTTGGAGGCGTGCCGGACGTGGCTCCAGGAGCGAGCCGGCGCCACGGCGACCCGTCCGGCGCCCGCGACGAGCCGGCCGGAAGATACAAGAAAGTAATGCCATGACCATACGAACAACATGGGCGATGCTGGTGATATTGTTGGGGGCGGCATTTGTCGGGGCCGACGTGCGAGACGGGGACCTCCCGATAATCATTCCCGACCCCGACGGTCTGAGGCCCGCGAGCGACGAGGGGGCCGAAGACGACACGGGGCCGGCCGCCAGCCGGCCGGGCAGCCGGCCGGCGCCGGCGACCATGCCGGCCGGGGCGCTGTCGGAGGAGGCGGTCAAGCGGGCCGCCGCCGCCATGCACAGCGACGTACGGTCAACGAGGAACATGTTGAAGCAGGCGCAGGCCGATCCGGGCATGTGGGGGATGCTGTTGGAGAACTATCCGGACCTGCCCGAGGCGCTCGAGCCCCCTCCGCCCGCGCCGGGGCCGGGGAGCACGCCCACGAAGGATCTGCGGGCCAGGCAGAAGCAGCGGGAGCAGGCCGACGCCCTCGTCGCCCGGGTCGCCCAGGCGCCCCCGGAGAAGCTCGAGGAGATCGAGACGGAGTTGGCGAAGTTGGGGGCGGTGTCGATGGTGCCGCTCAAGCTGGCCGAAACGGCGGAGAACTTCGAGTTGCGCCAGCGGGCCACTCGGATGGCCGGGCGGTTGCGGTGGCGGCTGGCGTGTTCGGCGGGATTGCTGAAGGCCCATCCGACGCTGGTGGGGGTGATGAGCGGGACGGACGCGACGGCCCGGGCGGCGATGGTGGAGGCGGTGGTCAAGTCGGGCCAGGCCGACGCGGTGGCCTTCCTGGGCGAGTGCCTGGCCGATCCCCAGATCTACCTCCGCCAGCAGGCGGTCGACGGCCTCGTGGGCCTGTCTTCCGAGGACGACAGGCCTCGGCCCGGCAAGCTGGGGCGGCAGAGGCAGAAGGTGATGGCCCTGCTGGAGGCCGCCCTGGGCGACCCGGACCGCAACACCCGCATGCTGGCCATCGGGGCGATGGCGAAGATGGGCACGGTGAGTTCGCGGAAGATGAGCGAACTGCTGGGGGATGAGTCGACGGAGGTGCGGGCGATGGCCGTCAAGGCCATGGGGTTCACGCGGGACCCCGACGCCGTCTCCCTCCTCCTGCCCCTACTGAACGATCCGCAGTGGCGGATCCGGGCGGCGGTGCTGGAGGCGCTGGCCAAGGCGGTGGATTCGGAGCATCGGGGGGAGGCGCCGGCGAAGGTGGCGGCCCTGCTGGAGGACCCGGACGCGTACGTTCGCGCGATGGCGGCCCGGCTGGTGGGCCAGTGGCGGTATTCGCAGGCGGCCCAGAAACTCCTCCGGATGGTCCGGGAGGGCACACTGAGTGAGGACGCGGGCTTCACCGCCCTGGGCGAGTTGGAGTACGCCCCCGGGGCCGAGGAACTTCAGCGGCGTTACGACGCGGCCGGCGAGCCGGCCCGGCGGACGGAAGTGCTGGCCCTGATGACGCACTACACCAAGACCGGCTCGGCAGACTCGTACCTCCGCCGGGCGATGGAAGACCCGACGATGCGGGGGCAGTGGGCGAAGATCATCCCGTTGATGGGGCGGCAGTCGCAGTCGGAGGCGCTGGTGCCGACGGTGTGGCCCCTGCTGGAGACGACGGACGGGGCCCTGGAGGCCGCGTCGGAGGCCGCGTGGAAGATGGTCGAACAGCACGCGAGGGAGGTTCGCCTCCCGGCGGACCTGGCCGCCCGGGTGATCGCCTCGGAGTCCGAGCCCCGGGCCGCCCGCGCGTTCCTGGCCGAGTACACCTACAACGACCCGAGTTTCGCGGCGCTGCAGCAGGCGGCCTTGAGACACAAGCGTGCCGAGGTGCTCCGCCTGGCGATGGGGGTGGTGGCCCGCGAGCGGTTCGACGACTCGATGGAGACGGCCGTGACGGGCTACCGCCGCGAATCGGAGCGGGTTGTGGACCCCGGCGCGGAGGCCCCCGCGGCGAAGAAGGAACTGTCCGCGGCGGTGAAGGCGGCCCTGGGCGAGGCTCTCAAGAGGCCCGAGGAATCCGTTCGCATGCTGGCCGCGGCGATTCTCTTCCGCGCCGGGGCCGATACCTCCGAGCCCGTCCGCCAACAACTGCGGGCGGGGCTGGCCTCGAAGGACCTGGCCCTGCGGCGGACGGCGATGGCGGGCATCACGGAAGAGCCCAAGGCGTTTCTGGACGCGTACGACGTGGCCGCCGAGGCCAAGAACCCCGAGACCCGGCAGCGGGCCATCGAGATCATGGGCAACGCCCGGGATCCCCGCTTCACCCCCACGCTGATCGGCCTGGTCTCGGGGGCCAGTTACTACGAGAATCGCAACCTGTACCGCGCGCTGATGCGGTCGGGAGATGAGAAGGCCGTCGCCGCCGTGATCGAGAGCTTCAAGGATCGACGCGGGGACGAGTACGACATCACGCAGTTGGGGGAGGAGCTCACCGGGATGCCCGGCCCGGGGCCGGTGAAGTACCTCGCCTGGGCGATCGAGAAGAATAAGTCGTCGTATCAGCTTGGCACGCTTCTGAAGGTGCTGGCGAGCCTGCCGGACCCGTCGGCGCTGCCGCTGGTGCAGCGGTTGCTCAAGGACAAGAAGATCGCCGCCTCAAGCGAGGCCGCCCAGGTGGTGGTGGAACTGGCGAAGAGCCATCCGGCCGAGGGGTTGCCTCTCCTGCGGGAGATGCTGGAGGGCAAGGGCGACCGCCAGGGCAACGCCGTCTACGCCCTGACGCAGTCCCACACCGTCCCCTCCCCCGAGATGATCGCCAGGCTGCTGGCGGCGGCCAAGACGCCCGGGCGCACGGCGGTGGACTGGAACACGCTGGGGGCCTGGCTGCCCGCCGAGGCCCTTCGCACCCAGTTCCTCCCCGTGCTGGGCGAGTTGAACGGCGCCATGCAGCAGGTGGTGATCGATCGGGCGGCCGAGTCGGTGTCGGAGAAGGACCTGCCCGTGATGCTGAAGCTTTCCTCGCCCCGGATGGGTTCGCAGGAATGCCTGGCCGCGATGGCGGGGGCGTTGACGGCGGCCCGCCCGCAGAGCCGCCCGGCGATGGACAAATTGACCGAGCCGGAGTTGGTCAACCTCCTCAATGCCGCCGGCGACTGGTCGGACGCCCCCTCGGCCGTCGGGGCGTATCTGAAGGATCCCCGCGCCAACGTTGCCGCCGCCGCCTGCCGCGGGCTGGCGCTGTACCTGGCGGGCAACCCCGCCGCCCCGGCCGACGACGCCCAGCGAGAGGTCATGCTCGCGGCCATGCGGCTGAAGGACCCGTTGACGGCGTACCTGGCCTCCGAGGCCGTCGGGCAGCGATGGCCGGCGGAGTTGACGCGGATCGACCCGGCGACGATCCCGACGGTGACGACGGCCCTGCGGATGGCGGCCCAGTACGAGGGCCCCTTGCCCGAGGCCCTGCGGAAGAAGGTCGCCGACGCCCTGACCAGTCCCACCGGCGGAGTCACGGCCAAGGAGTTGGCGCTGTGCGCGGCGGTCCGTTCGTACGACCCGTCCTACTCGATCGTTCGCGACCGGCTGTGGGCGGCCGACCGGCGACTGCTGCTCCGTGCGGCGGTGCTTTCGGGCAATACGATCGGGTTGTTTTTGATCATGCCGGCGCGATCGGAGGTCGAGCAGGTCCCCGGAGGCAAGGCCCTGGTGGCGAAGCTGCTGGCCTCGGCCCGGACGGACAACGCCACGTGGAACACGCTGGTGTCCCGCGGCTGGATCGAAAAACCGCCGCCGGGCGATCTGCTGCGGTACATCAACCAGGCTTCCCAATTGGACGGCGGGTCCGGGGGCTTTCTCGGCGGCTTGCTCGGCTCGGGCCGGGAGGAAAGGGGCAATCGCGACCCGTCCTACCCCATGATGGAACTGTCCACGGCGTTGGCCTGGTCGCCCGCCCAGCCGGACGCGCAGGTGCTCAAGCGGATCGGCCCGGACAGTTCGCCGGGCGTTCTGGCGGCGGCGGTGGCCGCCATCGAGTGGAATTCCCCCGAGGGGCGTAAGGCCCTTCTCGAGGCCGCTACCGGCGCCAAACACGCCGGCACCGCCCGGCAGTCGATCGCGTTGCGGGCGCTCCGGCTGTGCGTGAAGGCCGAGGACGCCAAGGCCCTCGCCGAGGCGGTCAAGGCCGCCAAAGCCAGAGACTATGAGCACGAGGCCGTCAACACGGCGACCTTCGGGCTGCTGGTGATGGCGGCCCCGGCCCAGGCCCGCAAGGTGATGGAGGCGCGGGCGTCGGATGAGAATCGATCCTTCAACTCGAACATGGGGCAGACCTATGGCGACCTGGCGATCGCCGCCATCGAGCAGGAAGGCGGGCAGGATCTGCTGGCCGGCCGAATCGCCGAGGTCTTCGGCGAGCGATGGACGATCCCGTTCGCCCTGAGACGGGCGAGACAGAAGACCCCCGGTGCGACGACGGCGCCGGCGGCCTCGCAACCGGCGGTGGCCTCGCAACCGGCGGTCGATGAGACGATCGACCGCCTGGCCCTCTTGCCCCCGTGGGGCGCCCCCGCGGCGAAGCACCCGAGCCGATGGACGCTGGCGCCGGCCCGGGAGTTCATGGAGAACTACCTGAAGGCCGCCGTGCAAACGGCGAAAGACTCCGCCGCTCGCGGGCGGAACGGGGAGGAGAACATTCAGAATGGCATGAGTCGTCGCTTCCGCTTCGATATGGCCCGGAGCATGGGCCGCGGCTCCGCGGACATGGCCGCCATGTTACCGCCGGATTTCCTGGCCGGAGCGCCCGAGGACCACTACGGGTTAAGGAGCCAAAGCGAGTTGTTGCCGGTGGGGTTGTATCTGGACGCGGGCGCGGTGGGCAAGGCCCTCGAGCCGCTCCTGGCGGATTCCTCTCCGGCAGTCCGGGCGGCCGGGATGCGGCTGGCGGCATATTGGCAGGTCGAGCCCCTGGCCGACGTGGTGGCCAAGGCCCTTGCCTCCGACGAGGTATGCGTCGAGGCCGCCTGGGCCCTGTTGGCGCTGCGGGGGCCCGCGGCCGCCGGGGCGATCGAACAGGCCTGGAAGACCCAGAAGGACTTCGACCTTCGCGTGCGGCTGGGGTGCGTGCTCCGCCTGGCCGGCAGCGAGGCGGCGCGGGCGGACATCGACCGCGCGGTCTCGCTGCGGACCATCCGCCAGTTCCGGCTGCGGATTATCGACGCCGGGCGCGAGGCCACGCAATCGCGAGGGGGGATGTACTACGACCGTGGAATATTCGCCGCCGCCGCCGGCGATCCGGTGCGGACGCGGCTGCTGCCGTGGGAGTCCGCCCTGGGCGTGGCGGCGGAGGACCTGCTGGAGGCCCAGGCGAGGCGATTCCCCGTCGGGCGAGCGTTGGCCCCGCCGCCGGCGGCCTCGCAACCGGCGACGGCGGAATCCAGGCCCGCCGAAGCCTCCGGGCCGGTCGTCGATCTGTCCGATCTGCGAGTGAGCGACGATGGGGCCCTCGTCGCGACGGTTCGGCTGGGCAACCATTTACCGGTGACGATGCTGGCTTCGGCGACCGTGCAGGAATATGATCCACGCAACAGCCCGCCCATGTTCAGCCGCCTGTGTGCGGCCGAGGAGTCCCTTGAGATGTGCTGCTTCGTCCAGTTTGCCGACCAGGCCGCCGACTTGCAGGAGCTGAAGGCCCGCTGGTCGGCGTGGTGGTCGGCCAACCGCGAGGCCGGGCCGGAGGCCTGGTGGAAGCAGGCGATCGCCCAGGCGGTGGACGAACTGGGCCATAAGGCCTGGTGGCACCGGATGCGGGGGGCGAGGCGGCTGACCCGCCTGACCGGGCAGGTGGTCGTCCCGCCCGGCGCGTTTGACGTCGAGGCGTGGAAGGCCCTGCAAGGCCAGTGGCGTCAGAAGGTCGCCGCCGGGCCCGCCTCGCCGCGAGAGGCGCTCCTGAAGGCCGCCGTCGACGCCGGCGCCCTGCCCGCCGGCGCCCAGGCCCACGCCGCCGACGAAAAGGCCTGGGTGGCCGCCCTGGTCCGCCTGGCCGGCTTCGCGCCCGACCCGCTGTCCGAGGCCGCCCTGGTCCAGTTGCAGACTCACCGGGCGGAGGAACTGTCCGACCAGGCGATCGAGCCGTGGCGGCACTGCCCCCGGCCTGCGCTGGCCCGGTGGGCGTTCGTGCAGATCTACAAGATTCGAGTCAGCCCGGCCGCGGGGTCCGCGATGAACCCGCGCGTGTCATTCGAACCCGACTAGAGTCGCTGATGAAAGGACGGAGGAGATGCCCCCAAGAGTTTCGAGCAAGGTGTCTGGCCGCATGCGTGTTGCGTTATTGCTGGTCTTGTCCATCGCGGCGCCAGGCCTGGCCGCGTCGCCGGAGGCTCCCATGATAGCCGTCGTTCCCCAACCGCAGAAGGTCCTGCCCGGGCAGGGCCAGTTCACCCTCAAGGCCGACACGGCGATTGTGTATGACCGCCAGTCCAAGGCGGCGGCCCAGTGGCTGGCGGCGAGGCTGGCGCCGGCGACGGGGTATGCCCTGACGGCCCGCGAGGGCGCCGCCGGGGCGAATGTCATTGCGCTGGCTGTCGCGGCCTCGCCGTCGCTGTCCGAGGAGGGCTACGAACTGTCGGTCTCCCCCGGCGGGATCAGCGTCCGGGGCGGCGGGCGGGCCGGCGTGTTCTACGCCTGCCAGACGATCCGCCAACTGCTCCCGCCCCAGATCGAAAGCTCGCAAAAAGCCGCGGGGGTCGAATGGACCATCCCCTGCGTCAAGATCGAAGACCAGCCGCGATTCGCCTGGCGCGGCTGCCTGATCGACGAGGCCAGACACTTCCTGGGCAAGGACGTCATCAAGCGGCAGATCGACCTGATGGCGTTCTACAAACTCAACCGCCTGCACTGGCACCTGACGGACGACCAGGGCTGGCGGGTGGAGATCAAGAAGTACCCGAAGCTCACCGAGGTCGGCGCCTGGCGCGGGGCCAATCGCGAGGGCGGCTTCTATACCCAGGCCGACATCCGGGAGATCGTCCAGTACGCCCAGAGCCGCCACGTGCTGATCGTGCCCGAGATCGAGATGCCCGGCCACGCCCAGGCGGCCCTGGCGGCGTATCCGCCCCTGGGCTGCCGGGGCGAAGGGTACGCCGTCGGAACCCGGTGGGGCGTCTACGACGACGTCTATTGCCCCGGCAACGACGAGGTCCTCGCGTTCCTCGAGAACGTGCTGACGGAAGTGATAAGCCTGTTCCCCGGCCCGTACGTTCACATCGGGGCCGACGAGGTCCCCAAGGATCGCTGGCAGAAGTGCCCCAAGTGCCAGGCCCGCATCAAGGCGAACGGGTTGAAGAACGAACACGAGCTGCAGGGCTGGTTTGTCCGGCATTTCGACGAGTTCCTGCAGAAGCACAACCGGCGGCTGATCGGGTGGGACGAGATCCTCGACGGGGGCCTGGCCCAGACGGCGGTGGTGCAGGCCTGGCACGGCATGGACGACGGGACCCGGGCCGCCGCCGGCGGGCACGACGTGATCATGTCGCCCACCAGCGACTGCTACTTCGACTACGGGTACGACGCCATCCCCCTGCCGAGGATCTACTTCTACGACCCCATGCCCACGGGGCTCAAGCCCGAACGCCGCCGGCACGTCCTGGGGCTGGAGGGCAACCTGTGGGGCGAGAACATCCCGAACACGGCCCGGCTGGACTTCCAGGGCTTCCCGCGCCTGTGCGCCCTGGCCGAGGTGGGCTGGTCGCCGGCCGAAGCGCGGAACTGGGACGATTTCTCCGCCCGGATGGCCGGGCAGTACCGGCGGCTGGACGTCATGGGCGTCAAGTACAACCCCGACGCCAAGGGCCTCTCGTGGGGAACCAATGCCGGGCGATGGGAACCGGGCAAGATCGCCGCCCAGTTCAAGCCGCTCGAGTGGGACATCACCAGGCTGGTCGTCAGGCCCGGGCAGTACGAGGCGACGTTCATCTACCGGGCGGGCAGTCACGCGGCGGAGATCGAGTGGGCCGCCCTGATCGAGAACGGCAAGGAAATCGCCCGCGACACCCACAAGGGCTACAGCGGATTCGACAAAACGGACATCACCTACCGCCTGAAGTTACCCGCCGTGACTCCCCAGGCCCGGTACGTGCTGCGGGCGAGCCTCAAGGGCGTGGGCGGGACGGACTCCGCCGGCGACCTGATGATCCTCCAGCCCGAGGCCCCCGGGCCGGGGAAGTAGTGGTGGGTGCCGTGGTTCGCGGCGCAGCCGCAACCACGTCAAGACGTCATCGACGATCGAGGGATCGTGGTTGCGGCTGCGCCGCGAACCACGGCACCCGGCCCGGTCCCGGAAGGGGGCGAAGGGGGCGAGGCTTGACATCGGCCCGGGCCGAGGCCATCATATTAATGGATGCCTTTCCAATTGGCAGGGCCGAATGGGCGCTTACGGGATAAAGCAAGTTCGCGGGCTGCGCCGTCGCATGGCGGCGGTCTTGGCCGTCCGAAAGGGGCTGATGTTCCTCATTGGTTGGTGCTTCCTGTGGGGCCTGGGGGTGTTGGTCCTTCGACAATGGGCGGGCGTGGACCGCGGGTTTCTGTTGTGGGGCCTGGCGGGCGGGGTTCCGGCCCTGGCGGCCGGGTGGGTGTTTTCGCGGGCGAGCGTGCCGGCCGAATCGGCGTTCCGGGCCGCCCTCGACGCCATGGGCGGGCACGGCGGGCTCCTGATGGCCTCCGGTGAGACCGACGTGGGCGACTGGCAGGGGCGGATCGGCCCCGTCCGCGCCCCGGCGGTGCGGTGGCGGTTCGCCCGCCCGGTGGGCGTGCTGGCCGTGTCGGCGGCGTTCGTCGCCGCCTGCCTCCTGCTGCCCGACCGCTACGTGGCCCCGGCCCAGCCGCCGGCCATCCCCGTCGAACGCCAGGTCGGCCAGCTCTCGCGCGAGATCGACGCCCTGGCCAAAGAACGCGTGATGGAGGCCAGGCAGGCCGAGTCGCTCAAGGAAAAGCTGGCGGCGGTGAGCAAGGAGGCCGCCGTGGCCGACCCGGTCAAGGCCTGGCAGGCCCTGGACCACGTGGAAGAAACGGTGGCCTCGGCAGCCAAGGCCGCCGCCCAGGAGCGGACGCGTCAGGCCGAGCAGGCCGGGCGATGCGAGGCCCTGGGCAAGGCCCTCCAGCAGGCCGGCGGAGGCATGGACGCCCAGCAGCTCGCCGAGGCCATGGGCGAACTGGCCAAGCTCGCCAACCAGGCCGCTAAGGACAATCCGGATCTTCAGCAGGCCCTGTCGCGAGAGTTGTCGCAGGCGTGCAGCAGCGGCAAGTTGTCGCCCGAGCAAGTGGCGCAGTTGACCAAGGCGATGTCGGAGGCGAAGGACTCGGCCTGTCAGAGCATGGCGGCTCTGGCGGAGGCCGGGCTCGTCGACGCCGAGAGCCTCTCCGCCTGCACCGGCGCGGGCGAAGTGGACGCCCAGAAGCTCGGCGAGATGCTGGCTCGTGGCAGCGCGGGAGTTGATGAGGGCTCCGACGGCGATTCGGGCGAGGGTGTGGGGCAAGAGGGGGCGGCCTCGCTGACGCAAATGCTGGACGACGCCTCCGCGGGCGCCCCCGGCCGCGGCGCCCCCACCAGAGGACGCGGCGACGCGGCCATGACGTGGACCAAGGGCACCGAACCGGCGGGGGAGGCCTTCAAGGAACAATCGCTGCCGCCCGGGGCGGCGGCCTCGTTGCGGGAGAGCAAGCGAGTGGGAATCAGCCTGGGCGAGCACGCCAAACCGACGGGCCCGGCCGCTGGAAGCGGGGGCGCCTTGGGCGGCGCGCAGGCCGGCGGAGGCGCCGCCAACGTCCAGAACATCCTCCCCAGGCACCGCGGCGCGGTCGAGCGGTATTTCGACAGGACCACGCCCTGACGGGCACGCCGGGGCGTACAAGGGAGAACAGGAGTCGGCAGCCATGGAGAATCGGCAAGGGCAAGAAGAGATACTGTCGCCGCCGCAACTGGCGCCCGCCGTCGCGATCATGACCGGGGCCCTGGAACAACTGGACGCCATTCTGCTGGGGCGGACCGCCCTGCACCGGCTGGTGCTGGCGGGTATCGTCAGCCGCGGGCACGTGCTGCTGGAAGGGCTGCCTGGCGTGGGCAAGACCGCTCTGATTCGCGCGCTGGGCGAGATCCTCAACCTGCAATTCCGCCGCGTGCAATTCACCCCCGACCTGATGCCCTCGGACATCCTCGGCTCGCACATCCTCCAGGGGTCCTCCGACGGGCGCCGCGAGATGACGTTCCAGCCCGGGCCCGTCTTCACGAACATCCTGCTGGCCGACGAGATCAACCGCGCCAGCCCCAAGACGCAGTCGGCCCTGCTGGAGGCGATGCAGGAGCGGTCGGTGACGTTGATGGGCGCCACCCGCGCCCTGCCCGATCCGTTCTTCGTGATGGCCTCGCAGAACCCCATCGAGTTGGAGGGCACGTACCCGCTGCCCGAGGCGCAGTTGGACCGCTTCCTCTTCAAGCTCAACGTCTCGCAGGCCGACGTCGACGTGCTCGAGCGGATCATCACCACGCGTCGCCGCGGCGAGCCGCCGCCGGCCTCCGTCCGCGTCTCGCCGGAGCAACTGGCCGGCGTGCTGGCGGTGATGGACCGCATCTACCTGCCCCGGGCGGTCTGCCGGTACATCGCGCGGCTGGTAGCGGCCTCGCACGCCGACGGGGCCGAGGCCCCCGACATCGTGCGGAAATACGTCTCCTACGGCGGCTCGCCTCGGGCGGCGATCGCCCTGGCCGAGGCCTCGCGGGCGATGGCCCTGCTGGCGGGCAGGCCCAGCGTCGGTTTCGAGGACGTCCGCGCCGTTGCTGAGCCCGTCCTCAATCACCGCCTCATCCTCAACTACACCGCCCGGTTCGACCGCGTGGGCCCGCACGCCGTCGTCGAGGCCCTGCTGGCCGGCGTGGACGAAACCGGCATGAACCTGCCGCCCGACGTGGCCCTGACCGGCGGGGCGGGAGGGCCAGCATGAATCGCCCGAGTGTTCGAGGCGCCGGCCCTGCGTGGGCGGCGATCGCGGCGTGCGCGGTGGCGGCGGCGAGCTGGCCCGCCCAGGCGCGGGCGACCGTCCGATACGGCGAGGTCTCCGTCCAGATCCTGCCCGACCCCGACAGGGACGATACCGGCCACGGATACGTCGAGTACCGCATTCGCGTGACCAACGACTCGCCCTCGCGCGAGCACGTGGTGGACCTGAGGGCCCCGGCCGAACCTTTCGGCCGCCGCGGAGACATCATCGCCCGCCTTTCCCGGCAGGTCCGCGTGGCGCCCCGGACGGCGGCGACCGTGTCGCTGTTCCAGCCCTACCTGGAGTTGTCCGGCGACGGGCTCGCCGTTGCCGTCGACGGCAACGCGTGAATCTGGCCAGCCGCTCGCGGTCCTACGGCTACCGCTCATCCTCCGATCCGTCGCCCTGCCGCGTCCTGGTCAGCCGGCGGGTGGCGGCCTCACCGGTCGCGGTGGCCTGTATGTCGCCGGCTACGGCGACCCGGGTGGCCGCTGAAAGCGGGCCGGCCGAGTGGTCCACCGACTGGCTGGGGTACTCGCGATTCGACGGCGTGCTGGTTTCCGACAACGACGTGGCGGAGATGTCCAGCCAGACCCAGAACGCCCTGCGGCAGTACGTCGAGTGTGGGGGCGCGCTGTTGATCGCCGCCGACCGCCTGCCCGAACGGTTCCGCCCGGAAGATCAACCGGCCTCGGGCATTGCCTACCTGGGGTTTGGCGTTGCCGTCGCTGTCCTCCGTAACGATACCCGCGTGGAGGCGCAAACGTGGAGCCATCCCTGGCAGCGGCCCTTGGACGCCGACGAGGTCGACTCGGCGTTTCCGGTCACCGAGGGCACGAAGATCCCCGTTCGCGGGCTGAGCGTCCTGATGATCCTCTTCGCCATCCTGATCGGGCCTGTGAACCTTGTGCTCCTGTCGCGATGGAAGCGGCGGATCTGGATGCTGTGGATCATCCCCGCCGTCTCCCTCCTGACGTGCGCGGCGGTGTTCGGGTATTCGCTGTTCTCGGAGGGCTGGTACGCCCACGTCCGCAGCGACGTGGTGACCGTCCTGGACGAATCGGAGGCCCGGGCGACCACGATCGGGTGGACGGGCTACTACGCCCCGCTGACCCCCGGCGACGGGCTGCGTTTCGACGCCACCACCGAGCTCTCGCCCGAGGGGCTCGTTGACGAGTACTACGGATACCGCCGGGGCGACCGGGGCTCGGGCTCGGCCCGGACGGTCGACCTGACGAGCGGGCAGCACCTGGCGGCCGGGTGGGTCTCCGCCCGCGTACCGGCGGTCTTCCGCGTGCGGGACAGCCAGACGCGGCGCGAACGGCTGACCGTGCGGTACGAAGCCGACGGCACGCCGGTCGTCGGAAACGCCCTGGGCGGGGCGATCAAGGAACTGTACCTGGCCGACGCGTCGGGGCGGATCTGGCGGGCGGAGGGCCTCGCCGAGGCCGCCGAGAGCAGGCTTTCGTCCACGGGGCTCAAGGCCCGCGGCGGCGAGGGGGGCCTCCGCAAGGTGTACGCGGAGAGCTGGCTGAATCAGACGGCGGCGATAGCGCGCGAGCCGGCGGGGTTTCTCCGCCCCGGCTGCTACGTCGCGGTGATGGAGAACTGCCCGTTCCTGACGGCGGGGTTGGCCAAAACCCAGTCACGGCGAGGGCAGGCGGTGGTCTACGGGATCATGAAGAGGGACGCGCATGGTGGTTAAGGTAGTCCAGTTGAAGCGTCATTTCGGCCCGACGCGAGCGGTGGACGGGATTTCGTTCGAGTTCGCCGCCGGGCACATCTTCGGGTTTGTCGGGCCCAACGGCGCGGGCAAGACCACGACGATGCGGATCCTGGCCACCCTCGACGAACCTACCGCCGGCGACGCCTTCGTGCAGGGGGTTTCCGTGGTGCAGGAGCCCGAGCAGGTCCGCCATCTGGTGGGCTTCATGCCCGACAGCCTGCCCGTGCACCGGGACATCAGCGTGCACGAGTACCTGGACTTCTTCGCCCGGGCGTACGGCATCCGCGGGCGAAAACGCAAGCAGGTCGTCGAGGGCGTCGAGGACTTCACCAACCTGATGGGCATCCGCGACAAGATGCTGCGGGCGTTGTCCAAGGGGATGAAGCAGCGGGTGAGCCTGGCGCGGGCGATCGTTCACGACCCGGCGGTTCTCGTGCTGGACGAGCCGGCCGCCGGACTGGACCCCCGCGCCCGCGTCGAACTGCGCGAGCTGCTCCGCGCCCTGGCCGACCGGGGCAAGGCGATCCTCATCAGCTCGCACATCCTGACGGAACTGTCGGAGATCTGCGACGGGGCCGTCCTGATCGAACGGGGCAAGCTCCTGCGGGCCGGGCGGCTCGACGAAATCCTCGTCACCGACGGGCGCCGCATCGTGCTGGTTCGCCCGCTGGGGCCCGTCGAACCGCTCTGCCAGGCCCTGCTGGAGATGCCCCGCGTGACGGCGGCCAGGCCCTCCGGCGGGCAGATCGAAGTGCACGTCGACGGCGACGACGAACACTGCGCCGACCTGCTCGGGGCGATCCTGCAACGCGGCTTCCGCGTCGCCGACTTCCACCAGCAGCGGAACAACCTCGAACAGGTCTTCATGTCCGTCACGAAAGGGGAGGTGCAATGAGCCTTCTGACGCGAATCCTCGACGCCGCGGACGACCGGCTCAACCCGATCGTCGTGAAGGAGCTTCGCCAGGCCGTCCAGAGCCGCTTCGTCATCGTCATGCTGCTGGGCTTCCTGCTGATCGACGTGATCGCCGTGATGTCGGGGGCGATCTCGCAGGACCTCCACGGCGGCGCCCAGTCCGGACAGAACATCTTTTTCGTCCTGAACGTGATCCTGCTGGCGGCGTGCATCGGATTCCTGCCGATCTACTCGGCCCTCCGGCTGAGCAGCGAACACGGCGAGGACGGGGGCGATCTGTTGTTCATCACCACCATCCGGGCCGGGGCGATCGTTCGCGGTAAGTTCACCGCCGCCATGGTGCTGGCGATGACGATCTTCGGAGCGTGCATGCCCTTCATGACGTTCACGTACCTGCTTCGCGGGATCGACCTGCCGACGATCTTTTTTCTCCTGGTGCTGGCCCTGGGGGCCACCGCCGAGTCCGTCATGTTCGCCCTGTTCCTGGCGGCCATGCCGGTCGGGCGCGTCGTCCGCGCGCTTCTGGGCCTGGTGCTCCTGGGGGCGCTGGGTACCCTCTTCAGCATCATGGTCGCCATCTCCGGGGAGGAGGTACGATTCGGTTTCGCCCGAAATCTATCCGATCGGGAGTTCTGGCCCGCGATGGCGACGTTCGCGGGGGTGGCCCTGGCGGCCCTGGGGCTGATGTACGTGATGACGGTGGCCCTTCTGAGCCCCCGCTCGAGCAACCGCGGCATGGCGATCCGGATCTACCTGGCGGCGGTCTGGGCGGCGGGGTTGGCCGCGGCGATCGCATGGGGAGTCTACATCGGGTCGGGCTATGAGGACGGGCCCGGCCGGGCCTGGCTCTACCTGTGCAGCGTGGTCCTGGGGGCGTCGCTCTTCGTGGCCGTCGGCGAGCGGGATGAACTGGGCCCCCGCATCCGCCGGGCGATCCCCTCCTCCGGGCCGCTGCGAGTCCTGGCCTTCCCCTTCATCACCGGCGCCGCCGGCGGCATCGCCTGGTGCGCCCTGTTCTCGGCCGGAACCCTCCTGGCCGGCCTGATCTGCCATGCGATCTTCCCGCCGCACGCGAGTTACTATTCCCGCGACTACATGGGAGACGCCCTCGTCCAGATGTTCTGCTTCCTGCTGTTCTGCTACTGCTACGCCATGACGGGCGGGCTGCTGCGGCGGCTGGTGTTCCCCGGGTCGCGACCGGGGCACAGCCAGGACTCCATGCCCTCCTTCGCGCTGGGGATCGTGTGGGCGATCATGATCACGCTGGCGAATGCCCCGTGGCTGGTGAGGCAGATCGAACAGTTCCGCCCGCTGGCCCCCGGGCCGCGGGAGGAGAAGGGCGTGTCGGCCCATGGATGAACCGGTCGGCGAGTATCTCCGGGACGGCGCGCGGGCGGGCATGCCCTTCCGCCTGGCCGCGCCGCGCCAGACGTTCACCGGCGCCGCCGGCGGAGCGCTGGGGCGGGGCGTGGGAGCGAGTCTCGAATTCATGGAACACCGTGAATATCAGCCCGGCGACGACCTCCNNACGGGCGGACGGACCGGCGGGTCGTCAAACGCTGCCGCGAGGAAGTCACCCCGCACCTGGACATTCTGCTGGACGGCTCGAAGTCGATGGCGTTGTCGGGAACGGCCAAGGCCCGGGCCGCCTGCGGGCTGGCCGCCGCCCTGGCCGCCGCCGCCGACAACGCCGGGTACTCCCACTGCCTGTGGCTGGCCGGGCGGGGCTGCGCCCGCCTGCCCAACCACAGCCCCCAGGTTCCCTCGTGGGAGGGGCTCGCGTTCACCTCCACGGCCTCGCTGCCGGAGTCGTTGCGGCTGATGCCGCCGGGGTGGCGCCGCCGCGGGGTCCGCGTGCTCATCAGCGACCTGCTCTGGCTGGGCGAGCCGCGAGAGGTCCTGTCGCCGCTGACCGACGGCGCCGCCGGGGCCGCCGTCATCCAGGTGCTCGCCGCCGCCGACGCCGACCCGGGGCGCCCCGGGA
>JAPLNA010000285.1 GCA_026693065.1 Planctomycetota bacterium
ACCGGCGCCTGGCCGGCGCGCGGGGCCAGGCCCGCTGCAAGGTGCTGCTGGAGCGGGGCCAACTCGCCTGCCACGCCGGGCGATTCGACGAGGCCCTGGCGGACCTGAAGGCGGTGCTCGAGCACGGAGGCGAGTCGGGCGTGTGGGTCGATGCCGCCAGGGAATGGCAGATGCGGACGTACGTGGCCCGGGGTGACCGGCGAGAGCGGGCCTCCGACATGGCCGCGGACTTCCAATTGGCCTACGACGCCGCCGGCACGCCGGCGCGGCAGGCGCAGATGCTGGTGCGGCTGGCCAAGGCGCGGCGGCTGGAGGCCGCCCAAGCCGGCGGCGACGAGCCCAAGAAGCTCGAGGCCCTCCGCCAGGCCGTCGAGGCCGCCCACCGCCTAGCCGAATCGTTCCAGGGCCAGACGATCGCCGACGTTCCGGTCGGGGCCGCCGCCGTCGCACAGGCGCCGGAAGTTCCCGAGATGACCGACGGGCTGGCGTGGGCCATGGTAACCTTCCTGCCGCCCCTGCTGAAGGAGCATGGGCAGGCCTGTTATGCCCCCTGGGACGCCCAGGCCCAACAGGCCCTCGCCAAGGCTCTCGCCGCCGACGACCTGACCGCTCTGCTGGCCGTCCGCGATCGATGGCCCAACAGCAGGCACGTGCCTGGATCGCTGATCTCCGCGGCCGAGTGTATCGTCCGCCGGCAAACCGCCGCCCCGGCCCCCGACGAGGGGGAGATGGATCGCGCCTACGGACTGCTCGCCGACGCCGAAGACCGGGCCGAGCCGCGCGCCCTAGTGACCAGCCTGGCCGGGCGGGCCGTCATCGCCGCGCGAAGGACCGGCGCCGGCCCGTTGGGGTGGATCCTCGCCCAACAGATTCGGCAGGCTTGCACGGCGGCGAGTATCTCGCTGGGCGAGCCGGTGGCCTTCAATCGGAATGACATGCCCCTCAAGGCGCTGCTGGAAGATCTGGACGGCAGGGCTCCGGTCGCCGCGCCACCCGCACCGGGGCCGGAGGCCTCGCTCGCCGGGCCTGTCGAGCCGCTCTTTACCCTCGAGGGCGATTACCACTTCATCCGCGACCAGGCATGGCAGGCAGTTCGCCAGGGGACCCACCTGCTGGCGATCCGGGACGACCGGCTGATCTGGCTGGACACGGCTGCCCCGAACGCCGACAAGGCCCTCCGCTGGGAGACCAAGGTTCCTATTGGTTCCGGTGAACTACGGGATTACATGTACGGAGCGCCCGGCTTCTCGCTCGTGGGCGCCTTGGCCCCCGACGGCCAGAGCGTCCTGGTGGCCAGCCGCACGTGGGCGATGGCTCTCGACGTCGCGGACGGAAAACCTCGCTGGAAGGAACCGGTCAACATCGCGGCCCTGTGCGGCGGGCAGATCCACTCGATGAGCGTGGCGAATGGCCGGTTGCTCGTGCAGAATCGTGGCGGGCGAGTCTTCTGCCTCGATGGGTCCGATGGCAAGGTTGCCTGGCGGGTCGACTTGAGTAAGGAACTCCTGGGGTTCGACGCCCCCCCGCAGATGGCCGGGGACCTGGCTGTGTTGCAGGGATGCGCCGCGAAGAAAGCCGCCTGCCTGGACCTGCGAACGGGGAAGCTCCGTGCCGTCTGGTCCTCCGGCCAGTACGTCTCCGCCCGCGCCCTGCCCTGCGGGCTGGGGGCCGTCCTGGCCGACGGAGTGTGTTCGCTGTACACCATGGCCGGATCCTCGCCGGTGTCCCGGGCGATCTGGACCCGGCGATACGATGCCTCCCTCAAACCGGCCATCGTCGGGGCCGACGACACCC